>DEHS01000094.1 GCA_002352055.1 Legionellaceae bacterium UBA2794
TACGCAGTTGCCAATAGTTTTATTATGAGCGGCAAACCTGACTTAGCCTTGGAAACTTTTCTGAAAGGAAGAAGTATGGTGCCTGACAATAATTTTGGTTTTGATATTGCAGAATTGTATGGCCGGAAAGGCGAAACACAAAAAATGATTGATGAATATTTAGACATCATGACTGAAAACACCATGTTTCAGGCCAATGTTCAATCGGTGCTGCAATACAAACTAAGTCAGGACAGCGATTCGAATCTTGCAAATTTGTTGCGCCTATCCTTACTTCGTAAAATTCAGCGTGAGCCATCACAACTCATTTACAGTGAGTTTTTGTATTGGCTTTTTATGCAGGAAAAAGATTTTGAATCGGCATTGATTCAGGCAAAAGCATTAGACAAAAAAACAGGTGACACCGGTAACAGAATTTATTCCTTAGGCGAAATTTGTATTTCGAATCAGGCGTGGACAACTGCAGAAAAATGTTTTGATTACATTGTTGCAAAAGGAAGTAGTCATCCACTTTACATCAGAGCAAAAATTGCCATGCTAAGTGCAGCTTTTGAAAAAACAACAGAAAGCCATTACACACAGGCCGAATTGCTGACATTAGAAAAACAATTTACGGAAACACTGCAGGAATTGGGTAGAAATTCAATCACGGCACCGTTGATGGTAAAACAAGCGCAGTTAGAAGCATTTTATCTTGATAAAGTTGCTGAAGGGCGCAGAATTCTAGAAGAAGTAATTGCCATGCCTGCCTTATCACCTAACTATATTGCAGAAGTAAAATTAGCATTAGGCGACATTATGATTTTAGATGGCGACTTGTGGGAAGCCTCACTCACCTACTCGCAGGTTGACAAAGATTTTAAACACGATGCCATTGGTCGCGAAGCCAAATTCCGCAATGCACGTCTATCCTATTACTTAGGAGAATTTGAATGGGCAGCAGCACAATTGAATGTGTTGAAGCAAGCTACTTCACAACTGATTTCTAACGATGCACTTGACCTTGCCTTACTTATTTCAGACAACATTGGTGACGATTCCATAACAGAGCCCTTGCAGATTTATTCGCGTGCAGAATTACATGCCTTTCAGCATAAAAACGACCTTGCATTGCAAACATTAGACAGCATACTTGTACTTTATCCGGGCAGAAAAATTACAGCCAATGTATGGTTTAAACAAGCAGGAATTTATTTTACAAAAGGAGATTTTGAAAAAGCCATTGCACTTTACAGCGACATTGTAAAAAACTATGCTGACGGTGTACTTGCAGATGATGCCTTGTTCAGAATTGGCAGCATTTATGAAAACAATCTGAAGGACACAGAAAAAGCCAAAAGCACTTATGAGCAGTTTATAGACAAATATCCTTCAAGTGTATTCATTGCTGAAGCGCGCAGGCATTACAGATTACTCAGAGGTGACAAAATAAACTGACTTTGTTACAAAACTTACATTCCATAATGCTTTGATTTTGTTATTTTGTGCCACATTTAAAACCGGACAATCCGGTGAAGTTAAATTTGACTATGCAACAAAGTTTGAGAATTATTTTAACTGCCATCATATTATTTTTCAGTACTGGCAGCAAGGCACAGATTTTTGAAGGTGCCAAGTGGAGTTTCAGAGTAGAACAGACAGACAGTTGTGAAGCCACACTGATATTGAAAGCTGTAACGGTAGATAAATTTCATATCTATTCTCAAACCATCAATGGCGCTGACGGGCCTATACCCACAAGTTTTACTTTTAATCATTCGCCCGAATACACTACAGTAGGTAAAGTAAAAGAAGGACATGCAGAGGAAGTTTTTGATCAGCAGTTTCAGATGAAGCTTAAATTTTTTCATGGTGAAACAGAGTTTAAACAGAAAATCAAAATCAACACCAGAAAAAAATTCAGCATTACAGGCTTTGTGACGTTTATGGCCTGTGATGATGAAAAATGCCTTCCGCCAACAGATATAGACTTTAAATTTGATTTGAATGATGGCAAGAAAAAATCGTGTGCAACAACAGAACTTGCAGTTCCTGTAAACAATGCAACACCGACAGTTACAGACACTGCACAGGCAGTGATGCCACCGGAACGTATTGATTCTGCAACAGCTGCGGCACAAAACGACAGTGTTTTTACAGAAGTTGCACAGCTATCAGAGCTTGAGCCGGGCTGTGGCGATGGCACAACAACAACTGCAACTGACAGAAGTATGCTCGGTATTTTTATTGCAGGATTCTTAGGTGGCTTTTTAGCTTTACTTACGCCCTGTGTTTTTCCGATGATACCTATGACAGTAAGCTTTTTTACGAAGCGCAGCGGTTCGCGTCAGAAAGGATTGATGAATGCATTAATCTACTCTATTTCTATCATTGTTATTTATGTTGGACTCGGATTTTTGGTGACAGTAACTTTAGGCAGTGATGCACTTAATGATATGGCAAGCAATGTCTTTTTTAATATGACATTTTTTATTGTCTTCCTGATTTTTGCATTTTCATTTTTTGGTGCTTTTGAAATTGTGCTGCCAAGCTGGTTGGTTAACAAAGCCGATAGTGCATCTGACCGAGGAGGATTGATAGGAATTTTCTTTATGGCTTTTACTTTGACATTGGTTTCTTTTTCATGTACGGGACCCATCATCGGCACCTTGTTGGTTGAAGCTGCACACAATGGAAGCTATTTAGGGCCAATTATAGGAATGACAGGATTTGCCTTAGCACTTGCATTGCCATTTGGTTTGTTTTCTGCATTTCCGGGGTGGTTAAACTCAATGCCTAAATCAGGAGGGTGGCTCAATACCGTAAAAGTTACACTCGGTTTTATAGAATTGGCATTGGCATTTAAATTCTTATCAAATGTTGACCTTGCCTATCATTGGGGATTTTTAAAGCGTGAAATTTTTATCGCTATCTGGGTAATCATTTTCGGTATGCTGGGCTTTTATTTGCTGGGAAAATTAAAATTCTCTCATGACAGCGATGTAAAACATATTTCTGTTCCCCGACTGATGTTTGCCATCATATCACTGACATTTACACTGTATCTGATTCCCGGAATATGGGGCGCACCATTAAAAATGATCAGTGGTTTTCCTCCACCGGAATTTTATAAAGAATGGGTGACAGAAAAATCAAGCAATCATTGTCCGCATAACTTAAACTGCTATCACGATTATGATGCAGGTATGGCCTATGCCAAAACTGTAGGCAAACCGGTGATGGTTGATTTTACAGGATGGAGTTGTGTAAACTGCCGTAAAATGGAAGACAATGTATGGAGCGATCCGGAAGTGCTGAAAAGACTTTCTGATAAATATGTTCTCATTTCACTTTATGTTGATGACAAGGAGCAACTTCCGGAAAACAAACAATATGTTTCTCCAACTACGGGTAAAAAAATAAAAACTATTGGTAATAAATGGAGTGATTTGCAAACGAATGTTTACAAAACAAATTCGCAACCTTATTATGTTTTATTAGATCATCAGGGAAAAATTCTTGCTGAGCCACGTGGTTATACTCCTGACATAAAAACCTACACCAAATATCTTGATGAGGGGTTATGTCGTTTTGAAAAGCGAAAAAAATAATTCTGATTGTTGTTTAACAACCGTTGCGTATTAAATAAAAAATAAAGATTAACTTTTTTGTTGTTCGTCAGCGTACTTGCTGGGGCACTTCAACAAAATATCTGAAGCAATAAACTCTTCGCCTTTCATTTTGCCAATGATTACAATCTGTTCTGATTTATCAAAGTCTTGTGGCTTGGCTTTGTTGAGCAACACTTTTCTTTCATTGCCATTGTTATCGTACAGATAAAAAGTGAAAAGGTTGGCATTCTTTTCAGGATGGTATTCATAAGGCTTGTCGCGGTTGAGTTTACCTACAACATGAAACACCTTACCTTCATGCGATGATGCTTCATTGAAATTGGCATAGGTACCGGAGTCGCTCACCGTGCTGATGATAGCAGCAAATGCAACTGCTATAAGTACCATGGCTATGATATAAGATTTTTTCATGTCTGTTTTTAATATTTATTCTTCAATTTATCTTCAGTTCTTTTTAATTTTCTGTCAATACTTATTAAGTAGATAAACAAAACTGCTAACACAACTGCAAGCACTGCAACCACCACATAAATCTTTCCATTACTGCGGAAGGTTTCGTCCAATGCACTTTCTGTTTGTGCAAACACATTTGTTGCAACTAACATTAAAACAGAAAAAAGTATCTTTAGTTTTCGTGAGAATTCCATAATTTTTTAATTCTAATTCTAATTGATGTTATCCAAACACCAAGCAATGTCCATCCTAATATTGCAGGATAAAAAACAAGGCGCATCTGATTGTCAAGATCATATTGTCCGAAAGCAGGATTACCACCATTGCCCGGATGAAGTGAGTCGGTCATACGTGGCAGAATGTAAATAAATGCCATCATCAGCGGAAAGGCAAAAACTAAATACACTGCACTGAGTTTGGCACGTTTGGTATCATCTTCTGTTGATTGTCTGAGAATAAAATAAGCTGCATACATGAGCATGGCAGCAGCGGCACCATTAAGTTTGGTATCGTTAACCCAAAAAGCACCCCAGGTAAAACGTGCCCAAATCATACCTGTAATTAAACCTGCAATGCCAAATACCATTCCTGTTATGGCATACTGTTCAGCTTTTAAATCATACTGAATTTTTCCGCCTGCCAAATAACGAATGCTGTAAATAATAGTCACTATCATGTGGATGATCATGGCAAACCACATTGTTACATGGAAGTATAAATTTCTAATGGATTCATTAAGGATAGGTAACTCAGGCACAGGCATGAGGAATCCTGCAAAAAGTGTAAAATAGAGCAATACTACACAAGCAATTTTCCAGACATTAGGCATGATGAAAAAAGAACTTAAATGTCAACATGAAGAATTATTATTCGCGCCAAAGGTAGGGAAATAAAATGTAGGCTAAAGAAGGCACAAGCAAATTCAAAGCTGTGAGCATTGTCAGGTATTTTAAATTCACAGAAAAATCAATTCCGTCAATAGCATTTTTTGAAAGGTGAATTAAAACAATGAGCAAAGGCAACAGCACAGGAAAGCCTAAAATTGCCATAAGGCTTGACTGATGTCCGGCACGTGAAGCAATAGCTGAAATCATAGTCAGCACAGATGAAATTCCGAAACAACCTAATAAAACGGTAAGGATAAACATGCCCATGTCCTGTACGGGATTACCTAATAAAATTCCATAGATAAAAAAGGTGATGATGCCGAAAAGAAACAACATCAACCCATTATAAATTATCTTTCCTAAAATTACGGCATAAGGATTCAGAAATGAATAATAGAAAAGCTGAAGACCACGCGACTCTGCCATGAAGCTTTTTGCAAGTGCATTTACAGCCATAAACAAAATAAGCAGCCAGAATAAAGCATTCCAGGCCGAAACATCTACAATTTTCTTAAAGCTGAGATAGCTGATATAAACACCTGAAAGAATAAAAACCATAAGACCGGCCATAGCAGCACGGTTGCGCCATTCTAATTTCCATTCTTTAAAAATTATTAACCTTATCTGATTAAACACGGTACAAAGTTCAGCAAAACAAGCATTAAAATGAAGTAAATGGTCTAAAAGTTTAATTTAAAGCCTGGATTAAACAACAAAATGATGAAATGCTTTCTATTGAAAAAACAAATAAAAATAAATGCAAATTAAATTTCAAAATCTGCTTCGCGAATTTGATTTTTTTCTACATTTACCATCCGAATTTTTATTTGAAAATTATAAAATCAAATTAATGAAAAAAGTTTTACTAACATTATTAGCCGCAACAACTATTATTTCGGCTAATGCACAAAGAAAAGCTGGCATCAACATCAAAGAACAGCCAACTATTACACAACGCCAATGCGGAACCGGTGAACTTCCATTGGAATATGAAACGTGGCTTGCCGCGAAAATGAAAGAACCTAATGCAAATAAGATGCAAGTGGTTTATACCATTCCTGTTGTTGTTCACGTAATTCATAATGGAACCAATGTGGGTGTTAATCAAAACATCAGCGATGCACAAATCAACTCACAGATTGCTGTCTTAAACGAAGATTACCGCAGACTGAATCCGGACACTACCTCTACACCTTCTGTATTTGGTGCCGTTGCCGCAGATTGTGAAATAAATTTCTGTCTGGCACAACGCGACCCAAGCGGTAACCCAACAAACGGCATTGATCGTATTAACAGAAACACACAAGGTTGGACAGCACCTCCATATACAAAAACATACATTGATGGCACAATAAAACCGGCATCAATCTGGGATCCGACACAGTATTTAAATATTTGGGTTGTTCCTGATTATTCATCATCAGGAAGTCAATTACTAGGTCATGCAACATTCCCNNATGATGGTGTTGTTGTTTGGTACAAAGCTTTTGGTCGTGTTGGAACATTGGATGCATTATATAATAAAGGACGTACGGCAACCCATGAAATTGGTCATTGGTTAGGTCTGCGTCATATTTGGGGTGATGCCAATTGTGGAAATGACTATGTGAGTGACACGCCAACACAACAAACTGCAAATTATGGTGGACAAAATCCGCCTTATCCATGCCCTTCTTTTCCTCAAGTAACCTGTGCGAATGGACCAAATGGAGACATGTGGATGAATTATATGGACTACTGTTATGACAAATGTCTAAACATGTTTACTACCGGTCAAAAATCAAGAATGCAAATTGCAATGGCTAACGGAACTTATCGTGCACCATTAGCAACTTCTCAAGGTTGCAATGCACCTTCTGCCGGCCCAACTGCACAATTTACTGCCAATACTACAACAATTGCTCCCGGTGGAAGCGTAAACTTTACTGATCAAAGCACCAATTCACCAACCTCTTGGTCATGGTCATTTCCAGGTGGAACGCCATCATCATCAACAGCACAAAACCCTACCAATATAGTTTATGCAAATGCAGGTACTTACAATGTTTCTTTGACTGCTACCAATGCTAACGGCAGTAATACGCTTACAAAAAACAACTATATTGTAGTTACAGCAGGTGGAACTTCTTCTTGCGATACTATTTCAAACTTTGCTTTGGCAACCGATACTGTTACAATCTATTTGGCAGGTACTGCACCTGGAAGTGGATATCTTTCAGGTCACAATTCATATTTAGATCAATCCAAAGCTGATAAATATGCAAACGCAACACCAAACACAACGGTAGATGGTGCAATCATATTTTTTGGGGTTGGTACCTCCTCAGGTACAGGTCAAACTGCAAGTGCCAAAGTTTGGAATGCAAGCGGTACTGGTGGCATGCCCGGAACTGCAATTGGCAGTGTAAATATCACTTATGATCAAATTGCAGCTGATGCAACAGGCGGATTACCTACAATAGTTGATTTTAACCCAAATGTGAGTATTGCAGTGGGTAATTATTATGTAGGTATGAATTTTGCCTATAATACAGGCGATACATTAGCTATTATTACCAACAGAGACGGAAACACTGTACCCGGTACTGGGTATGAGCAATTTGATACCGGAACATGGTATGCTTATTCAAACACCACTAGCTCATGGGGTATAAATGTTGCACATGCTATTTTCCCAATTGTTTGTACATCAACAGGAATAAGAGAAGTGATGACACCGGGCAATAACTTAATGGTGTTCCCAAATCCATCAAACGGAGAGTTTACTTTGGTTGTACCACAAAGCGACCTGAAAGAAAATGTTGTGGTTCGTGTAATTGATGTAAAAGGCGCAGTAGTACTAAACAAAGAATTAATATCATCAGGTAATGGAACCTATCGTTTAAAACTTGATGCTCCTGCCAAAGGCATTTACATGCTTGAGGTGCAGACAGTAAATGGTTTGAAAAAACAACGTATATCTGTGAATTAAAAAACACAATCATTAATAAAAAAAGCTGCTTCAAAAGGGCAGCTTTTTTTATTGCTGTTTTATCTAGTCCTGAAATAACCCTAACAATACTTTCATATTAAAGAAACGTTCTGTTTTTATATTTGTATTCAAATTTTCAGATGAATGTTTAAACGAATTTTAATCATCCTGTTTGCATTCGCAACGGCTACGGCATTTGCGCAGAAACAAACTTATACATCAACTTCTTCAAGGGCTGTTAAAAATCTTGAACAAGCTTTAAAATATTATGATTCGAGGCAGACAGCCAAAGCAATATCTGAAACAGAAAACGCCATTAAAGCCGACCCTGCTTTTATAGAAGCCTATATGCTGCTTGGCGATTTGCAAGCAGACAACAATAACATACCTGCAGCAATTGAAGCTTATAAAAAAGCAATTGCCATAAATCCCCGGTTTTTTCCAAACAATTTTTATGCATTAGGCAGATACGAGCTGGAATCAGGAAGGTATGATGATGCATTGACTCATTTCAATGAATTTGTAAAAATGGAAACAGCGAAAGCTGACAAGAAAGAAGAAGCAAAAAACCTGATTGCCTCCTGCGAGTTTGCTAAAAAAGCAATACAAAATCCTGTTCCTTTTTCACCGGTAAATGCAGGTGCAGGCATAAATTCAGACATGGATGAATATTTTCCTTCAATTACTGTGGATAGTAAACGTATGTTATTTACTCGCAAGATTAAAAGTGATCTTTATGAATGGCAGGAAGATTTTTATATCAGCACATTACAACAAGACAGCACTTGGGGCAAGGCAAAAAATGTGGGAGCACCTGTAAATACAGCGTTAAATGAAGGCGCACCATCATACAGTGCCGATGGCCAACTGATATTTTTTACTGCATGTGACAGACCTGAAAGTAAAGGCTCATGTGACATTTATTACTCGAGAAAATTCGGTGATGCATGGGGAAAGCCAATCAATTTAGGCTCTCCGGTGAACACGGGCGCATGGGAATCGCAACCTTCGTTTTCGAGCGATGGCAAGACATTGTATTTTGTTCGTGGCAGTAACAGCCGCACCAACGATCAGGATATTTATATGAGTGAAGTGAGTGAAAAAGGATGGAGTACTCCGGTGAAACTAAACAACAACATCAACACAGCAGGAAAAGAAGAAGCAGTGTTTATACACCCGGATAACCAAACGCTATATTTTGTTTCTGACGGATGGCCGGGCATGGGAGGTTCAGATATTTTTATGAGCAAGCGTCAGGCTGATGGTCAGTGGGGCAAACCCATAAACCTTGGATATCCAATAAACACATTTGCCAATGAAGCAGGATTAATTGTCAGCCCTACGGGAGATAAAGCCTATTTCAGCAGTAACAGAGAAGGTGGATTGGGTGGCTTGGATATTTACAGTTTCGACTTATATGATAAAATTAAACCTGACCCTGTGAGTTATGCAATAGGATATGTGTATGATGATGAAACAAAAAAACCTACCGATGCAAAATTTGAAATCATTGACATTGAATCAGGTAAAACCGTTGTAGAATCATATTCAGACAAAAACACAGGAGAATTTATGGTGACCTTGCCTTATGGAAAAAATTATATGCTGAATGTTTCAAAAAGGAAATATCTTTTCTACTCCGATCATTTTGAAATGGATAAACTTGCTGACATTAAAAATGCAAAGCAGTTGATTGTAAGACTTAAACCTGTGAAAGACGGCAGTACCATGTCATTGAATAATATTTTCTTTGACACCAACTCGGCAGCACTAAAACCCGAATCAAAAACAGAACTCAATAAGTTAGTGAGTTTTATAAAAAGCAATGCAATTGTAAAACTTGAAATTGGAGGACACACTGATAATGTAGGTGATGACAAAGCTAATATGATACTGTCTGATAAACGTGCAAAATCGGTTTGTGATTATCTAATTACTTCAGGTATTGAAGCTTCTCGATTGGTTTCCAAAGGTTATGGAGAAACAAAACCCGTGGCAGAAAACACCACTGAAGAAGGAAAAGCAAAAAACAGAAGAACAGAAATCACCATATTATCAGTGCATTAATTTTTTTTGCATACAAAATTTTTCTGTTAAATACGTGTTGAAAATTATTTAAAAATATTTTCGAAGCAAGGCGCCTTGCGAATGCCTAAATTTGCTTCATGGAAGAAAATGTGGAAGCAGGCAGGAGTGCAAAAAAGAAAGTAGCTCCCAAGTCGTTAACAAATCAACAAATTGCATTAGGATTAGGCAAAATCCCACCACAGGCTGTGGATATGGAAGAAGCAGTATTAGGCGCATTAATGCTTGAGAAAAATGCCCTTACAGCTGTTATAGATGTTTTACATACAGAAGCTTTTTATAAAGAAGCACATCAGAAAATATTTAAAGTAATACATGAACTTTTTCATAAAGCTGAGCCTATTGATATTTTAACAGTGACACATGCTTTAAAAAAAGCAGGTGATTTAGAATTAGTGGGTGGTGCTTTTTATATTACACAGTTGACCAACAGAATTGCTTCTTCTGCCAACATTGAATATCATGCACGCATCATACTTCAAAAATTTATTCAGCGTGAGTTAATTCGTATTTCGAGCGAAACTATAAAAAGTGCATACGAAGACACGTCAGATGTATTGAAGATGCTTGATGAAGCAGAGAAGAATTTATTTGCAATTGCTGAAGGTAATATTCGCAGGAATTACGAAAACATGAATTCTCTTATTGCCAAAGCCATTAAGGAAATAGAAATTGCATCAAAACAAACACAAGGTATCACAGGAGTAGAAAGCGGCTTCAGCGACTTAGACAGGATAACAGCAGGATGGCAAAAATCTGATTTGATTATTGTTGCTGCAAGACCCGGTATGGGAAAAACAGCCTTTACCCTATCGTTAGCAGCCAATGCCGCAATACGATTCAACAGGCCGGTTGCGTTTTTCTCTCTGGAGATGTCCAGCGTTCAGTTGGTAAACCGTTTGATTTCCGCACAGGCAGAAATCTCTGCGGAGTCCATAAGAAAAGGACAATTAGAACCCTATGAATGGCAACAGCTAAACAGCAAAATTGTACCACTTTCTGATGCACCTATTTTTATTGATGATACGCCTGCATTATCGGTTTTTGAACTTCGTGCCAAGTGCAGAAGACTTGTTGCTGAAAAGAAAGTACAACTCATCATCATTGATTATATGCAATTGATGGTGGCAGGAACAGACAATCGCAATGGAAACCGTGAGCAGGAAATCAGTACCATTTCGCGCTCTTTGAAAGCGATAGCTAAAGAATTGGAAGTTCCGATAATTTGCTTGTCGCAGTTGAGTCGTGAAGTAGAAAAACGCGGAACAGCTTCTAAGCGTCCGCAATTGAGCGACCTTCGAGAGTCCNNACCAAGTTTAAAGATCTTGAAGTAAAGCGACAAGAAGATCCTTCTTATCATTATACTGATGAAAGCAGTAAGGTTAGAATGCCTAATCCGAATGTTGAAGCAGAAAATCGTTACACGCGTGGTTCAAGAATGAACGACATGCCTGATGAAGATCTTGTATAGTCTGTCTTAATTTTCTAATTGCTTCTTTACAATTTCCAAACCTTGCTGCAATGTGTGAGGCCTAAAATTTAGTTCACGTTTTGCCTTATCAATATTAAAACCTGTTAGTAAAGGACGTTTTGCAGGTTGATTGAGTTGAGCCGTAGTGATGGGATGAATATATTTTTTATCCAACTGAAAAAAATCTGCTGTACGGTTTACCATATCGAGAATACTAATTGTTTCACTTCCGGATACATGATAGATTCCTGTTGCACGTTTTAATGCAGCCTGTACACATGCATCGGCAAGGTCTTCGGCAAGTGTTGGTGAGCGAATCTGATCGCTGATAACATTAATATCCTTTTGCTGACGCAGTGAATTTATTGTCCAGATAACAACATTGCTTCGCTGTTTGTCGTCCACTACTCCATAAATGATGATTGTACGCAAAACAGCAGCATCTATTTTAGCCTGTTGAACAACTTTTTCAGATTCATATTTGCTGCGTGCATAATGACTCAACGGATTGGGAACGTCTTCTTCGCTGTAGTTGCCTTTTTCGCCATCAAAAACAAAATCAGTACTCAGATGAATAAAATGTATGTTGTGCCGCTGACATAACTCAGTCATTGTTTTTACAGCTTCAACATTCATCTTCCAGCAGTTCTCCTGATCTTTTTCGCAGGCATCAACATTGGTCATTGCAGCGGTGTTGATGATACAATGCGGCTTAAAATTCTCAACGATGGCGGTTACTTCATCAGCGTTGGTAATATCCATTGAAGCATATTGATAGCCTGCTTTAGCATGTAATCGGTTTTCGCCTTTAGAAGTTGCGAGCAGTTGAATGTCATTTCGTTTTAAAGCTGCATAAACAATTTTCTGTCCCAACAATCCATTACTTCCTGTCAACAAAATACGCAGCATGACTTTGCAAAATTAAAANNCGGTCAACATAAAACACGTTTTTACGATTGTAAACATTGACAACGCTTGCCACCACTTCCAACTCGCTGTTTCGTACAAGATAGAAAATTTTCTTGATTGAAATATCAAGACGGTGGTAGGTTGGCAATCGCGATTCATTTAATGGTCCGTAAAGTACACCCATTTCGCCATTGTTCTGTGTATAGTCAGTAGCAAGTCCATCCTGGAAATTAAGATAAGGATAAAAGCCCTGATTTAAAGTAACAGGAAAACCTGATCCGAAGTTCCAGCGTGCATCAACTTCCCAGTCAAGTTTTTTACCTAACTTATATGAGCCAATGATGTTGATATTGTGTCGTCTGTCAAAATGCGGAGCGTATTCGTAGTTGCCTGTATTGCGTGTGCTGAATCCTAAAGAATAAACAAGCCATGCATACATTCTTCTGTATTCATACTTCAGTACTACGTCAACACCTTGTGTAAATCCTTTTTCGATGATAAAACTTTTCTTAACGGAGTCGGGCTTGTCGAAGTTGTTTGCGGTGTCATCATAAACCTTGTCACGGTTGATGTTGGTAAGCTGATTAAAATCTTTAATATAACCTTCGATGTTAATATCAAAATACTTATTGATATCATATTCAACACCAACAACAGCATGACGGGCAAGCTGCAGTTTTTTCTTAACAGACTTTCCATCAAACTCAGAAGGTAAATCGTCAGGAGCAGAAAGGAAACCATAGAAAAAATTTACCACATCGCGGTCGCTGTTGGCAGCAATCAGGTTTTGTGCGTACAGCCCACCGGCAGCTTTAAGTCTGATGTTGTCGCTAAGGTTGTATTTAAGTCCAAGGCGTGGCTCAGGTGAAAACTCAGAGATGGATGCATAATACTGCAAGCGAACAGAAGGATCAATGATAAGTTTATTGATGATTTTTTTGTAGCGAAAAAAGATTCCGATTTCAGTCGTGTTTTCTGTCTGATTGATTTGCCTCTTAGCATAATTAAAATATTCGAAATCGGTTTTGAAGCCTTGCACTTCTATACCATAATTAATTTCGTCATTATTTAAAAAGTAAAGCCAGTTGAAGCCCATGTTAAATCCATTCACTAAGCTGGAACGGGGTTTTTCCTCAGCTTCTGTAAGTTTAATCTTATAGCTGGAGAAAGCGAGGTTACCGCGCAACAATACTTTTGATGCACCGGGCACCAACACAAAATTCATTCCACCACCGGAAGAACTCCAGTCGTATTTTGCTACCTTGCTGTAATTTACTTTATCAAGAAAATTAAATCCAAAAAAGCTAACCTTACTTCCGCTGGCACTGTTGATTACCACTTTTCCATAAATATCATTGAAAGAATATGGCAGTCCGTCATCGGAAGCATATTTGTAAATACTTTTTGAAGTCTGGTCGAGGTAGGAGTTTTTTACTGAAAGAATAAAGGAAGCTGTTCCGTCATTTTCGTCTTTTGCTTTCTTTATCGGTCCTTCCAACAAAACTTTAGAAAGAAATGTGCCTGTAGAAACTTTTCCGCCAATGCGTTTTTTATTTCCATCGCGTGTGGTGATGTCCATCACTGATGAAATACGACCACCATATTGTGCACCAAAACCAGCTGTATAAACATCGGTATTTTTTAAAATGTCTGTATCGAACACACTAAACAAACCAATGCTATGAAACGGATTGTAGATGACCATGCCATCGAGCAGCACTTTGTTCTGCACCGGTGTTCCTCCACGGATATACAATTGTCCACCCTGATCGCCACTGCTTACAACACCGGGCACTACCTGCATGTACTGCACCAGATCGCCTTCGGCACCAAGACTTGGAAGAGATTTAATTTCCTGAGGCGTTACAGACTCTACTGCAATTTTAACTTCAGTCTTTTTTGTTTGTCTTTCTGCTGACACTTCAACCTGCTTCAACTCGACATTTTTTTTCTTCATCACCAATTTGCGGTTTTCCATTTCATCAGCAACAAGTTCAACATCTGCAAAAGCTGTGTCGTAGCCTAATGTTGTTGCCATAACGCGGTATTTTCCGGGAGGAACTTTCACCATGGAATAATAACCGTTAATGTCTGTAAATGATGCAAAGGTTGTTCCTTTCAGAAAAACACTTGCAAAGGGAACCGGCTCACCGTTTTCGGCAGCATAAACAAACCCTTTGATGGTGGCTGTTTGTGCATTTGCCAGAGAAACGGCAAGCATACAGAAAGCAGCTAAAAAAATTCTTTTTATCGTCATAAAAACTATTTACTTAATTCTAAAATTACATTAAACTCTTCTTTCTTTAGTGGCATTACCGACAGGCGGCCTATGCGCACCAATGCAATATCTTTCAGTCGTGCATCTTCTTTTACCTGCGCTAATGTTACAGGCTTCTTCAATGCTTTAAATGGTGTCAACTCCACACCCACCCAACGTGCATCGTCAGCAGTGGGGTCGGAATATNNGTTTTTTCGACTTTAGCAATACCCATAACGGCAAGACCTTCGTTGCTGTGATAAAACAAAACCTGATCGCCTTTTTTCATGGCAAGCAAATGCAGGCGTGCAGCGTTATTGCGCACACCATCCCAAAATGTTTTTCCATCGGCAACAAATTGCTCCCACGAATATTTAAACGGCTCTGATTTTACCAGCCAATACTTCATACTTTTTCTAAAGTCGGACAAAGAAATAAAAATAAATGAATCCGGATTTGTTAATTATCCTTAAATAAACCCTTTGCTAATTGTTCAATTACAGGTGGGTAATGCTCATATTCAAGGCGATGAATACGTGATGCTATGCTCTCTGCTGTATCATCAGGTAGCACAGGCATACTTTTCTGAAAAATAATTTCTCCCTCGTCAAAGCGGCTGTTTACGTAGTGAATGGTGATGCCTGTTTCTTTAACACCTGCCTGCAACACTGCTTCATGAACGTTGTGGCCATACATGCCTTTGCCTCCGAAAAGTGGAAGTAGTGCAGGATGAATATTTATCATGCGATGCTGAAAAGCTGAAACAACTTCGGCAGGCATCAATTTGAGGTAGCCGGCCAGCACAACCAAATCAATGTTATGTTGCTTTATCAAATCAAGCATCAGACGACCATCACTGATAGTTTTTTTATCCATAAAAAAATAAGGAATATTTAACTTCTGTGCGCGTGCTATCACACCTGCCGTTGCCACATTGGTAAGAATTACTGCCACTTCTGCATATTCATTATTCTTAAAATAAGCAGCAATATTTTCGGCATTGGTGCCCGACCCTGATGCTAATATGGCTATTCGCTTTTTGTTCATTGCACAATTATGAGCGTGTAAAAATAGCATTCTGTAAATGATGGGCTTAGATATTTTTTTGACATTATTACAATCATTCATTTGGTTATTATATAGCCTGTATATTAAATTTGTAGGAAATTCATTAAACCACATAACATGTATTTCTGCACCAACATAAAGCTACTTCGCAAACGCAAAAAGCGTACACAGGAAGTAGCATCACTTGCCTTAGGATTTTCGCGCTCTACATTAAACAGTTATGAGAATGGCGCTATTGCCAATCCAACAGTTGAGGCATTGATAAACTTTTCTAATTATTTTAAAATTTCTATAGACACCTTGCTGCGTGTTGACATGAGTAAACTCAGCGACTTACAACTGCGCGAACTGGAGTTGGGCTATGACTCCTATGTGCGTGGCACAAAGCTTAGGGTTCTTGCCACAACGGTTGACAGCAGAAACCGCGAAAATATTGAGTTGGTGCCTGTGAAAGCAAAAGCCGGATACACTGCAGGCTACAACGACCCGGAGTTTATACGCAATCTTCCTACATTTCAACTGCCCTTCCTTTCGCACGACAGAAAATACCGCACCTTTCAGATCAGTGGCGACAGCATGCTGCCCATACCGGACAAATCGTTTGTTACGGCAGAGTTTGTAGAAAACTGGATGGAGATAAAAGATGGCAATGCCTACATCATACTCACACACGATGATGGCATTGTGTTTAAAGTAGTTTATAATCACATCAGCAGCAATAAAAAATTATTGCTTAAATCACTGAATCCTGCCTATAAACCTTATGAGGTAAAAATTAATGAGGTAAAAGAAGTGTGGCGATTTGTAAACTATATCAGCAATGAAATGCCTGATACGGGATTACAAAATCCAAAACTATCTAACACTGTTGCACGCATTCAAAATGAAATGAATAAAATCAAAGACCTGCTGGGTGTACAGGATGTTAGTAAAGAATGATTTTTTTGAGTGAGAGCGTATTTTGTACTTGCAAAGTTGTTCTTCCGGATTTGAATACAAACAGATTAATAATCTAACTACAAAAGGCTTTGGGATTTAATATACCTGATTATAAAATCAGTATTTTCACATAACCACGAATTGCAACTCAGCAGGGATTAAAGAATATTCTATTCTTTAATAAATTTCGCTTTGAAGTTTTCATTATTACTTTTAAAAAACTCAATGATATAAACCCCATTAGAAAGCGCATCTACATTTAGTTTGCCGGACATTAATTTGCTATGTATAATTTCACGTCCGGCAATATCTTTTACACTAAAGGTATAAAAGTTTTTTAAAATATTTTCACTGAAATACAGCACTTTTTTTACAGGTACAGGATATACAAAATATTGTAACTCCTCACTTTTAATTTCTTTGATCGTTGTAATAGCAGGAGCATTAAACTTCAAAACAAACACATTAAAATTCCCAACCCCGTTAAACATTAACGTCTGAACTAAAGGAGAATTATTAAAATCAGCTGTATCACTAAATTGCCCTGCTACATAAACAGCATCGTCTGAAGCACATAATGTCGTTGACCTGTCAAGTAAATTTCCACCAAAACTTTCACCCCATGCGTAATTTCCTGTATTGGTGAGCGCTACAACATAGGCATCATAATAATCATCTTGCGGAGTAGCAGCCACTTCATATAACATGTTCACTCCTGCTGGCATATTAACATCCATTGTATCAGTAAACACTCCTCCAACATATACCAAAGTATCTTTTACCAATATAGCATGAGCATGATTTGCTGCCACCGATAAATTAGTGCTGTTTTGAGTAAATTGTCTAACCCAAACCAACTCCACGCTACTATTCAAATGGCAAACAAATGTATTGTAAGCACCAACTGCATTTACATAAAAAGCCGTTGTACTATCGGTGTCAAAATCTATTGTGTCATTGAAGTAACCACATACAAACACATTACCTAAATAATCACATGATAATGATGTAACATTACAATAGCCCTGAGTACTTACCGGATTATTGTTGAATGATTTCTTAAAAACAAAATTTCCTGCTGTGTCAACCTTTGCAATTTCACCGTAGTTAGCAATATAGATATTACCATTATGATCATAACCGGCTGCCATACGTTCATACTCACCATAATAACTCAGTTGAGCGGCTTGCACCCAAACATACTGCCCTGCACTATCATACTTTGCAATATACACACTTTCCGGGGTGCTTGTTGAAAGATTTGCCACACCCGAACCAGGATCAAAATCACATGTATTATCATAACGTCCGGTGATATAAATATTTCCAGACTGATCAACGACCAGATTTCCTGCTGACTCGAACCCTCCTGTTCCAATTTTGAACGCCCATATAAAGTTACCTAAAGAATCTAACTTAAGGACAAATATATCAGGGTTACCCGAAGAAGCATTTGTTGCAGTGAGTGTATAATTTATAAGTGTGTCCGGATTAAAATCTGCTGAGGAATAAAACAGCCCTGCGATATAAACACTCTGTGTACTATCTGTTGCCACACCCCAAGATATTACATCACTGCCTACAATACTTTTAGCCCAAATAAGATTACCCAGACTATCCATTTTAGTAATGTAAGTATTATTTCCACCTGGGTTGAAAGGCAAATAAACATACCCGGGGCCGGGATCAAAATCAACATTACCAATAAATGAACCTGTTGCATAAATATTTTGGTGAGAATCGCCACACATGGCATTTACATCTTGAGCACCAAGTTGAACAGCCCACTGCGTTTGCTGTGCCCATGATTTTTGCAATGTGAGGGATAATAAAATTATTATGCCAGAAAACAGCAGCAATTTAATTCTTAAAACAGTCATTTGATTCTGGATAATTATATTTTCAAAGTTAGTCAACAATCTCCGCTTTTGAAAAATATTTTAGGTGACTTTTCTCATACAGTATAAAGATTAACATTGCCTATCTTTATCTTTTTGGCAGAAAACATAAAAACAACTTACCCACTAAATTTATATTTATTAAATCAGTACAGAGTTTAATTGCACCATCACTTGGTAGTTTCACTTTTCATCTGCTCACCCAACTTTTCATACTCTGTATCATTCGGCTCCCATAGTTCAATTTTATTTCCTTCCGGATCGAGTATATGAACAAATTTACCATAATCGTAGGTTTCTATTTCATCAACAATAGTTACACCAACGCTGCGCAATTCTGCAACTAATGCTTCTATGTTTTCCACTCTGTAGTTAATCATAAATTCCTTTGATGAAGGTTCAAAATATTTAGTTTTATCATCAAACGGGCTCCATGTTGTAAAACCTTTCTTAGAGTTATCTGCTCCCTGATATCATTCGAAAACTGCTCCGTAAGGATTGGTTTTTAATCCAAGATTCTGTTGGTACCATTCCCGCATTTTTTTGGGGTCTTTACATTTAAAAAAAATACCTCCAATACCTGTTACCTTTTTCATAATTATTTGATTTGAATTTTAAGAATAAGCTTTTTCAACCTATTACATTCAACAACTGCATCACGACCTGAAGTTGACATATTGTAACGGCAACTCTACAGGCTTGTTTTTTACTTCGGCAATAACCTGTTGCAAGTCATCAATTTTTTTACCTGTAACGCGCACCTGTTCATCCATGATTGACGCCTGCACCTTCATTCCTGTTTCTTTAATAAACTTCACAATGGTTTTGGCAGTTTCCTTGTCAATTCCTTTTTTAATTTTCACATCCTTGCGAACCATATTACCGGAGGCATACTGTTCTTTGCCAAAATCGAAACACTTGGGGTCAACACCCTGCTTCATACTTCGGCTGATGATGATGTCGCGAATGGCATCCATGCGCATCTGATCTTCGGTAATGATTTTTAACTGCATTTCTTTCTTGTCTAAATCAATTTCTGTTTTAGAACCGTGAAAATCGTAGCGGTTAACAATTTCCTTCTTCGCCACATTAATGGCATTGTCTAATTTCTGAATGTCTATTTCATTGACGATATCAAATGATGGCATGTTTAATTCTTTTTGTTCATGCAAAAGTTGTAATAATTCATGAATATTCTGATTATGACGGCAATTTTTTTCTACTTTTGAATGTCCTTATCAGGGTCATGACTCAATATCAGAAAATGAAAATCAACATCATCAGCCATGTTTTACGACATGCCATGCTTTGCCTTACCGTGTTTATTACTGTCAATAGCGTCTTTGCACAGAACTACAGCAAGTACACTTCGCCAAAGGTATTTGTAAATAATCAGGCATTAAAAAACCCCTGGTCAGGTGGAATTAACTCTCCTCTTTACAGCACTATTGACTTAAACAATGATGGCATAAAGGATTTGTTTATGTTCGATAAACAATTTGGTGCAGCTTATCCGGGCTCCTATAAAATCAGAACTTTTATCAATCAGGGAACTGCAGGACAAGTTGATTATATTTATACTCCATTTTACGAGCGTTTTTTCCCACAAAACCTACATGATTGGGTAATATTGGTTGACTATGATTGTGACGGCAATGAGGATATTTTTACTTACTCCTACTCAGGAGGTATGGAAGTTTACCATAACGATATCACACCGGGCAACAATCTTTCTTTCAGCTTAACTTATCCTCTTATTCATAGTTTATTTTTAGGAAGTGCCTATGCAAACCTTTATGTGAGCAACGTAAACCTTCCTGTTTTGCATGATGTAAACGGTGATGGCGATTTGGATGTTTTAACATTCACCTTACTTGGCGGCACTATAGAGTATCATGAAAATTATGCCAAGGAACTTTATAACCGTTGTGACACTTTAGTGTATCGTCAGGTGCGACAGTGTTATGCACAAGTAGGCTTAAGTGCTGTTTCCAACACTGCAATTCTCGATTTTAATAATTGTTTTTTTCTGGCACCACCACCACTACCCGATTCGATGATAAAAACACCTCGTCACAATGGTTCCTGCATGATAGGATATGATCAGGATGGTGATGGTGATCTTGATTTGATTAATGGCGATATTCTTGGCAACAACTTGCTTTATCTTGAGAACAGTGGTATTCCGGGAGTGAGTGATTCCATTCACTTACAGGACACACTTTTTCCATCGTATAATGTTCCTGTAATTTATAAAACATTTCCTGCGCCATTTTATTTTGATGCCGATAATGATGGTGCGAAAGATTTAATTGTTTCAAGTTGTACAGAGTATCTGACAGAAGATTATCAAAATTCCTGGTTCTATAAAAATGTTGGCTCAAACACCAACAATCAGTTTCAATTTATAAAAAAACGATTTCTTACTGATGAAATGATTGATGTAGGTTCAGGGGCATACGTTCGTTTTTTTGATGTGGACAATGACGGAAAAAAAGATTTGATAATTGGCAACTACGGTTACTTTACTCCAGATTCTGCAAGTGGACATTACGAATCTGCATTATCATATTATCATAATATCACAACAGGTCCACTACCTGAATTTGAATTTGTGACGGATGATTTTAATAACCTGCGTTCATTAGGCAGAACCGGGTTGAATGCCACTTTTGGTGACCTTAACGGTGACGGTCATGATGATATGATTTTAGGAGATAAAGATGGCATTTTACATTACTATCTTAATAACGGTACAACACCTGCAACTTTCACACTTGCACCTAATGGTTTTAACTTTCAAAATATTGATGTAGGCACAAACAGCTTTCCTTTTTTAGCTGATATAAATAATGATGGACTTTTAGATCTTATCATTGGTGAACGTTACGGTTACATTTATTATTATCAGAATACAGGGTCTGCAACCAATCCGGTGTTTACTTATGTAACCAATAAATTAGGCAATGTGTTTGTTGGAAATGCGCAATCGTTTTACGGATTCAGCTATCCGCATTTTTATAAAGAAAATGGTGTGTCGAAACTTTTGGTTTCAAATGAAAACGGGTACATTCAGAAATACGATAACATTGACGGGAATCTTGGCGGCACATTTAATCAGGTTTCAACCGGCATGTTTTCAGTATTTGAACCTTATCAGACTTCATTCGACATGGCCGACCTAAACGGTGATGGCATGGATGAAGTTATAACAGGATGCTATGCCGGTGGCCTATCCATTTATTCAAAAAACCTTCCCGTAGGTATAGCAGAAAATATACATCCTGAAAAAGAAATTACAGTCTATCCGAATCCTGCAAAAAATTATCTTGTTTTTGAGATGAATAAAAACAATGCACATAACGGCAAATATCAATTATCCGACATTTCAGGCAAGGTAGTACTAGAAGGCTCTTTTCAAAGTTACATTAATAACATAAGTCTTCAAGGATTAACAAAAGGTATTTATATTCTTCAGGTAACTGAGAGCAATCATTTCAGTTCACATAAGGTTGTTAAGTTTTAATATGAAATTTTTTTCTTTTTTTCTGTTTTCATTACTGATTGTTCATCAAACATCAACATCGCAGACATATAATAAATACACATCACCTGTGGTTATTAAAAATGGTCAGCCACTGCGAAATGCATGGGCCGGAGGTTTTAACTCTGCCATGTTTCAGGCTATTGACATGAACAATGATGGTAAAAAAGATTTGTTTGCTTTTGAGAAACAATCGGAGTCAACCTATCCCGGAGTTTTTAAAATAAGAACTTTTATTAATCATGGCAGTGCAGGAAATACTGACTATCGTTATGATCCTTTTTATGAAAAACTTTTTCCACAAAACATGACAAACTTTTGTTTGCTTGTTGATTATGATGGTGATGGCCGCGAAGATATTTTTACATACAACCGTTCGGTTTCCGGATTTGATGTGTACCACAACGACTCTAATGTTACAGGAGTATTGACATTTAGCTTAGAATATCAAGGATTACAAACTTGTTATCTGAATGCCGGAGGCAATTGCTTTACAACAAGTCTTTACGTAGCACCGGTAAATCAACCTGTATTGTTCGACATCAATAACGATGGCGACCTTGATGTTTTGACATTTCAGATTTCTGCAAACTTTATTGAGTATCATGAAAACATGGCAAAAGAATTATTCAACAGAACAGATACACTAGTTTTGTCTGAAGTTAATTCAAAGTGGGGGCACATGTCATTGAGTAGTAATGCCAACAGTGCTATCCTTGGTATGCCAAGAATTCCTTTAACAAATGGCAATGCAGATGTTTTATCCAATCGCCATTCCGGAACATGTATGATTGCATTTGATGATGATGGCGATGGCGATGCTGATTTATTGAATGGAGATTTATTAGGTGACAATTTACTTTATCTGCATAATGGCGCAACCAATAACGGCACAGACAGTATTGACTGGCAGGACACATCATTTCCTACAAACGGTGGTCCGGTAAATTATGTAACATTTCCGAGTGCCTATTTGTTGGATGCAGATAATGATGGTATAACGGATATGATTGTTTCGTCATGTACAGAGTCGCAAGCAGAGAACCTGAATAACAACTGGTACTATCACAATGCCGGCAGCAATACCGCTCCGGATTTTCAATATGTAAAAAACAAGTTTCTTACCGATGAAATGATTGATGTTGGCACTGCTTCAATGCCTGTATTTTTTGATGTTGATGCTGATGGTAAAACAGATATTGTTATTGGTAACAAGGGTTATTTTATTACACAAAGTGGACCTGCACACTATGAAGCTGCATTGTCCTGGTATAAAAATACCAGTACCGGGCCATGTCCTGAATTTACACTGGTATCAAGCAACTTTGGCTCCTTTCAACAATACAATTACAAAAACATCTATCCTGCCTTTGGCGACCTTGATGGCGATGGTGATGCTGATTTATTACTTGGCAATGAAGATGGCACTTTTCATTACTACACCAACACTGCTGGCGTGGGAAACATTCCTCAATACACACTGACATCGGGTGGATTTAATTTTCAAAACTTAGATGTGGGCAGTAATAGCACACCTCAGCTTTATGACATCAATAATGATGGACTTTTGGATTTAATTTCCGGTGAATTATTCGGAAAAATATCATACTTCCAGAATACTGGAACCGTTACAGCACCTATATTTTCGCTCATAACGCCTACATTCGGCAACATCAATGTGACAAACACAGCACAAACATTTTATGGCTACAGCATACCCCACTTATTTTCTGACAATGGCTCTTTAAAGTTACTGGTAGGATCAGAAAGTGGAGATTTGTTTTTATACGATAGCATAAGCACAACAGCAGGGAGTACTTTTCATCTGATAAGTAATAATGCATACTTAATTCATGAGCCACCACGTGCTGCACCTGCAATGGCCGACCTGAATAATGATGGCTCTCCTGAAATTATTGTAGGCAATCAGGCAGGTGGACTATCATTTTATTCAAATTCATTACCGGGATGTCCACTTTCCATCAATAATATATTGTCAGATAATCAGGTTAATATTTATCCTAACCCTGCCAACTCATATTTGATAATTGACACAGATGATGCCGATGGCATGAAAAAACTAATTACACTGACCGATTTATCAGGAAGAATTATTCATTCACAGAACACTTTTTCGCGTAAAACATTATTAAATACAGAAGGTTTAGCCAATGGTATTTACCTGATTATATTAACTGCGCAATCTAATAATATTACAAAAAAAATAATCATCCGTCATGACTAAGAGATATTTTTTATTTACAACGCTTTGGGCATTTACGCTGTTTTTGACATCATGCACATGGGATAAAATGGATGAAGTGGCTCCGCCAACAGACAGTTGTTCGCAATATCCACCTGAAATTTCTGCTATCATCAGCAACAAATGCGCAACAGCAGGATGCCATAATACACTTTCCTATTCTGCTTCAAGTGGACTTAATCTGACCAACTGGGCTTCAATGATAAAAGGTAATGATGCAGGTGCAGTGGTGATTCCGGGCAATGCCGATTACAGTACATTATTTTCATTCTGCAATATTTATTCCGACTTAGGATTTACAGGAAACGAACCAAAGATGCCATACAATGAAACTGCTCTCTCACACAGTGAAGTCTCTACTATCAAAAACTGGATTATCAATGGTGCAAAGAATGCCTGTGGTCAGGATATTTTTCCGCAAGACGACAACAGAAAAAAAGTTTACATCTCCAATCAGGCCTGTGATCAGGTTGCAGTTCTTGATGAAGCATCAGGATTATTGATGAAATGGTTTGATGTAGGAAATATTGCAGGCTTCACTGAAGCACCACACATGATTAGACTTACACCAGATGAAAAATATTTTCTGATTGCTTTTTTTAGCTCAGGCATCATACAACGCTACAGAACTTCTGACGACAGTTTTGTTGATCAGGTTGATTTCAGTAATGGCATGCCGGGACAATGGGGAACCTTGGTTATTTCACCTGACAGCAAACGTGCTTATAGTGTTGACTGGAGTGCATCAGGCAGAATTGCTGTGTTGAATCTTGAAAACTTTCCAATGACATCATTCACTTCCTTACCCATCATAAATTTAGCATACCCACACGGTATGGCATTTAACAGTACTGGCGATAAGCTTTATATCACCAATCAAAATGGAAGCACATATTACGTTGTGGATACGATTGGAAGCCCATCAGATTTTCCGCAATGGCTCAGTAATATTCAGACATTTTCATACGGTGGTGGACTTAACGGGCATGAAATAATTTTCTCTCCTGATTATTCAAAATATTTTATCAGTTGCGATGCTACTAATGAAGTGCGCGTTTTTGATGCCAACACTCATGCATTGCTAGCAAATATTCCTGTGGGCACATTACCGCAGGAATTTTCTTTATCACTCATTAAACCCTATTTATTTGTTACATGTACTGAGGATATTATCAATGGAAAACGTGGTTCTGTTGCTGTGATAGATTACAATAATTTAACCTTAATCAAAAAAATACATACAGGAACACAACCACATGGTGTTGCTGTTAATGATGATAAAGGTGTTGTTTATGTTGCCAACAGAAATGTTGATGCTAATGGTGAAGCACCTCATCACAGTGGCGCATGTGCAGGGCGAAACGGAAATCTAACGCAAATAGACATGAACACACTTGAATTGGTTCCGGGATTTAAATGTGAATTAGGTGTTAACCCATACTCCGTTGCTTACAAGAGATAATCAGATAACTTCTTCCAGATTAAATCCTAAAGATTTCATCTGCTCAAAATAATCGGGAAACGATTTTGAGACATTTGAAATATCGTCAAGAAATAGCTCTCCTGTCTTTAATGCTAAAGGTGCAAATGCCATTATCAAACGATGATCGTTGTAGGTTTTTAAAATGCGTTTGGAAGGTTTTAAGTTTGACTCTTCAAGAATTTTTAATTTTGATCCTCCACAAAAATCAGTCTTGATGTTGAGCTTATATGCTTCACGCTGAAAGGCAGAAACACGATCAGATTCTTTAATGATTAAATTATGCAGATGAAGCAAATCTGCTTTACAATCGCATCCACCACAAACAGCTGCCATACTTAAAGCTATGTCGGGATAGTGAAGAAAACTATGTGTAAAATAATCAGGAATAATATTCTTTTGTTTTTTCAGAATAATCTTATCCTTCTCAACAATGGTATCCACACCAAATGACTTAACCATTTGGGCAATTACTTTATCACCTTGCTTACTCAGACTATTTAGATTTTCAATGGTTATATCAGCCATATCAGCCAATGCAGCTGTTTCAAAAAAATATGAGGCAGCACTCCAGTCGCCACCGGCAGAAAGTATGTTGTTGTTGTAACTTCCATTTATCTGAATACGATTTGCGTTCATCTGCACATTTACGCCTACGCGATGCATCAAATCAGCAGTAAGTTCAATATAAGGTAATGAGCTTAAAATATCGGTCAGTTCAATTGCAAAATCTTTACCAAATAAAGGAGCAATCATCATCAAAGCACTAATATGCTGTGAAGTTTTCTCTGCTGATGTTTGAACTACATCAGGCACTTTCAGTTTTGCAGCCTGAACNNAATCTCTGCTCCCATCACTCTGAGCAAATCAACAGAACAACTCATTGGGCGTTGACGAAGTCGTGGGCTTCCGGTAATTACAGCCGCTCTGTTCCTGACAACACAGTAAGCCATCAGAAACCGTGCTGTGGTTCCACCATCTTGCGCATCTAACGTATGCTCTTCTGAAAAAAGTAATTCCTGCAGCTTGACTGTATCAGTTGCAAGGCAATCATTATTCTGCGCAACTCCTCTAAGCGCATTGATGATGGCAATCCGACCCGCCTCGCTTTTGGAAACAGGAACAGCAACTACTCCTTCAACACTTCTATCAGGCTTTGTAATTCTATATGCCATAACCAGGATTTTGCTTAGAAAACCAATGAAAAGCATCTTCAATCATTGCTATCGGAACAGGAATGTCAACCACACCTTTACCAATTGATTCAAGTAATGTGAAACGTAATTGGCCCTGCTTGTTTTTTTTATCTGCCATCATAAACGGCAACAGTTTTTCTACATTAAAATCCTTATCATCAAACTTAAACAATGATTGAACAAAACCGGTGATTTCATTTAACGCTGCTTCTGAAATAAAACCCATTTTGCAGGAGAGATAGGATTCAACAATAATTCCAACAGCAACTGCCTTACCATGCGAAATATTTTGCCGTTGCAAATGATACATAGATTCCAATGCATGAGCAATAGTGTGACCGAAGTTGAGCAACTTGCGTTCATTTATTTCATAAGGATCTGATGCAACAATACTTTGTTTTATTGCAATAGCTTTTTCAATAATTTGCAACGCTTCAAAATTGCGCTGTTCAGAAAGTGATTTATAAAATAGTTTATCAGCAACAAGAGCATGTTTAATCATCTCTGCATAGCCGTTAACTTTTTCAACATGCGGAAGTGACTTTAAAAATTCTGTGTCTATATAAACATATCTTGGTATAACAATACTCCCGCTTTGATTTTTAAAGCCATCAATATTTACCCCATTCTTACCTCCTATAGCTGCATCAACCATAGCCAGCAAGGTTGTGGGGACATGAATAAAGTCAACTCCTCTTTTAAATAAGGAGGCTGCAAACCCTCCTAAATCTGTAATTACACCTCCGCCCAGATTAACAATCACAGTGTGCTTATCTGCCTGTTGCTGCAGGAGGAACTTCCAGAATGCCGTTGCCGTTTCAATTGTTTTATACGCTTCGCCTGACTGTATGCAATATACAGAGGCTGATTTTGTTTGTGGGAACAATGTCTGAAACAAAGGCAAACAATACTCTATTGTATTGGTGTCGCATAGCACAAATATATTTCGCTTTTGATTATTACAATCGTGTAAAAAATCAATTAGCTCCTGTTTTCTAATACCTGACAGGATGTAACTACTATCGGCAAAACCAATCACGACATTAATGTTTTTCAGTTTTCGATGAGGCTCTAAGTTCAGGTTTTGTCATCTGTTTATCCTGTTGCAAAATTGATTCTTCATGTATAAGGCTATACAATCTCAAAATAAAATCCGGTGTCAGTTGATTGTGTAAACCTGTTTCGGTTCTTGTTCTTAGAATTTCTTTAAAACGATCTAACTGCAAAATAGCCATATTATTCTGATCTTTATATTGGCCGATTTTACGTACAACTTCCATTCTACCTGCTATCTTTTCAATGATTTCATTATCCAATTCATCAATCAGATCGCGCAAATCGTGCAGCTTACTTAGTTCAACAGGGTCTTTAGCTGTTGGCTGCCTTACAATAGTTTGTTTTCTTAAATGACTAAAATCTTCGGGTGTTATTTGCTGCATTGCATCACTCAATGCTTTTGCCGGATTTAAATGTACTTCAACCATAACTCCATCATATTGCATATCGAATGCAATTTGTGTGAGCGTTGGCACCATTATGGCATCGCCACTAATATGACTTGGATCGCAAATGATGGGCACATTGGGCAGTAAGCGTCTGAGTTCAATGGCTAATTCCCAATTGGGTTTATTTCTATATGTACTGTTTTCGAAACTTGAAAAACCACGATGAACAGAAGCAATTCTACTGATTCCATTTTGCATAAAACGTTCGATGGCGCCCATCCATAATTTGACATCGGGGTTGACGGGATTTTTTACAAATACCGGAATATCTACACCTTTTAATTCATCAGCAATTTCCTGAATGAGGAATGGATTTACTGTTGTACGTGCGCCAATCCACAACATATCAATACCGGAAGCAAGAGCCTGCTCTACATGTTTTGCACTTGCCACTTCGGTAATAACGGGAAGTCCTGAAGCATCACCAGCTGCCCTGATCCATTTTAGAGCAGGAGCGCCAAAGCCTTCGAAGGCACCGGGTCGGGTGCGAGGTTTCCATGCACCTGCACGCAAAATATGTGCACCGCTAATTTTAAGCCTGATGGCCAATTCAGTCAGATGCTCCTGGTCTTCGGCACTGCATGGACCGGCAATCCACAATGGCTCTGTAAGCGACTTGAGTGAATGATGAAAGTTATTAAACATTAGTGCAAAGATAAAGAACACATTTTATGTGCAGGTGAAGGCATTGCAGTGCTAAAGAGAAGGCATTTCAGAGTTAAAGAGGATTAGATTAATAGATGGAAACAAAATTAGAGAAGTTAAATTTACTACTTTTGCAGCCCACAATGCCCGGGTGGCGAAATTGGTAGACGCACCATCTTGAGGGGGTGGCGCCAACAGGTGTACGAGTTCGAATCTCGTCCCGGGCACTAATAAAAGTTCATTGTTATTTAAACACTGCCCGGGTGGCGGAATTGGTAGACGCGCCGGATTCAAAATCCGGTGATGGTGACATCGTGTCGGTTCGAGTCCGACCCTCGGTACCATTGAGACATTTTTTATCAGTTCTCAATGATCACATAAGCACACAATTCTTGTTTCTAGTTAAAAAAAACACTTTTTATCTTATCAAAAATTTGATTCCCCTTTCCAACCTGAGTTACTGTACATAACCTCCTAGTTAAATCAATTTAACTGCAGGGTAGGTTGGGTCATTTGACCCAACATTCAATATTCCCACAATCCCGTGAGATAGCTTGTTGGGTCAAGATGACCCAACCTACTGAAAAATTCTCATCCCTTCGTTATTTTTTACCTATAACAGGTAGGTTGGTTCATTGACCCAACTTCCTTTATTCCAACATTCCAGCGAGGTAGCTTGTTGGGTCAAGATGACCCAACCTACTGAAAAATTCTTATCCATTCGTTATTTTTTACATATACAGGTAGGTTGGATCATTGACCCAACATTGAATACTCTTTACAACCACATTGTCTCTTGCTTTGTATTATTTTTCAAAGCTTATCCTAATCTGCTTTTTATGTAACTTGTGCTGAAAGACACTATTTTGGCAGTCCCATTGACAATAAGCATTAATTTTAGAACAATATGTGAAAATTTTACATTCGGTGTCATTATGTCAATTTTCAACCCCTTTGCTGAGCTATTTGAGACGGAGCGTTATATACATGCCCGTACTCTTAGAACCACTTTTGCACAAAAAATGAAAGATACTTTTTTTTCATTCTTTGGTAGTTTTAATATTCTGGAACGAGACGATAAAAATAAATCGGGTAAATATCATATTGGAATTTTGGATGTTTTTACGCTGGGTATTTCTTATTTTATAACTCTTGTTCCAACAGCACTTGTATCGGAAATAAAATCAACACCGCTTCAAGTAATTTTTGGTTTGATTGCTGGAGCACTTATGCTTTCTCGAGCAATTATTGCTGGGATTTTAACTTTAATTTCTTTTCCATTCATAGGTATAGCTCAAGCTATATCAAGTTCCAAGGCCTCGGAATTAAAAAATAAAATTAATACTTATACTGTTTCTGAACAAGACAAAGCCGGTAATACGATCAAAACAAGCTTTAGTGCGTTATTAAAAAATAAAGATCTGAGTATTGAAACTATAGAGCAAGTGGAACAAGTGATAGTTCTCCCAGGCCAATACCAGCCGCTAGGAAATGTAAAATTAAAATTTTTCGGTTCGGAACCTCAAAAATCAGTAACCCTCATTATGAACTGCGATAAAAATGGAAATCTAACCAATAAGAGTGATAAAAAGCTCCTTAAAGATCTCGCTAAATTAAATGTTGGGAATCTTCAAAGGGACAATGAACGTGCTGAAATAGAGGCAGCACGCAAAATTTCACCCAAAAATTAATGCTTATATCGCAAAATCAGTTTTCAAAGCAGATTTTATACTTTTGGCGAATGTATTCAAAATATTATGAACGATTCATCATATCGCCAATACTGCGGCGATATATATGCTTTTGTCACTTCACTCATATCCAAATTTCGAAATATTAAATTTTTAGTATATTCATTCAAATATTCCCCTAGTTTTTACTTGATGCTGTAAAACAGTTTACTACCATCATGCCCTTCCGTTTTACAGAGTCGCATACCTCACGGTTACTATAAGATTTTATGCTATTCGCTTTTTATAACTTCTAAGCTAAAGATTAGTGTTTTAATAAATATTTTATCAGTAACACATTAAGCCTTTAATTAGCCGGAGAGATTAAAAACAAATTTCCTGCCAACTCTGCACTCTGCTTATTAATATAAAAAAATTAAGCTTTTACCAAATAAATGATACACTCATTAAAAAAATAATACGGATAGTTTTTATATAATGCGGCTTACTTCATCCAACGCATGGAAGGCTTTAGAGCATCATGCTTACACCTGTCATTTTAATAAACGTAATGATTCGACAGCAGAAAGAAAACAAGAGTTTACCACACAGACCTGCGGTATATTCCTCGACTACTCCAACCAATTTATTAATCAAGAAACGCTATCCTTGCTTTTTGAATTAGCAGATTCCCGTAGCCTGAGTTCTAAAATAAATGGATTGTTACAAGGAGATATAGTCAACAAAAGCGAAAATAGACCCGCATTGCACACCGCACTACGAGCGCCGACAAATCATCAAATAATGGTTCATGGTAAAGATATTATTCCTGAGATCATAAAAACCCGGGAAACGATTCATTATATTTCAGAACAAATCAGAAATAAAAAATGGTTGGGTTTTACAGGTGAGCCCGTCAAAGATATAGTGAATATTGGCATTGGCGGATCCGATTTAGGCCCAAGATTTTGTGTGAATGCACTCACCGACTACATAAGTCCTCATTTAAACCTGCATTTTATATCAGACGCTGATCCTACTCATTTCCAACGTGTTGTTAAACATTTAAAACCTGAAACAACCCTATTTATAATCTCATCCAAATCATATAATACAGAGGAAACACTGTATAATGCTAAAAAAGCGTGCAAATGGTTAGGAAAAGCGAATCGTATTGAACAACAGGTTATTGCTATAACTGCTGATCGGAAGAAAGCTATGAATTATGGAATTAAAATAATTCTTCCAATATGGGATTGGGTAGGCGGACGTTACTCCTCGTGTTCAGCTATCAATTTGATTACTGCTATTGGCATTGGCTATGAACAATTTAATAAGTTTCTTGAGGGGGCTCATGATATGGATAATCATTTTCTAAAAGCGGATTTTGCTCAGAATTCCCCCGTTTTACTTGCACTTCTTGGCATTTGGAATAATAACTTTTTAGATATTAATAATTTACTTTTTTTGGTATATGCAAAAAATCTGGAACTTTTTGTACAACATATTCAACAGCTGGACATGGAAAGCAATGGCAAGTCAATTGATTGCCTAGGACAGCCAGTCAATTACAAAACCGGACCCATTGTATGGGGAGGATTGGGTAATCAGGCACAACACAGTTATTTTCAACTCTTATCACAGGGAACTCATCGTGTATCCACTGATTTTATTTCCCTGAAACAAAATAATGGTGAGATAATTAATGATTTATGTCATCTTAAAATAAATCTATTAGCCAAAAGTGGCGGTCATTTGGATCCATTATTTACCCCTGGATGTATGACTATAAATCATCTGCAATTAGACTCCTGTTCCCCTTATACGATAGGTGCTTTTGTTGCTCTATATGAACATAAAATCTTTGCACAAAGTGTCATCTGGGATATAAATCCTTTCGATCAACCTGGTGTTGCCAGTACGAAACGGATTTTGGAATATACCATTTAATTTTAACCCCTAATTCCACGAGCAACCTTCCCCCTCGCGGTCTTGGGTATTCCCTCAAAATTTTATGTTCTTTTATCATGCATAATATTTCTTTTGTCATCCCCACGCAGGTGGGGAACCATCCAAATATTTAGCAAAATGCCACTTTATTGGATAGATTCCCGCCTGCGCGGGAAAGACAATTAATTAATTTACAACATTATTGTACATTAAAAATTATGAGGGGATACTTCAGCTCGCGGTAGATGGAGAAGGAAGCTTTTAAATTATTTTGAATATTTACATAATTTTTAAAGAGAATAATGACCATTCAACACACTATACAAATATTGCCCATAGCCATTCTTGGTCAGTTGAGCCGCAAGATTTTCAATTGTTTCCGCTGAAATCCAACCATTGTAGTAAGCAATTTCTTCAAGACAGGCAATCTTTAACCCCTGTCTGTGTTCAATGGTTTGCACAAACATTCCTGCCTCGAGCAAGCTTTCGTGGGTTCCAGTATCCAGCCATGCGAACCCACGCCCCAAAAGTTCTACTTTTAACTTACCGCACTCCAGATAAGCCTGATTCACGCAGCTAATCTCCAATTCCCCGCGAAATGAAGGTCGAACCTGCTTGGCAATTTCAATCACATCATTATCATAAAAATACAACCCTGTAACAGCATAATTGGATTTAGGATTTTTTGGTTTTTCCTCAATTGACAGGGCATTCATTGCGCTATCAAACTCCACTACTCCAAATCGTCCAGGATCTTTGACCTGATAAGCAAAAACTGTTGCTCCAGCTTGGGCCCCAGCCGCTCCTTTTAATTTAGGAGTAAAGCCTTGACCATAAAATATGTTATCTCCCAAAATCAAACATACGCTGTCCCTGCCTATAAACTTTTCGCCTATGTTAAATGCCTGGGCCAAACCATCAGGGCTGGGTTGAACCGCATACTGTAACTCAATTCCAAATTGCTCTCCATTTCCCAGCAAACGCACATAGTTTTCATGATCTTCGGGAGTAGTTATAATCAAAATTTCACGTATGCCAGCGAGCATCAGTACTGATAATGGATAATAGATCATCGGTTTATCATAAACCGGTAATAAATGTTTGGATAATCCTTTGGTGATAGGATACAACCGGGTTCCTGAGCCGCCGGCGAGAACAATACCTTTCATATACTCAATTCCTTATCTAAAGCTAAATATGCTTCATTCTTATCTTTATTGAAACAATTTTGATACCATATCGGATTATCCAGATACCACTGAACTGTTTTTAGCATACCTGATTCAAAAGTCTCCGCAGGGCTCCAGGCCAAATCATGTTCCATTTTGCTGGCATCAATAGCATATCGTTTATCATGCCCTGCCCTGTCTGCTACATGAACAATCAATTCCTGATATCTGTTGATTCCATTTACTTTGACTGCTACCAATTCATTTAAAATAGTACAGGCTGTTTCCACCACTTCACTATTTGTTTTTTCGTTATGGCCACCGATGTTATAAGTCGAACCAACTTTACCTTTGGTTAAAACAGCATAAAGCGCACGCACATGATCGTCCACAAAAAGCCAGTCACGAATTTGCGATCCATCACCATAAATTGTGAGTGGCTTTCCCATTAATGCATTCCCAATAATTTTAGGAATCAATTTTTCAGGAAATTGGTAAGGACCGTAATTGTTGGAACAATTAGTAATTACAACAGGCAGGCCGTAAGTCCTATACCATGCTCTTACCAAATGATCTGAGCTTGCCTTAGTTGCGGAATATGGGGAACTTGGCGCATAAGGTGTATTTTCAGTAAACAACGCACCTGATTCCGCAAGATCGCCATAAACTTCATCCGTTGATATATGATGAAATCGAAATTGTTGCTGACGTTCAGGAGACAAATATTGCCAATAAGTCCGTGATACCTCAAGTAGCGTAAACGTTCCGATAATATTGGTCTGGATGAACTCTGCAGGACCATGGATTGAGCGATCAACATGGCTTTCTGCTGCAAGATGCATCACGGCATCCGGTTGGTAGCGCAAAAAAAGTTCTTCAATTTTTTTTTGAGAACATATATCCACATGATGAAAGTGATAACGACTGTTTTTATTTATATGTTCCAGGGAGCTCAGATTTCCCGCATAAGTTAGTTTATCAACATTAATAATCACATGTTCTGTGTATTGAATTAAATACCGAATCAAAGCCGAACCAATAAATCCTGCGCCACCCGTAATTAAAATTCTCATTTCTTTCTTCCATTAAACCACTAATTTTAGAGCCTCATTAAATTGCTCATATACCCTATCCTGTTGCGCATGAGTTAAACCAACCCATAATGGCAATCGAATAATCTGGGATGAGACTGAGTCCGTCACATTGAGGGTACCTTGAGCTCTTCCGTAACGAAGTCCGGCCTTTGCTGAATGTAAAGGTACATAATGAGATACCGCTTTTACTTGATTCCGGTTTAACTCTTCCAGAATAATTTCCCGATTAATATCTGATGAAAGTATCACATAATACATATGAGCATTATGCTGGCAGTCTGTTGGGATAAAGGGACGATGCAAGATACCCATCCCCTCGAGCTCTTTAAATTGCTCATCATAATAACGCCAAATTGCCAAACGCTGTTCGGTAATTTCCTGCGCCTGCTCAAACTGTGCCATAAGAAAGGCTGCGATCATTTCGCTGGGTAAATAAGAGGAGCCCACATCCTGCCAGGTATACTTATCAATTTCACCACGCAAAAAGCGACTTCTATCTGTTCCTTTCTCACGGATTATTTCCGCTTGCAATGCGAGTTGTGGATCATTGACTAACAATGCGCCCCCCTCTCCAGATATAATATTTTTGGTTTCATGAAAACTAAACGCACCAAGCTCTCCAATGCTTCCCAGGGCTTTACCTTTATAGCTGGCCAAAACACCTTGTGCCGCGTCTTCAACTACTGCAAGATTGTGTCGGCTGGCAATAGCAAGAATGGCATCCATATCACAACCCACACCGGCATAATGAACGGGTACAATTGCTTTGGTTCTGGGAGTTATCGCAGCCTCTATAAGACGCTCATCAATATTTAAGGTATCTTTTCGAATATCGACAAAAACCGGAATACCCCCCTGCAATACAAATGCATTAGCTGTAGATACAAAGGTGTAGGACGGCATTATAATTTCATCCCCCGGCTGAATGTCTAATAACAAAGCCGCCATTTCCAAAGCCGCTGTACAGGAATGAGTGAGGAGTGCTTTGTAGCAGTTCGTTTGCTGCTCAATCCAGGCATGAGATTTTTTGGTAAATTGTCCATCGCCTGATAGTTTTTCATGCAAAGCTTGTGCAATATATGTTATTTCTTTTCCGGTTTTATAAGGGTTATTAAATGGAATTATTAAATCATTAATCATGAACTATCCTAAAGACATTGTCTGTTTAATAAATGCAGTCATCATAATTCTAAATCTCTGTTTTAAGAGGAAATACAAAAAAACGTAACAAACAAAATAAAATTCCAGCAACAACAAAAATGGCCAATCCCTGCACAAGTTGATGAGGATAAAGTAATTTATCGGATAAGATAAACAGCATCAAATAATTAATGGCATAACCGATTAAATACGCTATAGAAAACTTAACCGCTGTATCGAAGCTCATCGTTCGTTGAGAAAATGAATATTTGGCATGTCCAAAGTACGCTATTATTGCCCCGATAGAATAAAAAATCGTTATAGCAATCTTCGGGTCAAGCCAAAAAAAAGTAACAATTAAATAAACTACATATCCAATTAAATTATTAATGACCCCTACAATACCATAACGCATTATTTCGCGGAGATCCGGATATTTGAATAAAGGTTTCATATCATTTGCTCTACTAATTGGCGTCGATCAACTTTTCCATTTGCATTTTTTGGGAGTATATTTTTAATAAAAATCCGGTTAGGAAGCATGTAATCTGGCAAAAGCTCTGTTAATTGTTGCAGAATATTATGTTCTTCCAATAATTCATCGGCCGCCGCAAAAGCAATAATTTTTCCAAACGAGGAATGAGTACGATGATAAATAACCGCAGCCTGATTTACATGCGCTAATTTGGCTAGCGCCTGTTCTATCTCTTCAAGCTCAATACGATACCCCATATGTTTTATCTGATTGTCTTTACGCCCTACAAAGTAAAGCAAGCCATCAATTTCTTCAACAATATCTCCAGTTCGATACATTGGCTTCATAAATCGATGGCTATCACTTATGAAATTAAATGAAGCGTTTGTTCTTGCTATATCGTTGAAGTAACCAGCACCAACATTAGGCCCAATAAGGCAGAGCTCTCCTTTAGTCACCTCCTGCTCATCGTCATCCAGGATTTTATAGTCAAAATTCTTATTCAATTTTCCTAGAGGAGGTAAACCATTCAAATCATTAAAATCAGATTCAGTGATAAAATAAGCACTGCAAATACACGTGCACTCTGTAGGGCCATAAACATTGACGATTGAGGTTCTGGAAGCAAAAATCTCGTACAATTTTTTTAACTCTGCCTTTGGATATCCTTCCCCACCAAAAATAATGCATCGTAAATACTGCATGCTTTGAGGTGGCAAAGCTTTCATTGTCATAAGATAGATCAATAGTGATGGAACAGAAAACCAGATCGTGCACTGAGCCTGCTCTATAAAGGCAACCAGCTCATAAGGGCGGGTTAATAATTCTTTATGAACCGGAGTTAAAGATGCGCCTGAAAATAGCCCCACATAAAAATCAAAGACCGAATTATCAAAATACATAGGGCTTAAATTAGCAAAATTATCATTAGGTGCTATTTGAAAACATTCTTGTCCCCAATGAATAAAATGAAGCACATTCTGATGGGTTATCGCCACACCTTTTGGAACTCCCGTTGAACCAGAAGTAAACATGACATAGGCAATAGTGCTGCCATCCACCTTAGCCATTAATTGTTTTTGAAGCTCACGATCATTATCAGTAACTAAAGGAAGCGTTGCCAAATCAAGAGCGACATTCTTACCTCCAGAAGTCATTGCCAAATCCTGCATCGCCTTCATCGATAAAGGATTATCACTAAATATTAATTTAGGTTTACTCACATTTATAATTTGTAAATTTCTGGCCAGTGGCGCATTGACGTCCAGGTTAACGTAAGTAATACCCAGTCGGATGCATGCAATCATTAAGGCATATGATAAAAAAAACTTGCTATGACCAATAGCAATAACATCCCCTGATTGAATTTTTTGTGCCAGAAGAAAGGTGCCTAGTCGCTCAGACCAATGATCCAAATCAGCATAAGTAAATTGCTGCTCCGTATAGCGCAATGCACAATTCTCAGCATGTCTATGCGCTACTTCAATGAAAAATAACCCTAAATTGTGATGATAAGTCATATTGATACTCGTATATTTGAGCCAATCTATTCTGTTTTATAAAAAACAAGCCCGGATTATGTTTAAAGTGTCAGCCCTTGGGAATCGTAAAAAACAAATAAGGTCTATCCGCTGCAATAAATCCCACTGAATTACAAAGAGCCATCGAGCCGAAATTATTTGTAAAACAATCCCATACGGGGGCTACTGATAATTCGGTGCATCGATGGATAAAGCCTAATACAGCCTGTTTACCAAGGCCCAAATTTCTAAAATTCGGCAGGGTAAGCACATCAATTTCAGCACAATGATTCGCCTCTGCGGCTGCGTAGCATATTGAAGCAATTTGATTATTGTAAGTAACAACAACTGCTTTTGAGCCTTTTATAAAATCTTCTGTATTCCGCCAAAATCGGGATACAACATGAAACTCCAGATCAATTTTTGCACAATTTCCTTCATTAACAATAACGCAATGTATGTTGTCTTTAGCCTGAGTATCACGAATTAATGGTTCCTGATCAAAAATAAATCTTTGTCGTTGTGATTGAAAGGCTTCATATTCAGGCTTTAATATAAACTGCGGTGCCTGTGGTGCGTACAAACGAATTTTTTCAGGAGTGAACTGTTTACTTACAAACAGGTAATGTTCGAGTTTCAGTTCGAAAGAATTATCTACCACCCCAAACAATTGTGCAAATCCAAAGCGATGTTCTACATAAATTTGGGTAGGATTAGCAGAATCATTGACAAATACTACCCCATCTTGCTTTTGCAATAATACAGCCGCAATCAAAGGATAAAAAAATGATTCCTTTAAATATAATTCATATACAGATTGATAGTTTGTGTTTTCAAGTAAAATCATTTTAGATGGTAAGCCCGCCATTTACATCAAGGATGACTCCATTGAGAAAATCGTTAGTTATTAACGTACCTACTGCCTGAGCTACCTCATGTGAGTGGCCTAACCTCCTCAGGGGAGTATTCGATTGGATGTGTTTAATAATGGATTCGTTTAGTGCATTATGAGTCGAATCGGTTGCTATAAATCCTGGAGCAACGGCATTACAACGGATACCGAATACACCTAATTCTTTAGATAAAGTAATGGTCATCGCATTAACTCCCGCTTTTGCTGCAGAATAGGCAACTTGCCCTTCATTGCCATAGGCACTAATGGAACTGATGTTAATAATCACCCCTTTGGTGCGAGTTAGAGCCATTTGTTCTACAACTGCAGATGACATAATAAAAACAGAATCGAGATTTGCTGTGATGCAGGAGCGAAACTTTTCATAATCATGCATCATTTTGGCAGGATTCATAATATTGAGCATGGGCTCACTGTATATAACCCCTGCATTATTGATTAAACTATTAATTCGTTGATGACGACCGATTATCAGCTCAATATTCGCCTTAACTTCCATAGGATTGGTCACATCGAAGTTATAAGTTTCGATCTCTTCGGGAAGTTGTGCCAAGGCCTCACTGTCCCTATCCGCAACCAAAACTTTAGCGCCACACTCATGTAAATAAAGCGAGATTGCCAAACCCAATCCTTTGGCTCCTCCAGTAACCAGCACCACTGATCCCTTAAGCTCCAAAATTAACACCTTTATTTTCAAGTACAGTCATAATAGAGCGGATGGAGGTCATTTGGATAATATCAGGTATTTCCAACGAAACATTAAATTCACGCTCGAGCGTTACTACGAGATCCATTTGTTTTAACGAATCCCAACTGCTTATGTTTTCTTTACATAAATCAATAACTATTTGATCCTTTCTCAAGCTAAATATATTGGCCAAAACGGAAACCAAATGCTGATTCATAATTAAACCCCTATAAATTTCACATAATCCTGTGATGAATAACGCAGTTCTTCCCCAGAGCGTGCTAGATAAACGCTGGATGATTTGACATTTTTTGTTATTAATGCGCCCGCGCCAATAATACAATACTCACCCACAGATACCTGATTCACTACTGTTGCATTGACCCCGACAAAACTATTTCTTTTCACGGTGGCTTGCCCTGCAATGACCGCATCGGAAGCAATCCAGCAATGGTCCTCAACAATTGAATGATGCCCTATGGTGACATTTGCCCATATCATAGTATTAGAGCCAATTCGAACATGTGGTTCAATGACCGTTGAGGGGAGTACTATTGAGCCTTCACCAATAGGATATTGAGTGTAAACTCGAGCATCGGGATGAACATAAGTTTCAATTGGATAACCTATTTCCTTCAAGCGTTGAAACATGGTCTCGCGTGTGCGATTAATATCATTGTATCCCATAGCCATAATTACAGAATGATGATGCGGATCAAATTGATTAGAAAGCATGGATAGGGGTATGGTGTCAAACTCTGGAATACCGTTTAAGTCTGCATACTCATCATCCACTGTGAGCGCGACAACATTGTAGCGATTATCCTGCTTTAAATATTCTGTTAAAATTTCTGCAGTGATTGCATTCCCCGCTAATATAATTTTTTTCACAATTTGTTTTCCAATTGCGCTAGACCAAATCCGGTCTGCCCATAATTATTACCATTGTATAACATATACAATTGACCTTTATGTTCAAAGATATAGGGATAACAAATCATCTGACTGTCCCAACCTTCGATTGAGACATCGATACCAGAAATTTTATCGTTACGTACCCAGTGTAAACCATCTTTTGAGTAAGCAAATCCAATTCTATAGGTATCAATCTCTTTTGTTGCGCGATGCGCAAACCACATATAATAAATATTATTTTTGAAATAAACACTGGGTCGACCAAATGCATATTCATATTCATCAGCAAAGGGCAAACACATACCCGGATCACAATCCCAGTCTATTCCATCTTTAGAGGAGGCATGATGAATCCCATAATGATGATGCCAGCCATTCTCCCGTTTCTCCCATTTGATCCCTGAGTTATACCAGGTGTGCCAAATGTCATCTTTAATATGAAATGCGGTTGCTGCGGCAAAGAGGGGATTATTTTTATCTCGTCCTAATACGGGTCCGGGAAATTCTTTTTTTAATGTGAGCTCATCGAGATTTAATATGGCTCTCCCGGTATCACAGCACCATAAGTTCTCTGGAAGATTTTGCCATCCGACAAAGTATAAATAGTGTTGATTTTTATGCGTTACAATGCAAACACTGATTACCCCATCACAATCAAAATAACCTTGATCACCTGGGGCTAATGCCAGCTTGGGTTCTCCAAGTAACTTTAGAGTTCCAGTAGATAAGTCAGCATAACTTAAAAATACATGAGAGCGTGACTTTGAGTCGCGACATGTAAAAGCAATTACAAAAATATCATCCTGGTAATGAACAGCGCAAGGATGTGAGCCATGAGTGTATCCAGGTATATCAGGATGAAAAATAAGACCTGATTTCCTCCAACAAAAAGGAGTTAACTCCATTAAATTTTCCTGTTTTTCCATACACTCTTGCATCATTCACATCCTGCTTTAAGAAGCCGTTCCAAATATTCAACGCGGCTTACTCCTAATTTTTCTGCTGTAGCATAAAGCTTATCTCTTAATTCCGGATTTACTCCTTCAAGCTGCCCCAGATAGCGAGTTCGTATACTGCCGCCCCGTTTTCCTACATGGGGAACATCGATATTGATTGAAGGAGGGTCGTTAGAAACAACGAAATCAATGACATAAAAACAATGGCTTAGTTCCCAGGAAATTTTCACATTCCTTGCATTTTGCGGTAGTGCAGACATAGGAACATCATAAGCATAAAGAGGATTATTTTTAATGAGCATTTTACCCAGCTCAGTTTGTTTTATCCAGGGAGCCAGCCCTTCATCACAAATTAGTACTTGTCCACCAGGTTTTACGACCCGATTCATTTCTGAAATTCCTTTTTGAATATCAGGAAATAAATTCAAACCTCCAAAATGATAAGCTGCATCAAAAACATCATCAGCGAAGGGAAGATTGGTCGCATCACTTAATGAAAAAAATACCTCTACCCCTCCTGAACACAATCTCGTCCCATACTTTTCATACCCCGACACCAGCATTTGTTTCGAAATATCCTGGGCGTAAATTGCTCCCTCACCCCCAAGTTGCTGTGCGATAAACGGTAAATCATGACCTGAACCAGCACCTGTAACTAAAATAGTTTGCCCTTTCATTAAATTTAGTCGGGACACCAGGTTGGTGCGTAAGGTTTTTTCATCTGTGCCGAAAGTTCTATAAACCCAACTATAAGAATTATCATGAATAATTGCTGCATCTTCTACAGAATAATCGTTTGCATTCTCAGGTTCACACGCAAAGACAGGTATATCAGAGCCTGGTAAAATAGAAAAAAAGTGCCCATTAGCACAAACGAGTCCATTGTCTTTATGGGATAAAAGTTGACGACAATTTAATTCTGTACAGTAATAACTTAAACTCATTTACTCACCTTTTGACACACGACCCAAAATACTTTCTCTGAAATACCATAGTAATCATTGTCAGCAGAACCAAATGAAAAATTCTTAAATAAACCAGAAAAAAAATCTTCAATTAATGACGTGTTCGCAAAAGCCTGCAGACGATACCCATTACGATTATTGTAGGGATCACCTGAAATGATAAATGTGCCATCATCCAGTTTTTTGGCATCATCAAAGATATAGGAATTTTGATTCGCTACTGACGCTATTAAATAGCCATCCTCTTTTAAAACACGAGAATACTCATTTAAATTATCAAGAAGGGTCTCACCCTCATCACAATAATAACAACAGTGACATGCTAGAATGTAATCAAATTCTTCAGAATCAAAGGGAATACTGCTATTTCTTCCCACCCGTAAATTCGCTTTGTAGCCTGATTCCAAAAGGCGGTTTCTGGTTTGGCTTACTATGCCTTCCGTAATTTCGATACCACTAACATCAAGCCCAAGATCACATAAAAAAGCAGTATTACGCCCATCTCCAAAACCAATATCCAGAATCTTATTTCCAGGTTTAGGTTTTACAAACTCGAGTTCAGGGTAACTTGCTAACATAGTTCTGACTACAAACTCAGTAGGATACACTTTTGTCATGGTGCGTTGAGCGTAGAATTGTTCATAATTTAAATTAATATTATCCATCCGATCTTCCATATATTTTCCTGATTATTACATAGGGTCTTTCTTTACTTTCCATGAATATTTTTGATAAATAAATACCAATTATGCCTATAAAGGAAATAATCATGCCTCCCAAAACCCAAATCGATACCATTATTGAAGTCCATCCTTCAACATGTTTAAACATAAAAAAACGACCAATAGTTAAATACAATGCATAACTCATGGTAATTAAAAACATAAACAATCCAAAAAAGAAAATCATCTTCAAAGGAGCAGCACTAAACGAAGTGATGGTATTTACGAAATAATTAAATTTTTTAAAAAGGCCATAACTGGATGTATTTTTACTGTGCTTTTTTACAGTCTGGGCATTTTGCTTAAATCCGGTGATAACCCATAAGCATGAGATTATGGTCTCAATCTCTTTATAACGCATTAGGGCATCAACATATCTTCGGGTCATTAAACGTGCAGTAGTAATATTTTTGGGATGTTTGATATTCAATAACCAATTAAGAATTTTATAATAAAGTGCGCCGCTATAACGTTCAAACCATCCCCCTTTTCGTTTTTCCTGAGTGCCATAGATTACGTCGGCTTGATCTTCTATCATTTGTTGATAAAAACCAGGCAGCCATTCCGGCTCCTCTTCAAGATCACTATCGATTAGAAAAACAAAATCACCATGTGAATGTTCCAGGCCCGCACGCATCGCATTATGATGACCAAAATTACGAGACAGATCGATTACTACGACATGAGGATCCTTCTCAGAAAGAGCAACGGCCAGATTCAGACTATTATCTGCTGAACCATCATTTACCAAAATGATCTCATAATCATCCACTGCAAACTGTTTTGCTACCGCTATAGAACGTTCATAAAATTCATTAATATAATTCTCAGAATGATAAAGTGTTGCAACTATTGATAGTTTCATCAGGATACATATCTCATATATTCAGGCGCTTTTTTGCCACAATTAAATAATAAATCTAAAATACTGACCCCGTGGACAAATTCACCCCAGAGTTGTGGGTATTCTGGGTAACCTGAATAATCAAACCAGGATAATTGAACTCCAGCGTCTGAGAATAACTGTGGCTCAATATAGTCTTTAGCAGCTGGACCAGAAATATATTGCGTACCGCCTGCTTGCAGACACAAATCAAGCAAGCGCTCAGTTTTACCCTCTATCAGATTATAATCTCGTGAGTTCGATATCTTAGTTTTGATACCCAAAAAATTACAAATGGCATTCAGGAACGATTGATTCAAGTCAGAAAGATGCGTGAAGGATTGATTAAGATAAAGTGGCTCCATCCATTCTGCTATCTCATTAAAATAAGGTGATCGACGATAATTTAAGGTTATTGCCTTCCAATGATCCACAGCCCATTTTGGGTCATCGATTAATGTATCCTGGATAGTCTGAAAATACTTACCTTTAACTAAGACGGGTATAGATAGCCAGTGGACTCCTTGCGCTGTCTTTATTTGATTGCGATTTCGCCAATCGCGTTTTGTATACTGCATCCGGTCAAAAATAATAAACTCATCTACAGCCGCAATCATATCGAAATAACCTTTCCATGGAATATAGTTCGATTGAACTATAGCGACTTTCTTCATGATGAATCTATTTGTTATATTTTTATGGCTGTATAATAAACGAATACGCGTTTAAAAGGAATATAGGAACACTCTGACCAAAATAAGAAAAGATTATTAAAACATAGCGATAAATTGTTTCAAGAGGCATAATGCGATGGATTTGGAGAGTCTTCACTACTGTCAGGATGTCAAACCTGTATCTCTAACTCCTTATTGAGTGACCCATCCATAATATTTGAAATCAGGATATATTAAAGGGTAAAAATGAATTTAATGAAACAATGGATAAGTTCGCGCTTCCACTCCCTATTTATATTATATTTTATCGCAAATATATTTTTATTATTAAATTATTCAGGTGTTTATTGGGATGACTGGACTCTTGTCAATCAAGATCCTGCCTCCATTCTCAATATCTATTCTCAAACTGGTTTTTGGTGGATGGGCTATTTTCATGTTTATCTGCAAAGTATTGGAAATGGTATCTATGTGTACCGTTTAATCGGATTCTTTAGTTATTTTTTTTCCGGAATATTTCTTTATTACATTCTTGATAAATTAAATTATTTTAACAAACGTACTCTGTATATTCTGGTATTGCTTTTCCTTTTGGCACCAGTCAACGATGCAAGAGTTGCATTGATCAATACGCCCGCAATTCTGACAGTGTTCCTTTTTTACTTTGCTTTCTTTCTCCTTGCACTTTATATGGATAGCAATAAAAAGATATATAATCGAATTATTATACTTAGTATATTTTTTATAACCTTTTGCCTTGAATCCCTATTAGTGTTCTATGCGGTGGTTTTAGTTTATATTCTTATTAAAACATACCAGCAAAATCTTGCTTTAAAAAAGAGTACTATTTTAAAAATCTTTATTACCCGGTATCTCGATTTTATCTGCCTCCCTTTATTCTTTTTTGGAATCAAACAGTTTTTCTTCCAACCCCATGGTTTATATACAGGGTATAATAGTCTTCATTTTGATGTAATCAATCTTCTTTCCTTATTAGGACAATCCTTTTATACATCGCTATACCAACCGTTAAAACAAGCGATAAGCAGTCTGTATTATTTTTTCTATTTTATGCCATTAATATTTATTCTTGTTTTAGTGATATTTAAAAAAGAGGATTTTTTTGAAAGCAATACCAAGATATCTATCGTAACACGCACAAGTTTTCTAATATGCGGGGTTTTGCTTTTTTTAATCGCCGTATTTCCGTATTGTGCCGTAGGTAAATTACCCCATCTGGATAATTGGGCATCCCGTAATCAGATTCTTGTTCCTTTAGGTATGTCTTTTTTGCTTTATTGGCTTATTATGGAAAGTGCACTTTTAAATAAACGACTGGCTAACGGATTACTCTATTTAGTAGTTACTTCATTTATCGTGCAAAACCTATACAATCATTATCTTTATAATATAGATTGGTTTTATCAAAAATCATTGATTGCTCAATTTAAAAAATCCGACGTTTTCAAAAACAATACCACTTTTATTGCTACTGATGAGCTTGAAAGAGAAGTATGGGTTCATAAAAGGGGATTAGTTTTTTATGAATTAGGGGGTTTATTTAAGCAGGCATTTCATGAGGATACTCGCCTTTTGGTGCATGATATTTCCGCTATAAAGCTATTTTCTGAATACAGCAAATACCCGCAATATAATTTTTCCCATTGGGTTCCAGAGAAGCCTGTTACTATTAAGTTACAGAAAAATAACGATTTTGAATTGACGCTAAAGAAGCAATTTGGATTGTTTTATAATTATATTTTTAATACGGCCTCTTTTGAACAAAATATAAAAAATTTAAGCAAGGTCGTCACTAATGGGTAATTTTCCAATTACCCTACTGGATTTAAACCAACATTTTTAACAGCAGAGTCTCTTTTATTAGGGTTATTTGTAGTCTGATCTTTTATTAATATTAAAAACGGAATAAAGAGTAATGCACAGACAACAGATATCTCGTAAAGCCCCACCCAACCCAGATTCATTTGAATGCCTGCAGCAACAGGACCCGAAAATATGCGAGGTAAAGATGAGACTGCGACTAATAATGAAAACTGCGTCCCGGTAAATTTTTTATTAACAAGCCTCATAAAGAAAGCAACCAAAGCGGTGGAGGCCATGCCTGCGGCAAAATTATCTAAAAATACAGCGACCGCTAACAAAACAACACTTTTACCAATTACAGCCAAAGCGACAAAAAATACATTAGTCAAAGCCTGTATCAAGCCAAACACAAATAAAGATTTGTACAAAGAATAACGCATTAATAAAAAGCCAGCTGTTAAACCACCCAGCAAGATGGAGCCTATTCCCAACATTTTATTGATATAACCAATGGTAGCCAATGAAAAACCAAGGCCCTGTATTAAAAAGGGCATCACTATGCCGCTGGTAGTTGTAGTAAATGCTTCGCCCAATTTATAACAAAACACGAATAACAAAAGATAAACTACACCGGGACGATACATTAAATCTTTTACAGGCTGAATAAAGCTATGGGTGAATGTTCCGGTTTCTTTTATTTCATGAACAGGCTCTTCGCTCAATAACACGGCCAAAATGCCTACAGCCATGAAACAGCCCATAATGCGATAAGTACAGGCCCAACCCAAATTATCTGCCATGACCAATGCGAAACCACCCGAGAGTAACAAAGCAATTCGATACCCAAAAACAGCTAAAGAAGCTCCTAAACCATGCTCTTTGACAGGTAAATATTCAGCTCTTTGCGCATCAATGGCCACATCCTGGGTTGCGGAAAAGCAAGCCAATATCAAAGCAATAAATGCTAAAAGTTTAGGGTATTGATCAGGAGTAAACCAGGCAATCACGTTAAAACCAGCCAACAACAGGATTTGCATGGTAATCATCCAGCTGCGACGTTTGCCTAAAGAAAATAATTCATATCTATCGAGAATAGGACCCCAAAATATACGATAGACATAGGGTAAACCGACAAGACTTAAAGCACCTGTTGCAAGAACGGACATCCCGCTGTAAGCGTACCAGGCTTGAAGAGTACTAGTAATCAACGCCATAGGTAATCCAGAGGAGAAACCTAAAAGAAATACTATAAAAAGACGTTTGTTCATGCAGAAAAGGGCTCTTTGACGATCTCGCTTATGGCACCACCCCAAATGTTCATTTGGGGTGGCTAATATTTACGAAGATTTTTTTACTGAGATCAGGTGAATTTTAAAAATTAATGTTTCATTAGGGCCTATTGGGCCACCAACACTTCGAGGTCCATATGCAAGACCTGAAGGAACATAAACTTCCCAAGTTGAACCAGCAGGCATTAATTGTAATGCTTCAGTCCAGCCAGGAATAACTTGTGACACCTGAAATGTTGCAGGCTTGCCTGTTTTATCAGTGCTGTCAAAAACGGTACCATCTATCAAGCGACCTGTATATTCAACAGTTACTGTATCAGCTTTACCAGGTTTAGCGCCTGTACCTGCTTCGATTACTTTATATTGTAATCCGCTTGGTAATACTACAACACCTGCTTTCCCTTTATTCTCACTCAGGAAGGCTTCGCCTTTAGTTTTGTTTTCATCCGCTTTTTTATTAAATTCAGAAGTACGTTTTGCCATTAAATCTTTCTGAAATTTGTTCAAAACGTCTTTCATTTGTTGTTCAGTTAAAATTAACTGAGTACCGGTCATACCATCCTGCATTCCTTTGGCTAATGCTTCTGGATTGATATCAATACCTTGAGTTTTGAAGTTTTTTCCTAAATCGGCACCAATACTATAAGACAATTTATCTTTGTCAGTAGTTAATGATGTCGCATCGATTGCAGCCATTGCACTTGACATTGCCATTCCCATGACAGCCGCAGCGATCAATTTCATCTTCATAAACAATCCCCTTTTAGTCTTTCTTTAATTAAATATCTTCCTGAATCTAAAGAGAAAGATATTGAACACAATAAAAATGCCCCCTCATTCTGCCTAAATTCAACTAAAATTACCAGTTAAAAGGCATCATTAATTACAAATAGACAAAATGAAATGATACCTCTAAACTTGCACCTAAATTGAATCAGAGATTTTGCAGTATGAATATAAGTGTATTTGATTTATTTTCTATCGGAATTGGGCCATCAAGCTCCCATACCGTTGGTCCTATGTCCTCTGCAAATGCATTTTTGAAACTATTGGAAGATGGTGGTTTTTTTGCCGCGACCTCTCGTGTGAAAGTGGAGCTATATGGGTCTCTTGCCTTGACAGGTAAAGGACATGGAACGGATAAGGCCATTCTCAATGGTCTTGAAGGTGAGACACCTGAGACAGTAGTTCCTGAATCCATGGTTCCAAGAATGCATGAGATTCTTAGCTCGCATACCCTAAATCTGGGTGGAAAGAAAACAATTACTTTTAATGAAGCAAGTGATTTTCTCTTTCTGCAAAAAGAACTATTACCCCTGCATACCAATGGCATGCGGTTTACCGCCTATGATGCTGAAGAGAACATATTATTTTCTCAAGTATATTATTCAATTGGCGGAGGGTTTATTACCACGGCAGAAGATTTTTACAGCACTACCGAGGACTTAAATCCTCCCCCCTACCCCTTCTCAACGGCAGAACAATTACTGGTATTGTGTACTGATAATGGCTTAACCATTGCTGAACTTATGTTAGCAAATGAAAAAACATGGCGCTCAACCGAAGAAATTCATCAGGGAATTTTAGCCATTGCCAAAGTTATGGATGAATGCATTGCAACTGGGTGCAAGCATGAAGGAATCTTGCCGGGCGGTCTCAATTTAAAAAGAAGAGCGCCAGGACTGTATAAAAAATTAATGGATCAGAAAGGGGTAAAAAGTATATTTGAGCAATCAGATATAATGAACCTGCTTAATCTATATGCCATGGCAGTTAATGAGGAAAATGCCGCCGGTGGACGAATAGTAACTGCCCCTACCAATGGAGCCGCTGGAATCATCCCTGCTGTGTTAAAATATTGCCAGCATGCGCACGATAAAATGAGTAATGAAGATATCTTTACTTATTTCCTAACTGCTGCAGCAATTGGTATTCTGTACAAGAAAGGTGCTTCTATATCCGGTGCCGAGGTAGGCTGTCAGGGAGAAGTAGGCGTGGCTTCATCTATGGCGGCAGCTGGTCTTACAGCGGTCTTGGGTGGCACCGTAGAACAGGTTGAAAATGCTGCAGAAATTGCAATGGAACACCATCTGGGAATGACTTGCGACCCGGTATTAGGTCTGGTTCAAATCCCATGTATTGAACGAAATGCAATGGGATCTGTCAAAGCAGTAAACGCAACTCGGATGGCATTGATTGGTGATGGAGAACACCACATCTCATTGGATAAAGTAATTAAAACCATGAAGCAGACTGGGATTGACATGCAAAGTATTTATAAAGAAACCTCTATGGGTGGACTTGCTGTTAACCTGCCTGAATGTTAATACCCATGACGAGTCCTCGCTTTTCATTTGAAAAAGCGAGCACTCGAATTATCTCGACTATCACTTGGGCGTTGCAGGTTTTGTAAATTTTATTCCCCCGCATGCCTCTAATTCCTCTATTTTTCTTTGAATATTACTCTTCGGAGTTTGCGGGGAAGAGGGTGCAGACTGACTCTTGGACTCTTTTTTTACTCCAGGCGAAAAAAAAGATTGTCGGCGGATAGTTGATTCAGCGATGTCATCTGAATCTACTTTCGGAATTTTCTCTTGTTTTTGCTGCTTTAATTTTGTAGTGAAACTAAAAGCTCTAAGTTTCAATTTCTTTATCTTAGGACTCTGAATGTCCACTGGAGGAGTTAATATAATGGGGTCTGGCTGAGAAAAAACCAACACTGAGGGGATATATTCGGCCTTCGATTTTAACGTATTTGTTTTAAGTCCATAATTAATTTTTGCATACTCTCTAAACCTGTCTTGCTCTTTATTAAGATTAGCTAAGCAATTAGTGATTTTAGGATCGAACTTTCTACATGAATCCTCAAGTTGTTTATGAGTAATTTTTAATTTATCTAACCGGGTGCTTTTTTCATTAACTAATTTTTTATTATCTTCAAGAGCCGTTTCAAGGCTTTGGAACTCTCTAGATAAAATAACATTATCTTTTAAGAAATTAAAATTATTAGAATTTAATTGACTATCAGGATATGCTTTGATCCATTCCGAAATTGAGTTCTGATCAAGTGTATTATTATTGGCTAATAATTTTTCACGAACTTCAAAAGCTTGTTCCAAGCTAACCATTATTGATTTAATTCGATTTAGCTCATCCTCAAGTTCTAAAATTTGCTCCCTATACTCTTTTAAATTAGCATCAAGCTCTGGAATCACATTATTAGCTACAAAATCGATTGACTTATCCGAGTTATCTACATTGCTTAACAATAAATTCGCATATTCAAGACCCAAATCCCAAATTGAACTTATTGAATGTGCCACAGCCGTTAATTTGTCTGTCTCTTGAATTTCAACATTGTCCACTTCATCTTTTAAGGTCTTTCCTAAAAGTCTAAATTGAGAAAATAACTGAACACATTTAATTTGACTCGCTTCAAAGGTATTTATAAGTTCAAAGCAATTAAATTTTGCCATAATGCTGCGATATAATTTAGATAATGTTACATAACTGCCACATGCGGCAGCCGCTGCATTACGTGTCTGATAGAATATAGGGTGAGATACGAAATTAGCTAATTTTTTAGCGATTTCATCACTATCATCTTGTTCAGTAAAATTTAACCCCAGCTCTTTTACATACTCATCCTGGCTGTCCCCTACCAGTAAATATATTTTTTCATAAGGTCTTACTAATTTTTTTAATTCATGGATGGTATTTGAGGGTAGTCCTGCTGGATGTAATTCGCATTCCAGAGTTTTAATTAAATCAGACACTGCTTTATACACATCAACAAAGCCCTGAATTTTATTAAGCTCTGTTGTTCTAATTTCGTTACATATAAGATGTATCTTGCCCATAATAGTTCCAATAAAATCAAATGGCCTTATTTTAACACATAATTTAATAGTAAGGTTTTTTAAATGCTTAATGTCTTTAAAATAGACATTTATATTCTGGATTTAATACAGATATAATCCACGCTCTAGATGAGTCTTTTGTATAAAAACAATCATTTAAGGCAAAACCTACTACAGCAGCTAATTGATTATCGAGGTATATCAAGGGAACTCTGTCTCGCAACCAGGTTGGAATATCCCATTCCTGAAACAATTTCTTTAATTTTTTATTTTGTCCATGCAAAGTAATCCGCTCACCACCTACACGAAATCGTACTTCAATAATTGCCCCTGGAGGAATATTAAGACCTTCCTCACCCATCGTCGCACTAAGGGTCATGAGATTGTCTAGTTTAAGGGGTGCTGGAAAACTGTTCCAATTGATGGATTCCAAAGGGTCTTTATGCAGCATTTCTTCAATATAAAGATGATTCTTATGTCGACGAATTCTAATATTACTCCAGCTTACCAAAGGTTGAGCATCCTGGCTTGCATGAATCATTTCATAAATAATTCGTTGCAAGGTTTTGGTCGACGGTAATTTTATTTTACGTGCCCGCAGCCAAAACCGCAGAATATTTATTATTCTTTCCTCATTTAATGAGATTAAAGGCAATAGATTTAAATTATTCTCCGCAGTGGTTAATTCCTTAAGATCCTGCTGAGCTAATGAGTCCAGATTCCTTCTAGCCTGTTGGCAATGGTCTGCTGCTCTTGCAATGCTGCTTATTCCACCTGGCCATTGATTTAGAATTAATGGAATAATCTGATGACGCAAATAATTACGCGAATAATCAAGTTGATTATTACTTTCGTCTTCTACCCATTTTAATTGATTTTTTCGTGCATACTGTTCCAAAACCTTACGTGAATGGATAAGGAATGGCCTTAAAAGAGCCCCTGGTTCAAGCGTGCTTCGTTCAGCCATTGCAGCCAGTCCATCAATACCTGCACCACGGAACAGTTGCAATAAAACTGTTTCTGCCTGATCGTCACGATGATGGGCTAAAACCACACAATCAGTCGTATTTAGTAAAGAAGAAAAAACAGCATATCGAGCTAATCGCGCGCCCTCTTCAATGTTAGAGCTGCGATTAAATTGAACCTCTTGAGCCAGAAAACGAACCCCTTCCTCTATACAAAATTGTTCACAATGCTGTTGCCAGAGATGAGCATTAGGGCTTATTCCATGATTGATATGAACAGCCAAAATTTTCTTTTTGAGACATGTAGCAGCCAGAGCATGCAATAAAACAGTAGAGTCCAGCCCGCCACTAAACCCTACTATTATTTGATTATACTTATCCAGATTGGCAATCCAGATAGCATCAACTAACTCTTTAGTCACATGCACCCATAGCCATAAACTTCTGGTAACGATGCTCAATGAGCTGATCAAGGGGTATTTTTTTTAAGGAGTGAAGTTCATTAGCCAAAATGGTTTTTAATCGATTTGCCATTTCATCCACATCCCGATGCGCTCCACCTAAAGGCTCTGGAACAACCATATCCACTAATTGATTTTCATATATTTTATCTGCAGTGATTCCCATGGCACGAGCCGCCTCGCTTGCCTTGGCAGCATCCTTCCATAATATAGAGGCGCAACCTTCAGGAGAAATAACGGAGTATATGCCAAATTGTAACATCAAAACTCTGTCCCCAACCCCTATCGCCAAAGCACCACCTGATCCTGCCTCACCGGTTACCGTACAAATAATCGGCGTTTGCATTCTAGCCATCGCAAATAAATTTCGCGCAATGGCTTCTGATTGATTTCTTTCTTCAGCACCAATTCCTGGATAAGCCCCAGCAGTATCAATAAAAGTAAAAACAGGCAATTTGAATTTTTCTGCCATGCGCATTAATCGCAAGGCTTTTCGGTATTCTTCCGGACGCGCCATCCCAAAATTTCGATACACTTTCTCTTTGGTTCTTTTTCCTTTTTGATGACCAATAACCATAACGGGCTCATCATTTAGGCGTGCAAGTCCACCGATTATTGCTGGAGCAGAGGAATAACTGCGGTCACCGTGTAATTCCTGAAAATCGGTAAATATTCGCTCTATATAATCAGTTGTTTGCGGGCGAAGCGGATGTCTTGCCATTTGCGCTATCTGCCAAGGCTCTAAATTGGAGAATACAGAGGCTGTCAACTCAGAGCATTTCGTCTCAAGACGCGCTATTTCTTCACTTAAATTAACTTCGTTATCACTACCAACCATACGAAGTGCTTCAATCTTTTGATTCAACTCTTCTATGGGTTGCTCAAAATCCAAAACTTGTCGGCTCATTGATTACTCTTTGGTGAATTAAATATCATGGTATATGATACTCTTAACCGTTAATTGATGCCAGATTCAAAGCGCCCCATATGACAATTACAGGATTTACCCCATTAAATACCCAAAACTGCATTTTAAACGAGTCACGGATTGATTTGTGGCAGTTTTCACTGGAACACCAACTGCATATTGCTGATCAGCTTTTAAACACAGATGAGCGTGCGCGAGGCGATCGTTTTTATTTTCAAAAACATAAACGACGCTTTACAACAGCAAGAGCGACTTTAAGAATTATTTTAGCACGATATCTTAATACCGCTCCCGAACGTCTTGAATTTACTTATAATTCCAAAGGAAAGCCTTTTGTTGTCAATTCGCAAAAATTACAATTTAATATCAGTCATACTGGAGATCTTGCCTTGTTGGCGATTGGTAAGGAATATCCCATGGGAGTTGACATCGAACTCTACTCGGCTCGCTCCTATGAAGGTATTGCGAAAACTTTATTTTCCGAGCAAGAGCTTCACGATTTTATTAAGGCCCCCTCCTCACTAAAACCCGCTTTATTTTTCCATGTATGGGCGCAAAAAGAAGCCTTTATCAAGGCAAGCGGCTTGGGTCTTTCTTACCCTACTAAAGAATTTAACGTGCCAACTACCTTTTCTACGAAACAATTAGTCGATGATCCCTTGCACAATACAACCTGGCAATTAAGATCTTTTATGCCTCAAATAGGATGTAGTGGAGCGCTCTGTTATCATCCCACCATCAGAGAAATTCGCCATGGGGTTATTCAGCTGCATCAAAATGCCAGTTTAAGATTTTAAAAGTATGGTGAAATTCAATGATTCCAATTCAGCTCTTCTGAATATACTATGTGATGCTCACTGTCATAGTGGTAGCGAGCTAGGTTTAGTTTTAGGTATTTCTCGATCAGCCGTATGGAAACAAATAAATCAGTTAATATCAATTGGTATTCCAATAAACCGGATTCCTCATAAAGGATATCAATTAATTAAGCCTATTATCCTATTGGATAGGCAAAAAATAGCTGAAGACCTATATGGGCTCAAGACACCCTATACAATTCATCTCTACCCAACAATCGATTCAACGAATCGCTTTTTAAAAGATTTGCCGGTAAGCGACAGACTTGAAATATGTTGCGCCGAATCACAAACTCAAGGAAGAGGCAGATTTGGACGACATTGGCATTCACCCTTCGGTGAAAATATTTATGTATCAGCTAAATGGAATTTCAACTGTGATTTGTCCCGGCTGTCAGGCTTAAGCCTAATCACCAGTCTGGCCGTTTTAACCACGCTAAAAGAATTCATAGATACGACACTTATTAAAGTCAAGTGGCCTAACGATATTTTATGGGGTGATAAAAAAATATGCGGTAGCTTAATTGAGGTCGTTGCTGAATCAAACAGCACCGCACAAGTTATTGTTGGTATTGGATTGAATGTTAATTCTGATCCTGAAATCGATCATTTAAAGGATATTTTATGGGGATCGATGTATGAAATTTCTAATAGCTTATATAATCGTAATTTAATTATAGCCCGTCTTATAATTAATCTTGAAGGGTACATCACTCGCTTTATTAATGAGGGGTTTGATGCATTTGTCGAAGAATGGAATCGTTCTGATTATTTACAGGGAAAATCAATCACCGTGACTCAAACTTTGAATACATTTACAGGTATTGCGCATGGAATTAATTCACAAGGTCAATTGATAATCGAAGATTCTGAAGGAGTAAACCATTTATTGTCATCTGGAGATACTTCGTTGAAAAAAGGAAAAACGGATTTTTGAGAGTTCGTCCCGAGCATTTTTACGTGCTCGGAACTGGATGAACTGCGAGAATTTATTTATTGGGCCTGCTCTGTATCATCAGACTCTTTTTCTTGCTGAATGCGCAAATAAATCTCTTCACGATGAACTGAAACATCTTTTGGTGCATTAATACCTAAACGAACCTGATTACCTTTAACACCTAAAACGGTAATATTAACATCATCACCAATAATAAGCGTCTCGCCTATACGCCGAGTCAAAATTAACATGACTAAATCTCCCTAACGAAGCAGCCGCCTATAATTCCATAGAACGCGTCCATGGTGTTCTGAGCAGCTACAAAATGACCAAAAATTAAACAAAGCTTATCGCTTGACTCATATTTTACACCCTGATTATTAACGGAGTATTAAGTAATGTAATTTTTAGCAGGCACAAAATGCCTAATTTAGCTTTATTTATGAGTGTACTAACTTTAGTTTTTACCAGACTTGGTTTAATGACCTGGAAAATATATCATTAAAATCATTAGGATAAAAGATAAGAATTAAGATCTCATAAATTTGAAACATTATTCGTTGAGTCTCAAATATTTATTTTATAAAATTAAAAAAATATTATATTTTTCTGACAATAACCTTCCCCATCTTCTTTATATAATGAGAACCACAGATTTATCCTATAGCCCTGAATTTCCATTTTATAGGGTTTATTCCTTAATTATTATGGGAGCTTGGCCCTGAGTGTTTAATCAGAATTGTAGGAGTTTTTAAAAGTTAGCTTGCTTAGGCTGCCAATACATGCTCAGGATCTTTTTAATCGCACGCAATCCCATACAAAATAAATTGTGAACTATTCTCTTTGTTTTTATGTAGCTGATATTCTAACTGGAGCTTTCCGAGCGACTTGGTGGCACAATCGCTCGTAAAGCGGATTCAGTCCCCTCCTCTATTTATTTTTTGGAGTATTATTCTCAGTTTCACTTCCAGGGACTGAATTATCAGGGGTAAAAAATGAAAAATCATTGCTGGTTTTTTTAGATGTATTTAAGTTGTTTGCAGTTAAAGATTGAATCTGAAGCTTTAAATTATCCATTTCTATTTTCATTTGTCTTTGTGTCCTGGCTATTGCAATGAGTGTTGTAGCATCTCCTTTAATTTCTTTGAGCAATGGATTTAGTCCGTTATTACCGGATAACTGGTCAAATAAAAATGGAGCTGATTCTAACTTGGCATTTAATGCTGTTCTAAATTTATTTTCTAACAGCACCCATTGGTCTTCAATTGATAAAGAAGAAACATCTAACGAATTTAAATGCTCATGGAGGAACTTCTTTGTTTTCCCATGCAAAACGCCAATGATAACCATAAGCCTTTTTACGATAACCATTACCGGTTGTGCAAGGCTATTTACCTCACTGAAAAGTCATTTCAGTAAGGTGAAACAGCTTTTTGGCACACTTTATTTAAAGCGGCCCCCATTTGCTTTAACAAATCCATTTGTTTAGGATCGCCTACATAATAGGCTTTGGCCAGTTTCACTGGATTAGTAAAACTTAACCAGGTTTGACCGCCAGGACCAGTAGTTGCCATAATGCGGAAAGGCAAGTCCAATGCCATAGCAGGATTTGCTTGCATAAGAGCTGTACCTTTTTTAGGGTTACCGATAACTAACACTTGAGTATCTTGTAAAGTTTCCCCAGCTTTTGTCGCTTCTCCACTGTGATCAATTCGGGCAAACACTTTACCGCCCTGTGATTTAATTATAGCCTCAACTCTGTCTAGAGTATCTTTTACAGAATAAGGGCTTTGGATGGTTTCAGACCACGCAGCCCCCATGGGTGCAGCGAGTTGTTTATCAAAAGCACCGGCAATTTTACGACCCAAAATATCTAAATCAGCTACATCCCCTTTGTTTACCAGTAAAGTGACACATACTAATTCTGTAGGTGCGGTAAATCGACTTAAGAATGAAGAATAGCCTGGTATATTTCCTTTGATTTCCATCATCCCTTTGTGTCCAGGGAAAAACCAACCGCTATTCCCTGGCACGACCTTACCATTCTTTAAAGTGACAGGATTATATAAAAACTTTCTATCTTCAGGGTCTTTCAATAACATATCACCCGCCAAAGCAATATCCCAGGTACTGACATCTGCGGATGAGGCCATAATGCCGCTATTCGAAAAATTTGATGACCAGCTGAGTGGTTTTTCTGCTGCGTTGATTCCATTGACTTCCTTATAACCCAATGCAGGTTCAGCAGGATTAATCATCTCAGCATTTTTTAAAAATTCACTATGCTTGAATGGACTTGTCTCATTATTGACTTCGTTTTTTATTGTATTCTGATTTGAAATAAAAAACGTATGTTTCAGCCCTATTCGTTCAATTTGGTTCCTGATCACATAATCTTGATAGGACATTCCACTTGTCTTTTCAATAATTAATCCTAAAAGAAAAAAATCTGTCGCACTGTTGGATGTTTGTGTTCCAGGTGCATATAACAACTCTTTATTTTTTATAAGTGCAATAATTTGCGCAGATGTATAGTCCTTACTGAAATCAAAACCACTTGCCTCAGTATAGCTGGGTAGACCTGAGCTATGAGTCAACAAATCACGAATAGTTATCGCCTGCCATTTTTGGGGAATACCAGCATCAGGAAGGTAATCGCTCAGGCTATGGTCTAACTGAAGTTTCCCTTCTTCTTTTAATTGCATTACTGCAACTGCAGTATAAGCATTAGTCAGCTGGCCAATATTAAAAACCGTGTTAGTAGCAACCAATCGTTTAGTTTGAGTATCTGCAAGCCCATATCCCACCACACGAGTAATATACGGTGCCTGAACAATGGCTAAAGACAAACCAGGAATATTATTTTCTTCCATAAATTTAATGACCAGGTCATCTACAGATTGACCCTCGTAAAGAGTGTGATAATCACCCCGACCGCTTGCAGAAAAGCCTAATGCCGGCAACGTAGTGCCTATGAACGCTAAAGCTACCCCTATTAATTTAGATACATTTACCGGGAACATATCATTCTCCTTAATTGTTCTGGAATGAAGTTTATAGTCAGAAACCAACTCATTTATTTATGATGTGGTCAAGCAAATTTGTACACCCCAGTTAAGCCACTTTTTTCATTAACTAGATCTTCTGGATGCCGGTGACAAGCCGAGGCACGTAAGCGGGGGAGCAATTGTCAACACGCCCTAATAAATAATAAAAGAATTTTAATTTTGATTTCCATTTCGCGCTCTAAAGAAAGGTATTAAACCTTTACTCTATCAACTTTGCGCGATTATCTGCTCACCCACACCAGAGGTTTTACGTTCATTTGCATATAATAATCCTGATTGTTGAAATGAGTAATTCATTGCAATAGGATTAGAAATCATCGCTCGTATTGTACGTTCTCCCTTACCAGGCATGCCTGCATGCATCACCTTACGGTTATCAACTAGTAAAATATCTCCCTTTTGCCATAGACAAGAACAATAATTATCTCGCATACTCTGAGCTAATTTTTTAATATCTTCAGAGTTGAAACAAGTTCCTACTTTATCCATCATCGGTTTTGTGCTTTTATCAGCCCAAAAATGAGCTAGTTTAGTTTGTAAGATTTTATACGACTTTTGAGGTGAATGAGTAAATGCAATCGTTGCGATAGCCAAATATTCAAGAGTATTAAAAACAGGTGAAGGTAAACTCCACAAAAATCGATGCCAAAACCATTCTTTACCTTTATAGTCTGATTTAAAGCATTTTCTTAAATAATGGTTAAGCGCAGATAACTCAAATAAATTAACCTGTAACGATTTTTCTTGGGTAAGAGGATGAATAAAAACACAGGGTTTGTACATTGCAACAAAACGTTCATGACCGCTACCAATAATGGGCAAATTGAATTCTGCAGCAATCTCTTCAACCCGTTCTTGACTAATTCCATAACGTTCTGCGATTTCAGAAACCAGCCATTTAGCGACATAAAAACTATTTTTTTCAATTTTCTGCTGTAATAAGGGATCAAGATGTTCATAAATTTTTTGGGTATTAATAAGACCTGTTTCACCACCTAGTGCGGGTGGCTTGGCACAATAAAAAAAGATATATCCGGGAACATCTGTTGAATAATAATTTTCCGTATGAAATCCACCGAGATATAAAGTTCCACCCGTTTTATAAACGCTATTGGTATGAAGCACATATTCCAGATTATCAACATGAGTTCGGCCATTTTCTGCCATAAAAGCTTCTTTAATCCCACGAAATTCGGGAATACTTAAAATAATAGATTCAAACTGCTTATCCGTTGTAATTGTAAAACCTCTTAATAATACGGCTCCATATTCAGCAATATCTTGAATGATGTATTTGGAATGATTGGCGAGAAAGGTCTGCAAAAAGCTCACATCATGATGTGTTTTCGCTTCAAGAACAAGAGGCATTTCTTTTTCCTGCGATAATATCAGTCGCTCTTCATCCCTCAAAAAACGAGTAGTTACTTCCTTGTATTTATGCAACATAGATGGTCCTTTTTACTCTATTGTGACTAAATCCTCTTCGATTATTCGAATCATCTCCTCCCCTACTTTTTTTCTGAAAGTAGGTTCTAAATTGGCAGAAATCACTATAAATGAGTTTTTTGAGTGGGTCGTATGTAAAAAATTCACATCAAACACATTATTTATGTTTAATAAATCATATTGATATTCAGGATGAGTTCGGATTTTAAAACCAAATAACTCAACCGGCTCTTTGTTTAAATCCTTTACAAAATTACCTTGTACATTAATATTGATTAAAAAATTGTTGCCTCTAATTGAGTTTAACCGATCTATGAATTTAAGCGTTTCCGAATATAGTTTTACCTGGGATAACAGACTGTATAGCCAAAATAAACTTTTAATGATGGTTTTTTTAACAAAATTAGTTTCATTCCTAAAGCTGCTTATGCTGGCAAGCTTGATTAAATTAGGACATCCCTGATATGGATGAGTATTAATTGCCGCTTGATGAATAGCTCGCGACAGCTCCATCACATTTGATTGCTCATGAAGAGCCAGTTTTACTGGTTCAATTCTTAAAAAGCAACCGATTGTATTATCATAATCCTGACTTTCTCGAGTAGATTTTACTCGGTTAATACATACAGACGTACTCTTCTCAGAACTAAATTTTTTTAATGCCAAAGCCACTATGGCGCATAGACCGTCAAGAATACTTATATGTTTTCTAGCGCAGAAAGCATTCAAATCATTCAGGTTTTCTGGTGAAATATCAATGTACGTTGAGTAAGAGTAGTTTTTAGTGTGCATGTCTTTTACAATATATTCCTCAGGAAAGGCATATAAATTCGCATCTTTTAGATACTCGTCCCAAAAAGAAATATCGCGATTGAGGTATTTTTTCAAATGAATCTGTTCGTCTAAAATATAGTCTCGATAAGAATGATCTTGAATTTTATTACTTATTTTTTTCGCAGAATAAAACTGAGATAAATCATATAATAAAATATCAGGAACAAGATCATCGGATATGATATGAGGGATACAAAGTTGTAATTCGCTGCAATTTTCATTGAGATAAAATAAGCGAATTATAATTTGTGGCGCATTTTTAGGCCAAAGGGAATAATTCATCAATTCCTGAATGGACTCGTTTAAAAGTTCCTCTTTTTGACTATCAGATAATAATTCAAGAGACCTTTCAACGATAACAGAAGAGTTATTTTTTAGAAGATACTGTCCTGGGCGAAATCGCGCCGTTCGGTATGACAAAGCTTCATGCTTATTTAATAATGCGACATAGGCTTTATTAAGTTTTTTTACATCAAAACGGCCGTCAAATCGTTTACGTGAAATAATGTTAAGTTTCTTTGCTTTAGGTTCAAAGGTATTGGCTATCCATAACATAAATTGGAAATCGCTTAAAGGAAGAAGACCGGTATCCACATTTAAGTTGTTAGCGATCCGGTTCTCATCCTTAATAATTTTTTTAGCTTTTTTAATAATTGGAATGAGGCTACCAATAGTGGTGTGTGTATAAATATCCTGCAAAGAAAGCTCTAAACAAAACTCCTTATTTATTTTTGAAATAATTCGTGCTGCAGATAAAGAATGTCCACCTAATTCAAAAAAATCATCTTCGATACCGATTGTATTTATGCCCAATTCCTCAGACCAGATAGCCATTAACTTTCCCCTCAGGGAGTTTCGTACCTTGGTATAATTTGTATTCTCTTTTACTTTAAATTGAGGCATGGGAAGAGCAGCGCGATCTAATTTATCATTAGCATTTAATGGAAATAGTTCCATTTCAATAAATACGGTTGGAATCATGTAGTCAGGTAAATAATTTTTTAAATACTGGCGTAATGTTTTTGGTTGTAACTTTATTGTGGAATTTTTTGGAATGTAATAAGCGATTAAACTATTTTCTTTCTGGTTTAACTGGTACACATTTACTATTGCCGCTTTAATATCCGGATAATTCATGAGGTAGCTTTCTATTTCGCTGGGCTCCACCCTAAAACCACGAATTTTGATCTGATGGTCAATTCTGCCCATGCATTCAAAATTACCGGTAGTATTCAGACGACATAAATCGCCGGTTTTATATAACCTATCCCCTGGGTTTTGGGTAAAAGGATTTTTAATAAAATATTTTTCTGTTAATTCGGGACTATTTAAATAACCTCTAGCTAAAGCTCGTCCCCCAATATATAACTCCCCTATCTCATTTTTCACTACGGGCTGCAATTGGTCATTAAGAATATACGCGTCAGTATTGAGGGCTAAGCGACCTATCGGGATATTTTTTTCAAAATCATTAATATTGCTTTTATTAATAGAAAAAGCAGTGACCGCAACTGTGGTTTCTGTAGGTCCATATTCGTTGTATATAACATGGTGTGGATAGAGCTTAAGCCATGAGGCGCATTCTTGTTTGGTTAAATTTTCCCCACCCAACATAAGTTCTTTTAAAAAAGGTAATTGGATAAATTTGTTTTCCATTTCGTGGACTAAAATTTTAAAATAACTGGGAGTTATTTTTATAAAATCTATCGCACACGCATTTAAATAATTAATGTATTTTTTAGGGTCCTTTTTAATAGGATCCTCACACATGATCACCGTTAATCCGAGAATCAAAGGAACCAAATACAAAGTAATGGACATATCAAAAGCATGATTAGATGAAAAATCTATTCTGGAAATATCTTTATGCTGTTGTGAAAACCATAAGCAATAATTCACAATCGCCTGATGTTCAATTAAGACACCTTTTGGCACACCAGTGGAACCTGAGGTATAGATTACATAGGCCAGATTTTTTTCGGACATTTCGATGGATGGATTTGATACAGACTGTTTTTTTATATCCTTATTATCTGTAATGACTAAAGCGTTGCCGTTTAAACTCAATTTTTTCTTATGACACTCAGTAGTAATTAATAAAGGATTACCTGCTTCTTTTAAAATTAATAATATTCTTTCGCGAGGATAAGTGATATCCAATGGAATATAAGCGCAGCCGGCTTTTAGAATACCTAATACTGTAATAAGAAAATCAAAAGAACGTTCAAGATATACCGCCAGTGGTGTTTCTTTTTGTATCCCTTTTCTTATTAAATAATGAGCAAGTTGATTGGCTTTTTGATTGAGTTGCTCGTAATTTAAGGACTGATGATTAAAGATCACCGCAGTACGTTGCGGATTATTTTCAGCCTGGTATTCAATAAATTGATGCAACGTTTGCAAGTGATCCATCTAATTCATCCCTGTCCATCTAATTAGTGGGCGACGCTCTACGTTCCTCATGAAATAATTAATTCATCTTAAGGATTTTGTAAAACTCTATATAAAATATAGGTAAGAATTATAAGAATTCCAATTTCCCATTAAATTGATTTTATATTGTGTTCGATAGATGAATTTATTTAATCTTTATGATCAAATTAAGGAATATCTGTTTGAATTTTAACGAATTACACGGTATTCAACAGCTCAGGAGTTCTTTGCTATTTTTGAAAAGTTCTACTTTAGTGTGACACATTGACGGCAAACATAGGATGTTTGATTTCGATTAATATATAAATTGAAATTAAGATAAAGAATTGAAGTCCAAACAAAGCCAGGAAACCAATTTCATTTTTTTCCACTAAGAAAATTAATGAAAGGAAGATCAAATTGACAATTGCTTGTCCCAACAGGATTACACGAGTCGAAACCCCCTGTTGTTTTAAACGTTGATAGGCATGTTTTTTGTGAGCGGAAAAACATTTTTCCTTATTTAAAGCACGTCGGATTAATGTAATGGTTGCATCAAAAAGAAAGAGACCATTTAATACAAACCAATACCCCAGAGGAATATTGAATTTTTTTTGAGCAACAACTGCAATCATGAAGCTAATTAAGCCCAACGAAGCACTGCCCACGTCCCCCATGAATAAACGAGCAGGAGGAAAATTAAATATCAAAAATCCCAGCAATCCTACACCCAAAACCATACAATATTCTTGGTATGGAATGGCATCAGGATTTTGGTTTAAAAATAAAGCATAAGATACCAGAATAAACAATGCTTGTAAGGCACAAAAGCCATCCATGCCATCCATAAAGTTAAAATGGTTAATTGACCATATTACCGCTACCAGTAAAAACATAAAAATTAAAAAAAAGTTTGTTATTGGAAATAGCATTAAATCCAAAATTTCAGGTCTTAAAAATAAAGCAACGATAAGACCTACTAAACATTGAATGGCTAATCTGCTTTTGGCTGATAGCTGGAATAAATCATCTAAAAAACTGACACCAGAAAGTAAACAAATGCTCAGTATAAAGAAAGTTAATTCGTTCGACGGGACTTTTGAGAAATAACTGATAAATGGGAGACTTAAAACAGATAAACCAATAAAAATGGCTCCTCCACCCCGAATAGTGGGTATGGAATGCATGGAGCGCTCATTAGGCTTATCCATGAGTCGAGTATTTTTGGCAAACCTACAAAACAGATGAGTCATTAATATCGATGTTACAAAAAAAATACTTAGGGATAAAATCATTTATTAATACCCAACATTTATGTAAATCAGGAGCAAGAAATTAAATACCAAAGAAACATTACCCACGTTTTATAATTCATATTAATGAAAAACATAGCATTACAAATCAGAAACACTCTCTAGTTGATGCGCTTTTTTTCTCATGATTTCTGATGTAACTTTATTTTTTTCTCTCATTAATTCAGGAAAATATTTATTCATTGAATCCAATAAAGGGCGTACTCTATTCACATGCTCTTGATTGTTTTTATCAAACTTTCTAAAACTAAATAAATCTCCGGGCATACTGGCTGACAAAACATTATTTAATAATTTATCAATTCCTTTTTCAGGTATTTTGCCGGAATTTTTCATTTGAAATAATTTAATTTTCTCTGGCAAATTATCAATATCCATCAAATTATGAAAATGAACGAAATATTCTTGATCGGAATAATAAGCGTTACTTACCACAGAACAAGAACCCGCCAACGCACTTTGAAATCCAATAGTTCCAGTACATGTCACCGTTACCGGACACTCTTTAATCAAAAGGGTTGCTGGAACTTCATAAGGAACAAGCACCACATAAGATAACGCAGCCAGTTTTTGAATAACGTCTCTTTTTCTAAAACCAAACTGTAATGGATGATCTTTAACAAAAATTACATAACCCTCTTTACCCAATACGTGGCATACCTTAAGAATTAGCTCTTCGTTATTTAATAAACTTAAGTCTTCCAGCCAATAATCTAAAGATGCTTCGGGTAATAGTTGTAACCCAATAAAGACGCGTTTTTCTTTAGGAGTAGTGGTTAGTTTTTCTTCCCATTTATCATCCATATAGCTTTTTACTTTATAATCAAGCAATCGCGGCTTATGGTTAAGCGAGTTTTTAGCATCCAGATAATGGATATTTAGTTTATCCCGTTTAAGGTAACGAATAAGATCAAAAGCAAGTCCGCGAATTTTAAAGTATAAAAATGTGCGCCAAAATAAGAGAGTGCTGTATTTCTTGCTTTTACTGACGTAGGATGGTGTAAACGATTCATTTAAGAGTAAAATTCTAGATTTATCAATCTCTGTTAACTCCGGATCGCGAAATTTAATTAGTCTTCCTCTTTCCATTAACATTACATGATCAGGAATAATTGACGCAGTCATTTCGACAAATTTAATATTATAAGATTGAGTAATTCTGCTAAGTACATCAAATAAATAGCGATCGATTATAAAACTAACGATGAGTTTTGGTTTTTCTTTTTTTATCAGTGTATCCAATGTCAACCACATCGATCCAATCATGGATAAGGCCAATGATTTTTTCAAGTTTCGTAACACGCGGCAACGTCTGATAATATCCGCACACTCTACTTCAGAAAACTGATCAATCGCAATCTGTTCACAATTTTGGTTATTTAAATGATAATAAAAATCATCAACAATGCATAAATCAACTGGCTCCCTAAGATCAGACATAACGGCTGAAGAGCTGCTAAACTTTAAATTTTCTGCTAAAAACTGCCACCACGGAGTAGTATTGTGGTGAGAGAAAAAAATAACTTCTGTCATGTAATTTACCCTGTCTAGTTTAAAGCCATAGCGAATTTATCCAGGTAAATTTTACTTAACTCTTCAGCAAACGATAGTTTCGGATACCAGCCTGATTTATTAATTTTATCGGTATTTAAAAGTTTTTGCGGTGTGCCATCGGGTTTTGTTTTGTCCCAACTAATCTCGCCCTTATAATCTACAATAGTACACAAGAGTTCCACCAATTGTTTTATTGAGATATCTTTGCCATAGCCAATGTTAACCAATACTCCAGTGACAGGACAATTTATTAACTCGTTAAATTGCTCATCAGGTAAATTTAATAGGAAAACAGCAGCATCACCCATATCATTACTATGCAAAAACTCTCGCTTTGCTATGCCTGAGCCCCAAACTTCAACAGACGGTGAATTATTCATTTTTGCTTCATGAATTTTTCGCATTAATGCGGGAATAACATGTGATGCCTGAAGATCATAATTATCGTTTGGACCATACAAGTTTGTGGGCATTCCGACTATATATTGAGTTCCATATTGTTTATTAAAAGACTCACATAAGGAAATACCTGAAATTTTGGCTAAAGCATAGGCTTTATTGGTAGGTTCAAGAAGACCTGTTAATAGATGTTCTTCATGCATGGGTTGAGGGCAATCTCTTGGATAGAGACAAGAAGATCCTAAAAACATAAGGCGCTTAACTTTATGCTCCCAGGCAGCATAAATGATATTATTTTGAATCATCTGATTTTGATATCCAAAATCAGCTGGATACGTGTTGTTTGCAACAATTCCACCAACCTTTGCGGCAGCCATAAAAACAAACTCAGGCTTTTCCTGAGCAAAAAAATCGTTAACTGCACTTTGCTGCCTTTNNTCCTTTTTAGTTCTTAATATTAAATTAGTGTATCCTTGTTTTTTTAAGGATCTGACGATTGCAGAGCCAACCAGACCTGCATGTCCAGCAACAAATATTCGAGAATCAGTATGCATGGTGTTACTCATTAATAATCCTTACTCTTACGAAATTTATTTTATTAACTACTAAAAAATAAGTAATGTTGTTGACTAAACACAGACTCAGTTTAATCGTGGTAACCATTATCTTTAATAAATTTATCTTTACAAGCTATCTGATAATCAGAATGAATCATTTCCTTCACCAGCTCGTGAAAACTGATTTTAGGTTTCCAACCCAATTGGGTGCGGGCTTTACTGGCATCACCTAATAAAGTGTCTACTTCTGTGGGTCTGAAATAACGTGGATCAATCGCGATGCGACACACTCCATCGCTCGAGTAAGCCTTTTCATCAATCCCTTCACCTTCCCAATTTAAATCGAGGTTTATTTCTTTAGCACAAATATTGATAAACTCACGAACACTGTGTTGCTCACCTGTTGCTATAACAAAATCTTCGGGTTTTTCCTGTTGCAACATGAGCCATTGCATTTCTACATAATCCTTAGCATGCCCCCAGTCTCGCTTGGCATTGATATTACCTAAATACAAACATTCTTCAAGACCGCATTTAATTCGAGCAAGACCTCGAGTGATTTTTCGGGTTACAAATGTTTCACCACGGATGGGAGATTCATGATTAAATAAAATACCGTTACACGCATACATGTTGTATGCTTCCCGGTAATTAACCGTTATCCAATATGCATATAGCTTTGATACGGCATAGGGTGATCTGGGATAAAATGGGGTTGTTTCTTTCTGCGGCGTTTCCTGAACTAAACCATAAAGTTCAGAAGTAGATGCCTGATAAAATTTGGTTTTTTTTTCAAAACCCAAAATTCGTATTGCTTCCAGTATTCTTAAGGCACCGAGCGCATCGGAATTGGCGGTATATTCTGGTTCTTCAAAAGAAACCGCCACGTGACTTTGGGCGGCAAGGTTGTAAATTTCATCGGGTTTAGTCTTTTGTATAATATGAATCAAACTACTACTATCAGTCATATCACCATAATGCAAAATAAGTTGCAGATTTTTTTCATGAGGGTCTTGATAAAGATGGTCTATGCGGGCGGTATTTATTAATGAAGATCGTCTTTTAATTCCGTGCACTACATATCCCTTATTGATCAAAAACTCAGCCAGATACGCTCCATCTTGACCTGTAACACCTGTAATTAATGCAGTTTTCACCCAATACCCCTTATATACCTTTGTCTAATAAGAACATAATTAGAAATCCTAAACCATATTCTTAATTAATAAATTCAATAAAAATTAATAGTTCGCTAAATTACTGGCGAGTTTATCATGGATCTTGCTATTGAGCCGGAATCTATAGAACATATCAAAAAATAATATTATACACGCCCGTAGATATCTTCGAATCGTACTATATCGTCCTCACCCATGTATTCACCACTTTGTACTTCAATCATAACCAGATCAAGAACCCCTGGATTTTCCAAACGATGCTTGTGACCTGCAGGGATATATGTGGATTCATTCGTATTGATATACATTTCCTTATCACCATTTATTACTTTTGCCATACCACTAACCACTATCCAATGTTCACTACGATGATGATGCATCTGGAGGCTTAAACTCGCTCCTGGTTTAACCTCAATCCGTTTAATTTTAAAACGGGGGCCTTTTTCAAGAACCGTATAGGTTCCCCAGGGTCTATGAACTGTTCGATGTAGTTTGTAAGTGTCATGATCCTGGGCTTTGAGTTCACTGTAAATTCGTTTCACATCTTGAACTCGTGATTTATCAGCAACCAATAAAGCATCAGGTGTATCAATAATAATCAGATTATCAAGCCCTACAGCCCCTATCATACGCTCTTTACTTTGTATGAAACAATTCGTTACATCATGGATTAAAGCTTCACCCTCAATTCGATTGCCTTTTATATCGGATTCAGCAAGATCCCCCAAAGCATTCCATGAACCAATATCACTCCAGCCAATACTACAAGGGACCACCGCTACTCGTTTGGATTTCTCAACTACAGCGTAATCAATTGAGTTTTCATGGACCAAACGGAATGTTTTTTCATCCAGAATTAATTGAGTGTGTTCTTCCTTAACAAGGAGACTGGATTGATCAATACAATTTTTTGTGGCTAGTAAAATATCTGGACAATAAAGTTCAAGTTCTTCAAGAATGGTTTTGGAAGACACACAAAACATTCCTGAATTCCAGAAAAAATTTCCAGATTGACAATATTCGGTAGCTTTTTCCAAAGAAGGTTTTTCTATAAAATTTAATACATGGTTGCCTTCAGCTTCTATATATCCATAACCAGTCTCCGGATGTTCTGGCTGAATACCGAATGCGACTAGCTTGTTATCCATAGCGAGATCCACTGCCTTAAGTACTGCATCAGCAAATGCATTTTGATCAAGAATAATATGATCTGCAGGTAAAATAAGCATCAGAGCATCTTCGTTAGCATGAGAAACATATAAGGCCGCTGAAGCAATTGCCGCAGCTGTATTTCGTCCAAATGGCTCAAGAATGTAGGACATTTTGAGCGACTTGTGATTCATTTCACGAAATTCTTCTTCAGTTTTGAAATAAAAATCACGATTGGTTATGGTAAGAATTTCTTCAACGCCGGGTAATAATGAACTTCTCTCGAACGTTTTTTGTAACAGACTTTTGCCATCGGCCAGGCGAATAAATGGCTTAGGATGTAATTCCCGAGATACAGGCCATAGTCTGGAGCCTGCTCCTCCACATAATATTGTAGGTATTAAGCGCATTAACACTCCTTTTTACCTCATTTGTTTGTGAAACAGCACGCTCATTTCGTCATATTGGTCGTAAGAAAATAAATGTATGCTACAACTTTAAGGCGTATTGTATTTTATTAATCGCAAATTATTATAAAAATACGAATGATTGTCAATTTTCTTGGATGATTTAAAATGCACCTTCATCACGATACAAAAAATCAGTATCTTCTCATGAATATAAATTTAATTGACGATCACTTAGGAACAACACGCGGCAAATAGATGATGTGTCACTTAATGAAAAAATTCTTTTTGATTTTGAATATTATTCTCTTTAATCTTAACCTCAGGATATAGACCCACGGCAATCGAATTATCTGGAATTTGAGAGTTTCTTAAAAATGCGTTTGCCCCCACACCCACATTGTTGCCTAAAACACAGGAGCCAATAACTGAACTTTTCGAGTAAAGAACATTAGCCTGCCCAAATTGAGGATAAATCCCATTTATATCACTTCCTACAGTAACATTCTGATAAACAACCAAATAATTGGAATAGCTAGCATTGCCCAAAATAGTTCCTATTGGGTGAACAAACAAAAATACATCGGGTAGCTTAATTGAGTAAAATGCATCAACTCCATGCAATGCTTTATTTAAAAAAAATGCCTTTTCTGCAAGATTAATAAATTGATTTTTATAAGCTTCATTAGCAATCCAATAAAGAAACATCGCGTAATGATCTGAATTTAAATGATTAAATACAGAATGACCTTTATCAAAATAATACTTTTTTTGGATTTGGCTAAAACAATAGTCCATTCGTTCGATTACCATGGGCATAATTTGTACCAGATTGTAACTGATATCAATATCATCCGGAAAAAACATATTGAGTTGCTTTAATAAATACTGTGTCAATACTTTAGATTCAAGTGATAAGATCATTTTGTAAGCTTCATGGGGATGCCCTGATTCAATAAATAGGAACGGGCACGTATTGGATTATTATCACCAAAATGAAATAAACTGGCACAGGATACTGCATCCACGTTGGCTTCTTTAAAGGCATCTACGAGATGCATGAAGGTACCGGCACCTCCTGAAATGATAATAGGTCTATCAGTATAAGTTCTTACTAAGGCAGCACAGTCTAAATCGTAACCTTTCATCATCCCATCATTATCAATAGAATTGATAACAAATTCACCAGCGCCACGCTCAGTCATCTCTAGAACATAATCACGAAGATTTTTATTTGTTTTTTGAGTGCCACAATGGCTGTATAACACATAATTACCGGCTTCAAGGCGTACGTCTAAACCCACTACAATGCATTGTCTGCCATATAGATTCGCCGCTGTATGAATCAAATCAGGATCAGTATGCGCAGCTGTAGTTATTGATACCTTATCAGCACCAGCTAATAACAGACGGCGAATTTTATCAATTGAGTCAATTCCACCGCCTACTGACAGGGGCATAAAACATTCTTTCGCGACATCTTTAACTGTATTTTCCAATAATTCAAAAGCACTGCCATGGCGATTAGCATCAATATCCAAAAAAAACAGTTCATCTGCATTTTGCGCATTGTAAATTCTTGCAGCGGAAACAGGATCGCCAGTATCCCGAAAAGTGGCAAATTGTTTTCCTTTAACCATTCGTCCTTTACTTAATAATAAGGTGGGGATAATTCGTTTTTTTAACATAGTCCGTCCCACTCACAAAAATTCTCAATTAAAAGTAACCCATTATCCTGACTTTTTTCGGGATGAAATTGGATGCCGACTATATTATGCTTTGCAACTATAGCAGGGAATTTTGTTCCATATTCGGTTGTAGCAAGAATATTTGGCGCATGGGTTACATTAAAGAAATAGGAATGAACAAAGTAAAAATCAACATGCTTTTTCAGTTTGTCTGTTATGGGATGCTCAAAGTTAAATTCAAGAGAATTCCAACCGACATGAGGAACTGGTAGATCAGGCAGATCCAGTATTTGTACTTTTCCAGGTATAAAACCTAAACCGGAAAATGATCCCCCCTCTTCCCCGAACTCAGAAAGAATCTGCATGCCAAGACAAATGCCTAACAGAGGCTTACCCTCTTGAACGTGTTGAGCTATTTCACGATCCATCCCAAGCTCAACTATATTGGCCATTGCTTTAGCATAAGAGCCCACCCCGGGCACAATAAGATGCGAGCACTGTTCGATCTCATGAGCTGTTTTTAATACCAACGGCTCGTACCCGAGATAACTTAATGCATTATGGACCGAATTGATATTGCCCATGCCATAATCAAGAATACCTATTATTTTGTCCATTCACCTTCTCTATACCACTTAATAGTATCCCAAACAGGTTTTGCTTTTTTGTTATTAGCAAAATCATGCTCATAAGGAGGGATAGCCATTTCTTTTACAATAATATTAAATTCTTCTTCAGTCAGACCTACATAACTTAAAAAGACATCAAGAGACTCAGGGCGATGACCCTCCATCGCATTCCACTCCTTTGCCTCTTCTTGCGAAATAATTCCGTTACGCAATTTAATGGAGTTGATTTGCGTGATTCGACTATAACCTCGTTTGATATATTTTATATAATCACGAGTACCTTGCATGAAGCACTCAATTTTTTCACCCGTAGTATTAACCTCATTAGGGACACCTTCGAGCTCATCTGCCTGCCAGCCTAATTCTTCCTTAATCCATTTAGTATTGGCTTCGTAATCCCAGGGAATAAAGCTTCCTAAGCAAACAGAAGCATACCCCAGCTTTTTAAGCTCGCTTAACTTGGGATAAGTAAACGGATTCAAGTCGCGACGATCAATGGGATCATCGGGCTTATTGATCATTCCGTACATATCATCGGCGGATATACCTAAATTGCGAATCATATTGAATTTTTTTTCATCTTCATATTCAATTTCATCATTCAGATAATCATAATAAGCGGTTAATTCCGCCTGGGGTTCACCCCAAAATATTAGAGGAACATTGAATTTAATGGCAATTTGCATCGGATAGGAATAAATTCCCGTATGGCAGTGCCAACAAAAATCAGTTTTGCGAATAAAAGACTCTAACATCAATTTTTTAACAATCTTCCAATTAGGAGTAAAATCAATAACATCGACTCCCAATTTTTTAAACGTACGCTGATTATTATCGGCAATCACAGATCGCATAAACCCATGATTAAATCGTACAACAAGAGGCTTAATATTGTACTCTTTCATGAGATACAATAATTGGAAAGTACTGTCTTTACCGCCACTAAACGGGATAATACAATCGTAATCCCCTTTTCCCCGATATTTTTCAATTAATTGATCGAGTAATCGCTTTCTTGCATCCCAATCAATATTCTCTTTTTTTATTTTGGCAGAATTGCAAATGTTACAACATCCATTACTATCGAATTCAATTGTTTCATAAGTCTCTGGTAGCAGACAGTTTGAACAACGCTTCAGTTTATCACTCATAAATCACCTACTTATATTGTAAATCCATCGTCTACAACGAGATTTTGACCATTAACACATTCTGACATATCAGATAGCAAATAAATTAACGAGCCTGATAAATCGCTTTTATCTAACATTCCCTTATTAATGCATTGCTCTTTATAAGCATTAACAAACAGTTCGGGTTGCGAATCAAAAATACCCCCGGGACTTAAACTATTAGTCCTTATATTTTTACCTTTGAATGATTTGGCAAAATACTTTGTTAAATGAATTAACGCAGATTTTATAACCGCATATTCAACAGGCATTGTCATCGGGGTATTTTCATAGATTTCAAACTTTGGTGCAACCACTCCATATATTGAAGCGATATTAACTATGTTCCCAAAACCCTGTTTAAGAAAATACGCTGCAAATTGTTGCGAGGTTAAAAAATAACCTCCTAAATTCAGGTTCAGGTTGTCACAAAAATCGTCATATTCCACATCCATTAAAAAACGGCCATAATGTTTGTTTCTTGGATAGGCATTGTTTACTAAAGCGTCAATTCTACCATAAGTTTCATGAACAAACGCTATTGCATTAATCACTGAAGTTTTATTAGTTATATCAATAGGAGTAAAATCTATAGTTCCGGAAAAATCCTGCTTTTGTAGAGCGCTCCATGAATTTCTGCTTGCTTCGTTATCCAGATCGGCGATGATTGCTATTCCACCCTGCGCTGCAATTGATGAGATAAATTCTCGACCTAAAAGACCGGCGCCTCCAGTTACAACAACTACTTTATTTTTAAGAATATCATTCATAGTACATCTTAATTAATTGGTCTAAAAACCGGTTTAATAACATCACCCTTTAAATATCCCTCAGTTGAACCCTGCTCTAATGCATGAGCATAAATCTTAAAGGTCTTCTCCAAAGCCATGCCTGTTTTTTCCAATTCTTTTTCACCATGTCGGTAACTGAGTGCAATCCAGGGCATTAATACACCAGATTTTATCATCTCTTGTGAAAATAGAGTGCGAAACGGTAACGATACTTCATTCAAATGGTTATATGTCGCATACCAGGGTGAGCAAGGCACACCACCTGCTTTGAAAAAGTCCGCTATACCTGCTGCTGACGCTTTTTCGTTGATCAAATTAATTAGTTTCTGGCCATAATCCCACATATGCTCCACCACGCTCTGGCGCTGCATTACCTCTACAGTTTTAACAAATGCCCCAAGGCCACACATTTCAGCGCCATGCGTGGTTGATAATAAGAACAATCGCTCTCGTCCAGCAAATTCAATTGAACCAAGTTCCATAATCTCGCGCTTTCCAGCAATTGCAGCAACTGCAAAACCATTTGCCATAGCCTTGCCAAAAGTGCACAAATCGGCTTGGATATTATAGTAATGTTGTGCTCCTTTTAAGTCCCAGCGAAATCCTGTGATCATTTCGTCCAAAACAAAAACAATTCCATGCTTTTTACACAGTCGTTGCACATCATGAAGATAGGTTTCCCCAGGAACAGTAATTGAAGGCTTTGGATGCTCCAGACTGCTCGGCTCAAGAATGACACAGGCGATTTGGTTGGGGTACTCTTCAATTAATTGTTCTAAAGATTCAATATTGTTGTAATGAAACATCTTCGTCTGATCAATAATATTTTGAGGAATACCTCTTTTTATCGGAGTAGACGCAATAAACCAATCATCATATGAGAAGAAGGGTTGCTCAGCACATCGAGCTACCAACGTTCTTCCGGTATAAGCTCTCGAGAGCTTCACTGCTGCCGAAACCGCTGTAGAGCCATTTTTAGTAAATTTGACCATATCTACACTATCAATCAAATTGACTAATAATTCCGCAGCCTCCAGCTCTATAAATGAGGGCCTGGTAAGGTTGTTGCCTTTTTTGATCTGCTCAAAAGCAGCCAAATCGATCTCATCTTCTGCGTAGCCTATATTCACCGCTCGAAGAGCCATACCATAATCCAAAAATTCATTATTAAATTCATCATATGTGTAAGCACCCTTCCCACGCTCCATAATGTGCGGGGCATTTTCAGGATATTGATCATACCCTCGTGAATAAGTATGAGCGCCTCCTGGAATTACATGTAACAATCGTGATTTAAAATCGTCTGTCATTTTGATTTCCGTAAATTAATCAGTTAACACTAAAGTGTCTTTATGTTTAAGCACTGCCTCAATTTTTATAAAATCTAACAAGGTATCAATTTCAAGCGCTTTCCAGGCCGGAACCAGATAAGGTAAGGTATGGTCATGATAAAAAGTCCGGGTCTCAAGGTATTTGCTAATATCGGAAATATAAAGAGAACCTTCAAAATAGTAAAGCTCCTCTAAATCCTGCCTCCTAATCGGGCTTGCAAAACTGTCTCTTTTAAATGGTTTTAGCAAATGGTCATCGCCTATAGTCGCGCAATAAACAGGATGAGTCCCCTCTACTTTGCTCGCACCCACTATGGACAAGGCACTGCTTGACACCAATGTTTCCAAAGCGTGATCAATATCTTTTGTTTCGGTAAGTGGAGAGGTAGGTTCCAGAAGTACAATATAATCATATTGTCCATCAGTTTTTGTACAAAATTCTATCGCATGAATTAGTGCATCTGAAGAAGGTGAAGTATCTTGGGCAAACTCTGCGGGCCGCATGAAAGGAACGTCTGCCCCATATTCAATGGCAACTTTTGCAATAGGTTCAGCATCAGTGCTTACAACCACACGATCGATGTATTTTGAGCTCAGTGCAGCTTTAATTGGCCATGCAATCAAGGGTATTCCACCCAAAGGACGAATATTTTTACCCGGCAACCCTTTGCTCCCGCCTCTTGCAGGAATAACGGCAAGAACTCTTTTCTGATTAATCATTATCAAACCTAAAATTAAAAAGCCTATCGAACATTAGAAACAAGAAGGAGCTACTCAACCCTCCCTATCCCGAACCTACTATAATCTGTAGCAATATAAAAACGATAATAGTACCATTGAACACAAAAAAAATCTCTTACCAGTCAGGAGATGTTAAAAATTCATCGCCTCTTTAAGTACCGCTTTTTAATTATCGGGAAGCGAGCGATACAAATTAGGTTTTATAACCATTGCCAAAGACAGCGCTGTACTGGATAATTTGAAGGCCTAATAAATCATTGACAATGAGCACAAACAACCACGCTCCGGGATTTTAACATTTTATGAATTGGTCTTTATTTTGTAACCTCGCAACTATTGCTTTACGAGCCTCAACTCTGGGTGCCAAATTTTTGCTGGTTATTTTCCTCGTAACTTATTTCCAGCCTGAAGAACTTGGTATGTACGGAGTGTTGACAGCAATTATTGCTTACGCTTTGTTTTTTTTAGGTTTGGAATTTTATAATTTTACTTCTCGAGCTCTGGTAGGAGTTACACCTACCGAACAAGTTATTATTATTCGCGATCAATTTATACTGTATTTTTTAACGTTTATCGTTTTATCCCCATTCTTTTATCTGTTTTTTTATACAAATATTTTTCCCTACTCTTTATGCTTATGGTTTTTTGTCATCACTCTTGTTGAACATGCATCCAATGAATTAATGCGAATTTTTATCGCATTGGCTCGTCCTCACTTTGCCAATATTATCTTTTTTATCAGGCAAGGATTATGGATTTGTATATTGTTGCCTATATTTTATCTCTATCCGGCAGCAAGACACTTTAATTTAATTTTTATAGCCTGGCTGGCAGGGGCGACTGTAAGTATTGTCATCGCGTTGGCAGCTCTCCATAAGCTGCCCTGGAGAATGATTTTGGTGCAGCCGGTGCAGTGGCGACGAATAGGGGAAGGTCTAAAAATTTCGCGCCCATTTATGATCTCTGCCTTTTGTGCATTAAGTCTGCTTTATATTGAACGATTTTTTGTAAATTATTATTGTGGCATTGAGGCTGTTGGAATATATACTTTCTATGCTGGTCTAAGTATTACTCTGCATACACTGGTTAATACGGGTGTAGCTCGAATGCGATTAGCGCAATTAATAAGCGCGTGGAAAGAAAACAACAGCAAATTATTTTATAATGAATCGATAAATATGCTGAAATACACGATTTATTTTGTAATTGCATTTTCAATAATCTGTATTGCATTAATAATTCCCTTCATCACCCTTCTAAATAAGCCGGTTTATTTAAACAATATTCAGGTATTTTACTTTCTTTTATTTGGTGCTGCTTGTCGCAGTGTTGCTGATGTTCCACTTTATACTCTGTATGCGCAGCACAAAGATCGTTTAATATTAACTATAAATCTTACTGCTTTTATTATTATAATTGTTGGTAACAGCATTTTAGTACCCCATTGGGGACTCACGGGTGCAGCAGTATCATCTGCCACAGCAAGTTTTGTTTTACTACTTTATTCATTAGCTATTATGATGCAGAGAACGATACGCCCCTTTCTACTTCTACAACCTTAATTGGGAAATTATATGAAAATTTCAATAGTTACAGCATGTTACAACAGTGAAGCCACCATTCGCGACACGTTAAGAACCATCCAAATGCAAACTCATAAAAATGTAGAGCACATCATAATTGATGGTGGTTCAACCGATGGAACTTTAGACATCCTGGAACAAAATAAAGAACATATTGCTCATCTGACTTCGGAGCGAGATAATGGGCTTTATGATGCAATGAATAGAGGCGTAGCTAAAGCAACGGGGGATATAATAGGTTTATTAAACTCCGATGATATGCTTGCTCATGAGAATGTTCTAAGTAATGTGGTAAAGGAATTATCAAAACCGGATGTTGATGCCTGCTTTGGTGATTTAGTATATGTGAATCAAAATAACACGGATCAAATTGTTCGCTATTGGAAATCAAGTCCTTACAAACCTGAACTTATAGCTAAAGGATGGATACCTGCCCATCCAACGTTTTATGCGAAAAGAGAAGTTCATGACAATCATGGAATGTTTTTTAACCTAGATTATAAACTGGCATCAGATTATGAACTGTTGTTGCGATTGTTGTATACCCATAAAATAAATGTCTCCTATATTCCAGATATGATGATAAAAATGCGATTAGGGGGAACAACTAATAAATCCTTCAAAAACATCATCAATCAAAATAAAGAAATTATGGAAGCATTAAAACAACATAATTATTCTTATTCACCAATGAAACTTATCGCTCACAAATTAGTTGATCGTTTCCAACAATATCAAAAAAAATACAGCCATGCATAATAAAACGATACTCGTAACTGGAGCCAGTGGCTTTGTGGGACAGGCTTTAATCCGAACTTTATGCCAGCAAGGGTATGAAGTCCGGGGTACTGTTCGCTCTGCGACTGCTTTATTATCATTAAAAAAATCAATGACCGAATTTAATAATCTGAGTCTTTATAATTTGGGTGATTTAAGTGATACAACAGAGTGGAGCGAGGCTTTGTGCAACACCCACACTGTTGTTCATTGCGCTGCACGCGCTCATATTTTAGATGAAACCAGCTCTGATCCTTTAAAAGAGTTTCGTCAGGTAAACTGTGATGCAAGCAAAAGGCTGGCAGAACAGGCCAAAACGGCTGGGGTTAAACGAATTATATTTATAAGCAGTATTGGCGTTTTAGGTAATACCAGTCGAGATATTCCCTTTAATGATAATTCCAAACCTAATCCGGTTTTACCTTATGCCCAATCAAAATTGGAGGCAGAACAAACTTTAAACCAATTCGCTAGTGAGATGGAGGTAGTTATAATTCGCCCCCCATTAGTTTACGGTCCTGGAGTTAAAGGAAATTTTAAAAAATTACTTCAATTTGTTGCAAAAGGATTACCACTCCCATTAGGTAAGATTAATAATAAACGCCAATTTATTGGAATTGATAATCTTGTCGATTTTATTAGCACATGCATCATCTCAGAGAAAGCAGCTAATCAAACTTTCACCGTAGCTGATAACGAAACCATAACAACCACTCAACTGATAAAAACTATAGCCACACTTATGGATAAAAATATTATCCTTTTACCTGTTCCTCAAGGAATATTAAACTGGATTTTAAAAGCTATTGGTAAAGGGAACATGGCTGATCAATTAATTCATAATCTGGAAATAATTCCAAATAACGCCAGAGAAATTCTCAACTGGAGAGCTCCATTTACATTGCAGCAGCAACTTGAAAATGCAATTAAAAAAGAGGCTCCAATAGAATATCAATAGCATTAATTTCTATCACTGTGGTTTGATAAATCAATCTCTAAATTTTTTCAGTCTCAAACAAGCACATGATTTGCGATTATAAAATCACATAAATTAGTCAAAAACACTTTCGTCCTAACCACCTGTCCCTCGGTTCGCCCGAGGGATCCAGGAGTTTTACACCAGAGTACATTGAGTGATTAAGTCACAATTTGAGCAAGTAAAAGAAATAGAAATATATCAAGAGTAATATCGTTAATGTGTATTATGACTGAGCAAGAATACTGGACCCCTCGGACGAGCCGAGGGGCGTAGGGATGTGGAGGGGAAGCTAGCCCAAGGGTCCGATAAATGGTCCGAGGGCTTAGGGGAAGTTAGCCCGAGGGTCCGAGAAGTAGTTCGAGGGCTTAGGGGAAGTTAGCCCGAGGGTCCGAGAAGTAGTTCGAGGGCTGAGGGGAAGTTAGTCCGAGGATCCGAGAAGTAGTCCGAGTGCTACCGGGGGAAGTTAGTTCGAGGATGGGAGAAGTAGTAATAAAGTGACTCCCCTCATTCAAAGGACCCTACGTCCCTCGGCTCGTCCGAGGGATCCAGGAGTTTTAGACCAGAAAACATAGTTATTAATTCATAGGGAGCATCAAGATATTTGTGTAACACATCTGTAACGATAGCAGAGCATACTTGCTAAGGAAAAAAATAAAAACCAAAGAAATATCATAAATGAATTAGAGAATCCAAAAGGAAATGAAACAAAACTTATAAAAATGGAATAGGTCCAGAAAACATAAGGTACACCAGTTAGGACTCCTGGGTTACGTTTAAAATTAACCCATGATTTACCCGCAAAATAACCCCATAATAAAGCTGCTAAAAAACTAAAGACACCAAAATCGATAAATAATCCAGCCCATGCTCCCGTAAAAAACCCATACACATTGTCGTCAAGTAAAACACCGTACGCATTTTTTAAAAAATCCGCTCCCCCGGGAATAATTCTAAAAAAAGCTGCAAATAAATCGATTTGATATGCCCCATACATTGTCGGTGTCACTTCACTGGAAGATAATAATCGCTCCGAAATAGACAGGCTTTGAATGAAGTAGAATGTGGTGCTTAAAATCGTTTGCGTAAAACCAGGATCATTTAACCATTCACTGGTTTTAACCAAATATTCTTTTGGATGAGCCCCCCATACATTTTCTGCATGAGCTACCATGCTGGAGGCTGACATTCCGGATTCAGTGCTTCTTAGAACCCATATAAAGCTACTGTAGGCAAAAAACAGAATTACCAGGGAAGCAATAGCCATTCGAAGAGGTAATGATCTCGGCGTATAGCTTTTACCCATCTTATTTCTAACATAACAGGAAGCACCTATAAATAGAAACAGAACCATAATCGGACTTCTTCCACCCACACATACAGCTAATATAACGATACTAATAACAAATAGAGAACAAAGTATTTTTGATAAACGAGGGATGGTTTCATAACAAATTATTGTCGCAACAAGTCCAACAAACCCGGCTGGATAAGCTAAAAAAGCTAATGCACTGAGCAATGTGCTCTGCATCGACCCACCATGAAGCAATCCTTGAGCTCTCAACTCACGCAATCTTGTAATTGATGAAAAACTAAAATCGCCTAAAATAGCAAGCTTACTGTAAACGCTAGCTAACGCACCCAAAAATCCAATACACAGAACAAAAGAAATAATAGTATATAGTGATTTATTAGTTATATAAGAAATGTAGGACTGCTGATGATACAAAGTTTTAAAAATCACAACTCGAGATAAAATGGTTGATCCAACGATAAACATTAGAAGATGCATTGAAACAAAAAGGAAAGTAGAGATAGAAGCAGCAGGAGTTAAGTAAATTGGGCCGAAAAAATAAACAAGACAAATAAATGCCCAAAATAAAACCATTAAATTTGCAGGATGAACAGGCTTCCGTATTTGGGTTTTATTAAAAAGCGTCTGTGCAACATAACGCCCATCTAATACAGTTGAAGCATGTGATGCCAAAGTTCTAATTCCCTTATATGTTAAGAGGAATATCTTAACTTTTAAATTTAAAAAGTACAACTACCATTCAAACACAATAATCAATGAATAAAAAAAGTTTTAGAAATTCGAATAATTAAGTTATTATTACCCTTTATTTGCGCTCAGGTTGTCACTAATCGTATCAACCTGTCTTAAAATCTTTTAGCAATGAAAACCGGGAAGTAAACTATGCATAATGAGATAGGTTCGCCTAGAGCATCTTTAATTGATTCATCCATTATTCTTTATAATGTAGATAACGATGACTTTAAAATGATCGATCTTAAAAAACTTTTTTCTGAATTATATAAAAAATCCTGGTTATTATTATCCTTTACCCTGTTTTTCGCGCTTTTATCTTTTGCATTTACAATTACGCTAAAACCTCAATTTAGAATTTCAACCCATCTGGAAGAGCCGACGGTTAACGATTTTAAAGATCTATACGTTAATTCCGGATCTCAACTTAACCAGTCCGAACTGTTTAATCTATTTGTAAAAAAACTGGCAAACCCACAAAATTTTACTTCTTTTATAAGCCAATATTCACAGAAAAATAGAGCTTTAGATGAGTCCTCTTTCAAAAGCGATGGTTTATCATATGATGCAATGCATTTGAAGTCTCGCGTTAAAATCAATGAAAATCAGGGGCGGTTGCGAGAATATCAATTAAATCCAAATAAAATGATGGATAATGGTATAGATGCCGATTTAATTATTATGTCTCCGAGCGATATAGCAAAAAGTGATCTGAACCAGCGTTATCTCGATTATACAAATAATAAATTAATTAACGAAATTGCAATAAAACAACATGACTTAGTGAATATACAAACCACTAATCTTGAGCAACTGATCATGAATCAAGTAAAAATTCTAAAGAATAAACATTTATTTTTAATGGAACGATTAAGGTCACAAATCCAGGAAGCACATAAAGATCCGGTTAGATATAAAGCGCAATTGTCTCTGTTGCAAAATAGGTTGTTGAAAGAACAGATCTACATAGATATGCTTTCTGGTGATAATAAATCCATCAATCAAATCATTGACGATAGAGAAAATGTTACCTTACAAAGACTCAAGAATCTAAACTTTGATTTGGCTCATGTTAAAACATTTAATGCACCATCTGCGCCTAATACGGAAACTATATATCCTAATAAAAAGATATTCATCATTGCAGGAGCTTTCTTTGGATTTTTAGCAGGGCTATCATTAATTATTCTGCAGATGGGTTTTCGTACAAAAAAAGAGTCAAAATAGGTTTATAACATTCACATTACTTAATACTATTAACTATATCTTACGAAAAAACCGCATTAAAGTTCTGCTCTTACCTTTGGGTAAATCAGGAGGGTATCTGAATTATTGGAAAATAAATCAGGTTACCCATATCAAAAAATTAAAATATCTATTCCACAGTAACAGCACCTTCAATAGNNGCGCACCGTTTTTGCTTTATCAAAAATCTCTTTTAAACAAAATATTACCCGGTCAAGATCCTGTTGATCCAGATTTGATCCTGAAGGCAAGCATATTCCTTGCTCAAATAAATAATCAGATACACTAAAACCAATTTGGTGAGGGTAATAAGATGCGCCCTCAAATAATGGCTGGCGATGCATGGGCTTCCATGTTCGTCTCGCTTCGATATTATTGTGTTTCAACTGCTCAATTACCGTTTCGGGCCTAAGAGAACATAACTCAGGTTTGATTAGCATAGTGGAGAGCCATCGAGTCGTATATCCATTCTCTATCTCAGGCATCATTTCAATAAAAGGATAACATTTGAATGCATCATGGTATTGATTAAATATGGCACGTCTTGATGCAACACGACTTTCTAAAACCTTTAATTGTCCTCTACCTATTCCGGCCAACACATTACTCATTCTATAATTGTAACCCACCACGGAATGTTCATAGTGAGGCGCAGGATCTCGAGCTTGAGTCGCAAGAAAACGGGCGCGTTGAATTAAATCATCATCTTCCGATACCAGCATTCCTCCACCGGATGTAGTAATTATCTTATTGCCATTAAAGGAAAATACGCCAAGTTTCCCAAAAGTACCCGTATGTCTACTGTGGTACGTTGCACCTAATGATTCTGCTGCATCCTCGATAATGGGTACGTTGTAGCGTTCGCAAATGGCACATAATGCTTCATAATTTGCGCTTTGACCGTATAAATTTACAATAATAATCGCTTTGGGAAGTTTATTTGCAGCTTTTGCGTCAGAGAGGGCTCGTTCGAGAGCAACTGGAGACATATTCCATGTCTCTAAATCCGAATCGATAAATATGGGTGTCGCAAACTGATATAAGACAGGATTAACGGTAGCGACAAAGGTAAAGCTTGATACAAACACGAGATCACCTGGTTTAATTCCCAATACCAGCAAGGCCAGATGGATTGCAGCAGTTCCAGAGCTTAACGCAACCGCAGATTTAATCTTCACATAGTGGGCAATTTCTTTCTCAAAACAATCTACGTTGGGGCCTAAAGGTGCCACCCAATTAGTAGCAAAAGCTTCCTGAACATAATGTTGTTCCTGATCCCCAATATGAGGAGAAGATAAATGAATATTTGAGCTCAACTCACGACGATGAATTAATCGTACAGGTCTTCCCTGCTCATCAATTAAAGGAATATGATCTAGTTCATGTTTTTGCATTAAATGATAAGCATTTTGAATCGGTTCCGAAGCAAGTAAGGTGACAGAAGTGTGCTCAGGTAATTCATGAAGATATGAGTCAAGAGTGCATTTTTTTAAGAGTAAACGGCGAACATCACCATCGGTAACAGTTCTTAAAAATCGATCCTCTTCATCAACCAAAAATAGAACCCCTAAAGCTGTTTGGTCTAATTTACTTAACGCAGTTTTCAAACTGACCGATTTTTTTACATATAATTCGCTAATATTCAACATTCTATTCCTTACATACCGCGGGAACACCCATTACCTGAGTGTTTTCTTTTACGTCATGAATCACTACTGCCCCAGCACCGATAATAGCCCCATCACCCACCTGAATTCCTGGCAATATTACTGCACCAGCGCCAACAAGTACTCCTTCACCAATTACAACATTACCACCCAAAGTGGAATTGGGGGCAATATGAGAGAATGCTCCAACACGTACTTCATGGTCAATAACAGCACCATGATTAACAATACACCCTTTGCCTATATAACAATCTGGAGCGAGCACGGCTCGGGCTGCTATAAATGAGCCTTCTTTAACTACAGCCGATTTAGCAATTAATGCCGATGGATGAATTATTGAAAGTAAAGTAGTGTTATCATTCATTAATTTAAAAACAGTTCTTCGGACAGCATTATTACCAATAGCAACATGAACGAAACCGATAAAATCTCTTAAAGAATCCATAGTTGAATCGATTAAGAGTCCACAAAATTCTTGCCCTAATAAATCTTTATTACTATCGCATAATGATACATGATATTTATGCGAGGATAATGAGAGTGCATCAAGAACGACTCTACTGTGTCCACCACATCCAATAATTTTTAAAAGATTAGTATGCATTACATTTACTCAAGATAGCTGGATCCAGATTCAAACTATTTAATAAATTAAAACATCGCTCACTGGAATGACCATCACCATAAACATTAGTGTAGGATTTAGCCTCCCGACTTAAAGCGGAATGTAACCCTTGTGAAATTGATTCCAGAGAGGATGATACATGAATGGTATTATCCCCATATTCCCGTAAATTTTGTCGGCTGCCAATATTAACCACCACTAAATTGAACGTTGCTGCCTCAATGATACCGCTACTGGAGTTACCTAACATAACATCAACATTTGCCATGCAGTTAATGTATTCCGCTCTGGGTAAATGAGTAATGATTCGAATATCCGGATGATCAAGATATTGCGCCATTGCGTTTCTGATTATCTGGCCTCCTGCATCCGAATTAGGTTGCAAACAAATTATTTGCAGATTCGCCAGCAAAGCTGCTTCAATCATATCATGAAATTGTTGCGCCAAGTCATTATACTCCTGCACAACGGGATGAAATACACAGAGACAAGTTCTTTTATCTGGTAAAAAGTTATAATGACGAAGGAATGAATCTCGCGACGAAGCCTTATAATGCTTCATCTCATCAAGACCAGGCGCCCCAACCACAAAAATAGAGTGTTCATACTCCCCCATTTTGATCAACCGCTCTTTTGACGCTTCGGTCGCTACAAAATGATAATGTGATAATTTGGATATCGCATGCCGCACCATCTCATCGACTGTTCCCGAACGCTCCCCACCATGTAAATGAACAATAGGGATATTTAAATGTACTGCTGTAAGTGCGGCAGCCAACATTTCTCCCCTATCACCTAACAGTAAAACAATATCGGGCTTTTCGCGAGAAAAGATTTCGGTCATACCGAGGATTTCGTGGCCTATTGCCTGAATCATGGAGACATGGGTGGTTTGCGTGACATCGACCGGTATAATACCGCATATACGAAAGGCATCAGCCTCAATTTCTCCTATCGTATTACCATAAATCGGGGATAAATGAGTTCCTGTGACACATACAGAAAAATCAATATGCTTGCAATCATGTAGTTTTTTTAGTACTTCTCGCATCAAACCATAATCAGCGCGGGTACCTGTGACATATATTATTTTCCGTGTACTCATGAAGTAATATGTTCCCACATTAAAGTACTGCCTTCCGCGAGGTTTAAATTTAATTTGGCACCAATTATATTGGGTAGCTCAGCAGGACTGATACCATTACCAGGTCGTAACAGAACTAAATCATCCATTGAGAGTTCAGAACCTTTGGACAGGCTACGTTTTAAAGTCACACTTCTTCTAACAAGCTCCCGAATGGGCAATTCATTTGCGGCAGGTCGTTTGTCTCCTGTACCAAGGGCGGACTCTGTGTCTCTAATGGCTTGAACCAATTGCTTCATTTCAAGAGGAGTCATTGATGCAGCATGATCAGGACCTGGAAGTGACTTATCTAAGGTAAAATGCTTTTCGATAACGCAGGCACCAAGACCTACAGCTAAAGTTGGGACTAACATACCCAAAGTATGATCAGAATAACCAACAGGAAGATTAAATTCATTAGCCAGTGTTTGCATGGCTTTTAAATTAACATCAGCATAAGCGGCTGGATAATTTGAGGTGCAATGCAGCAATACCAGATTATCCTTTAAATGAGCACCATAAAAAGGTCTTATTGTATCAACGGCCAGTCTCACTTCATCCAAATCACACATTCCGGTAGACATAATTAATGGCAATTGGGTTTTGGCGAGGTGTTTAAGGTAAGGAATGTTGGTAATTTCACCAGAGGGAATTTTTAGACGCTTTACTTCAAGTTGCACTAAAAAATCTATCATCTCCTCATCAAACCCGGTTGACATAAACTCAATCCCTAATGAAAGAGCAAGGGCACTGAGTATAAAATGATCTTCGGTTGATATTTCCAAAGCTTTTAACATTTCATACTGAGTTTGGGAACCAGAGGTATTGTTTTTTTGGTATTGCGCCTTTTGAGCGGTTTTATTGACCAGAGTATCTGCCTTAAATGTTTGAAACTTAACCGCATCTGCTCCAGCATCATGGGCTGCATAGATTAAATCTTTAGCAAGATTCAAATCACCATTATGATTGACACCCGCTTCTGCAATGATAAAACAACTCATANNACCCCTTCCTTCAATTAAGACCGAATTATATGCTAATTAGAAACAAAATCGCTCAAAATAAATTGGTGATATACTTTATTCTGGCGGGCTGTAATATTCTATATTTATACCGTTTAGCCATGAAGTATACAGGAAAACATACTTCTATAAAATAAGTTTGCTTTGGTAATTAAGGAGGAATCCTTAGATACTCTTTGTCAATACACCCCTTATATTTATTGATATTCCTGTCCTATTCCACCTATTACAATCAGAGGAATAGCCACTAATTTATTCGTTTAAGCGAAATTTTCCTAAAAGAGCAGTCGCCAATTCCCCATATTTAGGGATATACTTGATAAATAAAACGAACAGGAATGTTGCATGTCCTTGAAGGCCATGTATAACCAAATCGCTGAATGCCATAATCCAGCTAATCGCTTTGGGGCGATTAGCCAGAGTCATACTATTGCTATCGAACAAATGAAGAAATTTTATTTGGGTTTAAAGCCTCAATATAAAATTCTTGATTTAGGGGTGGGTAATGGCGCTTTTCTACAAAAACTTCATAAAGAGATGCCATTGGCCGAATTTACCGGCATTGACGTATCCTCTGAAATGTTAAAAAGAGCTGAGCAGGCACTACCACTAAAAACAATTGAAGGGAGTGCGGTTGAAGCAGACCGTTTTTTGCCACCCCACAGTCAGGATTTGGTGCTGGCTCATTTTATAAATGCCTACATTCCTATCAGTACTTTATTTGATGAAGCTCGGCTTTTAACCCGCGCAAATGGCCATTTCTCCTTGATTACCACTACCTATGATTCTTTTCCTGTAGCGCAGCAACAATTAGCCGAATTTATTGCTCAAGATTCCATATTAGGCAGTGTGGTAGGCCACTATTATAAGTCTATAGTAAAAAATACTACCGTGGCTGCAAATCAGGACGAATTGTTGTTAGCCTTTAAACAACATCAATTTGAGGTAATTGCCCACAAGCGGCTTGAAATCCCCATTACTTTGAATAACATTGATGAACTGGCACTTTTTGGAATTGAGGGAACCTGGTTTCTCAATACTATATCCATTCGTATGCTTCCCAAATATTTTTTAATTCAAAGGCTTAAACGGCTTTTTAGTAAAATTTTCACCTTTCCTTATCATGATACGCATATTATCGATATTGTTCTTGCGAAAAAATGATTTTATAGACCATAAATATGTTCACGATTTATTCAAATACAGGTTCACTTTAATTACAATAAAATTGCCCGTATTAGACGAAGTCATATACGGGATAATATAGAACATCCCTGTATTACGACTTCGTCTAATACAGGCTACACCCGAATTAATCTAATCCATCGTATCCGTATAAGACCAAGCCTGTAATTGCATCGCGGATCACGCGATAGATCCTGGTAGCCCAAGATTATCCTTCTTAAATATTCGATCTGCGCGGTAACTGGAGCGAACCAAAGGACCTGATGCCACTTCAAAAAAACCCTTTTCCAAACCAATAGTTCTTAATTGGTTAAAGGTTTCAGGGGTGACATATCGCTCAATGGGTAAGTGATTTTTTGTAGGTTGAAGATATTGACCCAAGGTTAGAATATCTACTTGATGGGCTCGTAAATCATCCATTGTCTGGATAATTTCCTCATCGGTTTCCCCTAACCCCAGCATTAAACTGGTTTTGGTTAATACCTCCGGCCGGTATTTTTTGGCGTAAGCCAAAACATTTAATGTCTGCTGATAACCTGCCCTATTATCCCGAACGGGATGAGTGAGCCGCGCAACCGTTTCCACATTCTGGGCAAATACATCCACTCCACTATCCAATAGTAAAGCGACATCTTTTTCCACACCTTGAAAATCTGGAGTCAGGGCTTCTATTTTAGTGTGTGGAGAGGCTTTTTTAATCGCTTTAATTGTCTTTGCGTAGTGCGCCGCACCACCATCAGGTAAATCATCTCGATTCACCGATGTGAGCACTACATAATCAAGATTCATTAAACTTACGGTGCGTGCGGTATTTTCAGGTTCTTCCAAATCAAGCCAACCGCGAGGATTACCTGTATCAACAGCACAAAAACGACAGGCACGAGTACATATAGCTCCCATTAACATAATGGTTGCAGTGCCATGAGACCAGCATTCAGCAATATTAGGACATTTAGCTTCTTCGCAAACCGTAGCCAGTCGATGTTTTTGAACTTGTTCTTTAACCTTGTTATATACGGGGGTTGTATGATTTACGATTCGAAGCCATTTTGGCTTAGGCAGACGTTCATGGATCATGTCTGTAGATTTAACACCATCTTTAATTGCTGTTACACCCTGAGAGTTTTTATATTTCTGCCCACTTTCGATTACAACGGGAATATCAATCATTTTACTCATGGTATCGCCTGAAAAATAATATAGAAGGATGATCCCAAATCAGGCTTAGGAGATCAAGTTAATTATAATGAACGAACTTTAAATAAATTCATAAATATTCAATACGATTTCGTCCTGCATTTTTTGCCTTATACATTGCATTATCAGCCCTCACAAACACTGACTCCATATCATCTCCTTTCACCACCGTAGTAAGGCCAAAGGATACTGTTACTTCCACTTTATTATCGCGATAGAAAAACTGACACTCTTCTACCATTTTTCGTAATTTTTCGATTAATATACAAGCAGATTGAGAGGATGTTTGCTCAAAAATAAACACAAACTCTTCCCCACCTACTCGAGCAATAAAATCCACATTTCGAATAGAGGATTTAAAAATTGACGCGACTTTTTTTAAAACCTTATCCCCAGCTAAATGACCAAAAGTATCGTTAATATGTTTAAAATGATCAATATCACAAACTGCTAAAGAGAGTGCTTTGCCATGTTTTTTCCAACGCTGTAACGTATCAAAAATATGCTCCTCATAGGATTCCCGATTTGGTAAACCGGTCAGGCTGTCATGATTGATTTTATATTTTTGAAATGACAGTAAATTTTTGATTTCTTCTGCATTTTGCTCTGACTCAGACAATTTCGCTTGAAGTTTAACCACCTGCTTTTCGTATTCTATTTGTCTGTTTTGCTCATTAAAATGATATTCTTTAATTCGCTCACCAATCATTTTAAGATTTTGATTTATCTTGGCAGACAACTCTTCAATAGTTTTAGAGGTGTCCAAATGATTTTTAATTTGATTTAAGTTATCCTGAATACCATGTTCTAATTGCCGACTTTCTTCAGTAGCCTGAGTTCGTGTATCAGAAGAGGATTTTAAAAAAACTTCAAAATCTTGTAATTGATGTGTAAGCTGCTCAAGGAATCCTTTAAATCGATTTTGCTCTACATTAAATGCGTCAACAACCAATTCCGTCAACCCATCAATTATTTTACTTAAATCCTCACCATTTAACTGTTTGTCCAGGCTGTTTTTAATATATTCTTTTTTGGCATCTAAATCCTGAGGGATAGAGAGATGGTTCAGTAATTGTTGTAAACTATCATTAACCTTAGTGCTAATACCTGTAGGCTCTTTATTGGATGTATTCAGTTTGATTATTTTCCCGAGCTCGTCGATCTCTCCGGTAACCGATGAGATACATTGACTTAGAACTTCATTAAATTGTACCAGGATGATGTGGCTCTCCGGATCACCAGCCATCATTTTTTGCAGTTTACTTATGGCTTTTTTATCTTGAGGTTTGGATGCTAATCGACTGATTGAATCAGTCCCTTGACGGATTAGATCAGAAAGCACCCGGCCATGCTCCGTCTTTTTCTTATGTGTTTCTATAATGACTTCTGCCAAATAATTCACTTTTTTTTCAAAAGCTACCGCATCAAATTCTGCATCTAGCTCATCGCGTAATTGAAAGAAATTTTCGTCTTGTGCGTGATTTATGCCGGGAGAAATGATGAGCTGATGAATGGCGTTTTTCAATCCATTAATTTGCAATTGCATTTTGTCGCATTTTAATTCATAACCACTGATGGTATTTAAAATCTTTTTCTTAAGTTCCTGATCAATCATTGCGACATCCTTTCACCATTTATTGACATTACCTGTTTTTGAGATATTCACACAACAATTTTGCATGCGACCCATCACACCAGGGAGGATTCTTTGTTTGCTTGCAATTACAAAAACACACATCTTCCGTTAATTCAGCATAATAAGGGATTGCCTTGCTGCCGCAAATATCTTTATCACAAAGAGGAGGAGTGGTGCTTTGTCCACAACCACACCATTTGTAATGCTTACCCTGCTCTACCTCCATAACTATTGGAAGCAAATGGCTGTAACTTGAGGCCTCATCATCCATAACCATCAATCCACACTTAATTATCTCTAATTGAGTGTATTATATAAATCAAAATAGTCCAATAACCTTTCACTCATGAGATAAATAAAGTGTTTTTCTCAATATAATACCTAACACCAGCAAAATAAGAGTCAGCGTTAAAGACAACAGTAGATTAGCGAGCACGTATGGATAAATTATTAAAATAAATCCAATAGCAATTAGGATTAATAAAGCACTCATCTTCAGCGTTATTTCCAATTGAGCAAACCAGTTTATTTTTTTAAGCAAACTATAAAGAATGAGCGTTAATAGCAAAGGAATAAGGTACATGATTTGATAAACCAATTGAAACACCGCTCTCATTTGATTCGTAACATTTTGATTATATAACCACTGCTGAACAATGTAAGACCAATTCATGACGCAGGTTTGCTGGTAGGTTTGAATCATTAGTGCAAGTGAAAAAAACCATAAAATAAACAGTTCATTTTTGGAATCATTCCGATAATTCTGTTTCACCAGGTAGAGGGTAAATAAACCGGCTAATAACGCAGGGAGTCTTAACCAGCGTAGGCTCTCAAAAAAAATACCGGCATAAACCTGTTGCAGATAATGAATAACACCTACTCCGAAAATAAAAATAAGACCACCAATAATTTGCTTACGAGTTGATGTATGAATGATCAGTAAGGAAAAAAAAGCTGCGAGACAGAATAAAGCGCAAGGATTAAGAGCATCCATTAACGCCATTTGAGTGAGATAACGCGCTGCAGAGGGATGCTCAACCATTCCTGAATCAAATAAATTAGCGTTACCCCACCGCCTTAATACTGAAACTGTCGACTCAGTTAATTGATTTTTTTTTTCGATTTTTTCTTTGCAATAACTGAGCCCACGTAACAGGTCTTTACCAGTGGTTTCGGCAGAAGCAAATCCGGTCCAGCGAGAGTTACAAAAGAATGTAGAAGGTACAGCAAAGTCATCCATCTTCTGTGCGGTTAATAATTGATTAAAAAGAATTAATGCATTCTTGTCTTTATCAATGAAATAAAGCTCTACTTTAATCCAGGGAGTAGTTGGTTCGATCTGTTTAAAAAAAGCATCAGCTTTGTGACAATGCGGGCAGGTAGTAGACAAAAATAATAATACGTTAAGTACCGTTTTATTATTTGCACTACTGGAATACCAGGATGGGGATGCATTCGCCCAAATGCTAGTATTAAAGATAAGAATTAAAAATAAAAATCTAAATGCTGAACGCATGTGATCATTCACTAAGGTGAAAATTATACTATATCACCCTGATTTGAATTTGCGAACTCGTTTGTATTTAAAGACACGCTTAAAATTAAATCGTAAAAAAGAGAATATGTGGCGAGATTGTTATAAACCCTCATATTCCTCTGGTAAAGGAACATGAGGGGGTTGTCTAAATATACAGACATCAATTATGAATATAATTTTCCAAATGTTCGATCACTCGAGTTTTATCATCAAGAATATGATTAAGTAAATCACCGATTGATAAAATAGCGACATACTCCTCGTTCTCACGAATTAAAATGTGCCTTCTTTTTGAGTCTGTAATAACCTGCATTGCTTTTTCAACTACGTCATGTGGGCTTAATATACTGATTTTTTTATATGCAATTTCGGAAGCTTTGGTTGTGTTCAAATCCTTAGCAGCATCTAAGCATCCACGAACAATATCTCGTTCACTCACGATTCCAACCAGTTGATGATCATCATCCATAATAACTAAAGCGCCAATATCATGATTAACCATTAAATCAATGCATTTTTTTACAGAATCATCAGGGTGAATGTAAATAATCTTACGGGGTTTCTCGGGTAACACGCTATGAATTAAGTGAGCCATATCACTCTCCATGAGGACCTATTAGTATTTCATGAATACTGTATAAATATAGCACAGATATAGGGTGCTGGCCTATTTGTGTTGTGTTAGAATCAAGAGTGAATACAAAAATAATTAATATTATTTGGATTAAAAAATAGAGGAACAAATTTTTACAGTGCGTTTGATTGATTGATGAAATGAGTGGATACATCAGCAATATAACGCCAACTGGTCACCCCGCCATATATCTGATGTGCTGTATCTTGGCAGGTGGTTTCACTACCAGCCTTCATCGTTCTTAATTGCAGCAACGAGGGCGTATGGCGATCATTACCTTTTAATAATATAGAAAATAGTCTTTGATGTACTGAATATTTTTTACCATCTTTTTCAATTTGCAAACAAGGATATTCTTCTAAATCCTGGATTATGTACTGATAATCCTCCTGGTCTCTAACTGCGTTGCATCCTTGATTGTTAACCAGTAAGCTAAATGCCTTCTCGGGTGATTTATCTCGTATAATACACCCTTGATTTGACGCATTAAAACCTTTCGCTTTAATCAATTGCAAAGCAAATTGCTCCATCTCGTGGAAGAGATGCTGTTGCAAACCCTGAGTATTTATTGCTTTGTAATACAACAATACATGTCTCATACCAGTGAGTGATAATAAACTGATTGACGCGATAAGACATAAAGTCAGCAACAGTACAAAGCCCCTACACTTCGAGTTCATGTCCCTCTTACCGTGACGATTAATGAATGCTGCTTTTCCTTTGCCAACCCCATTATCACTTCAATTCCTTGTTTATGTTGGAGCTTTTTTCTTATTATTACCAAAGAATGAATTAGCTCTGTTNNAGTTGTTTACAAAATAAAGCCCTTACTCCCTGCGCATTAAGTTTAATAAACCATTCCTCTTCCAGCCATTCACCTACAAAAGCTTGACTCTCATATGAGAATTTGAGCGGTTCTTTCAACATTAATTCAGTCTGTTGATTTAAATGATAAACCTCCTGCACTTGATGAATCTCTGCATGAGTACAGTCAGCTATAATGATGGGACGTAATTTGGTTAATGCTGTATTGGAAGACAATTCAATACGCGTAGAGCTTGTTATTTGGGTTACTTCTCCAAAATGATCATTCATACGGTTTATATGAATTAAATCGCGGGCAGAGTTAATCTCCATACTTTTTATGGCTTTAGTATGATATCGGTGGTCAAATACAGTTAACTGATCCAGTCCTATACAGGGGGTAAACCCCGCCGATCGAATACTTTTTTTTAATAACTCACTAACCCAGTGAATATCAGAATTAGTTTGCAACTCTCGTTGTATTATTAAATAGTGCTTCTTATCGGTGATATAAATCTGAATCATTAAAGTTCCTATAAAGCTCGCTAAAAATAGACTAATAAGTAATTCAGTAATACTTAAACCTGATTGTTTATTCACTTTATCTCAAGTTAATCTGGATTAATTAAAGCTGATTTATATACGAAGATTCATTTTTTGCATCAACTGATTGGGCGTTTAAAGAGTGTTGCAGGATTTTTTTTAATAATAAGCCTACTTGCCACTGTTGCTCGAGAACTGCCATAGATATTGATGTTACTAATAATAAAGACACCAGCACTTCTATTAGGGAAAATCCCTTGTATTGATTCATTCCATTGTCCTAAGGTTGGTTTACCGGGCGGAGCTTAGCGTCGTCTTCTTTAAAATGCAAGGATAAAGTTTCTGTTTGATTCAAAAAATGTTAAAATAGACAAATTTTTCTACATCAAAGAATAATGACTGCAACAGTAATAGTTGGCGCAGGACCCATAGGATTATATCTTGCTTACACCCTTAGAAGAGCAGGAATAGCACCTATCATGATTATTGATCCTCGTGCAGGTATGTACGAGCGACCCGGGCATGTAAATGTGGATGTATTCAAACGATTGAATCGCGACTTTAGGGAAATTAAATGGTCTAAATTACACGGGCACATTTATGATTTCGAAAATATTTTGTATGAATACCTAAGACAATCAGAGGGCGTTGTCTTTAAAAGGAAAAAATTTATTGGCTTCAGACAAGACGACAAATATCCAGGTGTTATCGTTGCTAATGAAACTGGTTTGGAAAAATTTATCAAATGCAAGTTGGTCTTTGATTGCACTGGCGTTAAGCGCCTATTAATTCATAACATTAATAATTTGGTAACGCCCCCGCCATTTGATATTAAACCTATAGTTCCAAATATTACCATAAAAAAACATTTACTATTTTATGGAACCATGAATAAATCCGATTTTGATAAACTCAATAGTTTACCCGATTTTTCACCAAAAGACCCCGTACACACTCTAAAATACTTTGTGAAACTACGTGCATTGGGATGGAAGGAGTTTTCGTATCCATATTGTTATGGTGCCCGATTTGAGAATGATAATACTGTTTTATATCTGGAGTGTCCGGAAGATTTAACCAAGGATAATTATCTAAAATGGATGCACGCCGTATTTAGAACAATCACGTATTCGAGTAAAAAAATTAATTTTCAGCAATCGGATCAGATTTCGAACAATCTATCGTTACACGTCTTTACATCAATTCCACAAAAATTAGATACTTATACCTATCAACGGCCGGGTTTGCCCAGGGTGATTGCTATGGGAGACGCTCATATAGAGCCTTATCATCGACTTGCTCATGGCATTAAAAATGGGATGGAGCGGGTTAGTATGTTTATTAAATCAGTGCACGTTGTATCAGGTAAAATTGTGAATATAGATTTTAATAAATATGAATCCGCAATAAGAACTAATGTAACAAAGCACTCAAACGAGATAAAATTATTTTATAAAATGGAATCGGAACGCTTTGTCCGCGGTTTAAAAGAAATTCAAACTTATTACAAAGAGTGTTTAAAAATTAAACCCGACTTTTCCCTTGATCCTCGACTGCAAACAGAAATTGATACTCGTGTTCGAATTCAAAATATCAATAAACTCTATAAAGCTACTCTGCGCTGGCATAAAAATAATTTAATTTTTTTAACACAACGTTATTCAATAAGGTATAAAAATTTAATTGAGATAAAAAATGAATGCGAAAAGCCTTTAGAAAATGGCGCGACCCTTTTAGAACAGAACACATTTCATGTCATGGATAAACTTAAGGATACTGGATTGGGGCTTATTGCACTAGCTAACCGATATCTCGTTCAAAAAAAATACGGGAAAGCTCTGATTATTTATCTTAACGGAACGGATATTTTTCATAAGTTTTTTCCCGCAAGTTATCATGAGATTTTAGTACAGGCACATGCCAAAATAATATTCTGTCATGCAAAATTGGACCAGAAAGAGTCATTATTAAAGTTTGGGGAGTTTATTTTCGCACTATACAACGATAAACCTGATCTATTAAATTATAAAAAAATTGCTTTAACTCACCTTATAGAAACAATAAAAATTATGGTCTTTGAGGAGAATGAGAACTGGTTAAAAACAAGTTTCATCCAATTGTTAACGCCGCATTTATTTCTTTTGGATGAACCGGTAATAAAGGAACCTTTAGCCTTCCTACATGAAAAACCAGAGATTAGTACGCCGTCAAGAGGCCAAAATTTAAATCATGGATTTTTTAAACCCCTATCCTCCGACCCAATTGTTCACAACGAAAATTATTCTAATTCAGGCCACCCGTGATGCACAGAGCGTTTTAAAAAAGAGTGCTTTAGATAGAAAAGAAACATCGTCCTATCAGTTACCCTTTCCTTATCCTGTTAAAACTGGGAAGCCCAAAAAGAGGCACTCCCTTAACTTTGCGCTTCGCTTAAATTTCCCTGTTTTTTGGGAAATTACGAATTTCTTACCTATTGATTAATATGGGCAAATTTTAGACAAAAAGACCCTTTAAAGCTATAATTAAGAGACAGTAAGAAATTGAGGTTATTTATGGATGATTTATCTCGGGATAAAATTATCGATATCGCTCAAACTGATGATACGGCATTAATTTACTCGATAAGCGAACTAAATGAGTATCTGGTTGAAGTATTCTCGGCGGACAGTATTGAGTATTTGCGTAAGGGAAATCAGATACTTAAATTTCAATCTGTTAATGATGCCGTCCGTGGTGCAAAACATCATGGTGCGAAAAATTTTTATTTGTGTATAGATAATACTTATGACGAATGCGGCTCGATGACTCCCCAAGAGTCTTTTAGCTACTTATCCATTTCTCCAAATGGTAGAAATTAACATATAATTATACGGTTATATATTGCTCATCGTGTCAATTAGGTAATACAATATTAAAATACTCATTCGAAAAGAAAAATATGCGTCCAATATACCTCATTCTGATTATTGCGCTAGTGATCCTGCAACACAAATTATGGTTGGGGGATGGTAATTTAATCGAATGGGTTAACCTTGAGAAAAAACTTGAGGATCATCAACATGAAAACAATAAGCTGGCGGCACGAAACCGGGCTTTAGAGGCAGATATCCGAGAGCTAAAAAGCGGCGATCAAGCCCTTGAGGAGCAAGCTCGCTATGAACTTGGAATGATAAAAGAAAACGAAGTTTATTATCATTTTGTTGATTAATAACTCTAAACTTCAATGAGCCCCGCTGTTTCAGGCGGTCTGCTATTCCACAAACTTAAAACAAAACCTCCTCCTCCTGAACCGGTTGGTTTAACCGCAATTGCTCCCTTGCGTAATAAATCGTTCATATGCTGATCTAAAAGATCGCTAACTAATCCCCATTGATAAAAACATTGAGCCGCTTTGTTTAACCCATGTGCTAACCTGGCAATAGCATCATCACCACCGTTTTCTAAAGCCAATTTACATTCCTGAGTCGCTGAAATCATCTGATCATCAATTTGCTGAGCCATTTCGGGATTTTTTACCCATAAGTCATTCACTTGTTTAATGCAATTTGCGGTAATTCCAATTTGTTCACAAGAAGATAAATACCATAGAGGATGAATTACGGATTTGAGTGGGTAGAGACAACCTTTTTCGAAATAAATACCTTCATCAGCAGCAACCCCGGCAATATCCAACCCACTGCTTTTGCCATGAAATAAATGTTCAAGCTCTCTTGCGAATTCAGTACACCTAGAGTCATCAATCATTTTTTGGGCGACAAACCAACGGCTTAATGCAACACAAAGAGCTGCAGATGCACCCATACCAACGCCGACAGGAATTTCATTGTGTAAGCTGAAACGACCTGATATTTTATTTAAGGGTTTATGTAACAATTGCATGCCGTGCTCGAGAACGCTCCAAAATAATAGAGACATATCCTCACCGCTTGAGCCTGTCGATTCTGCAGTCAAAGAGGGGCTTGAGGCATTAAAATTTAAACTAAATTGTTTTTTTTTAATCGGAAAAACTAAAGCACCATGCCCTCTCACCACGGCATGCTCACCAGCTAAAATCCATTTACCGTATGTAGTGGTAGTAAAGTCATAGAACATCATAATTACCTACCAAATGTTCTGCTTTAAATCGATGTGCCAGGTCACTTTGATCTTCTCGATACAACAAGTGTATGTTGGGGCCAGCATCCATGGTGATTAAAGGACCATCCCCAGTAGATTGCCATACGTCCTGTAAACTATTAAGTACTTTAGTGCTTTCATCTGTTATGTAGGAAAAAGGCTTATCACACGTGCTAAAAAGACGATGCATGTCCTGAAATTCCCGCCAGCATATTTTATAAATACTTGGCCAATCTTGGGCAACAAAAGCATTTAGCAGCAATTTTAAATTATCCTCAGCGCGTTGATTGCGATCCGTATAAAAAGGGCTGGTTTTTACTCTTTTGTGCGCTTCGCTTGAGGATACCTCTTTTTCCTGGCTACTAATTACTATCACCTGATGTACTAATTTATTATAGGGTAAATCGATAGCACCTACTTCATTATCTGCCTTCCATAGAGCCCAAGGCGAATAAAAAGAGCGACAAGATGAGCCAGAGCCTAATCTGCTTAAATGAGCTTGATCATCAATAGAGGGTAACTGAGTCTGTGTAAGTTCACTTAACGCCAGACAGGCTGCCTTGGTTAAAGCGGCAAAACTTGATGCCGAGCTAGCCAGACCACTGCCTTGTGGAAAATTATTGGTTGATTGAATTAAAAAATTACCTTTATAATCAAAGTGTTTTTTTAAATTATTTAAATGATTAATAAATCGTTTTTGACCCGCAGCCGATAAGCTAAAACTGGATCCTCCCGGAGTCGCTAAAGGTTCCCATACATCGGTGTTTGCTGCGATGGTTTCTAATTGAACCGTACTTAAAAGATTATTTAAGGTATAGGATATTGAGGAATTGTCGGGGAGATTTGAATGCTCATCTCGCTTTCCCATGTATTTAATAAGTGCAATATTAGCTGGAGCTTGAGCAAGCCAAAGCATTAAAATTCTCCTTCAAATCAATGGCCAGGGGCATCATTCCATAAAATTTTATGTAATTGTATTTGAAAACGTACTGATAATTTGTCCTTAATAATCCAATTCGCAAGATCAGTATAATCTAATTGATTCCAACTCGGGGAAAACAAAACCTGAACCCGTTCTGTAAGGCTATGTTCTATTATGATTCCTTTTGCCCACTCATAATCACTTCTACTGCATAGAACAAATTTGATTTGATCGGTCGATTTTAAATGTTCCAGGTTACTAAATAAGTTTTTATCGCATTCTTTGGAGTCGGGTGTTTTTAAATCCATAACTATCATCACCCTTGAATCAACATCAGCTATGTCCCTTGCTCCACTGGTCTCCAAAGAAACAAAATGTCCCGCATCAGCCAGCTTTTTTAATAATAAAATACATCCTGGTTGCGCCAGAGGCTCTCCACCAGTAACGCATACATGACGACATTGGTAAGAGGCAACCGTTGCCAGGATCTCATCCATATCACGATGCTCTCCATTGGTGAACGCATAAGCAGTATCACAATAATTACATCGTAAGGGACAACCCGTCAATCGAACAAAAACAGTAGGCAAGCCAACAGTGGTTGATTCCCCTTGTAATGAATGAAATATCTCTGTAATTTTTAATTGTCTGTTAAAATCTTTCATAATGCGCTGATTGATTCCAGTTTTACATTAGCTAATTTAGCAGTTGGGGTACCCGGATAATTTTTAACAACTTGCAATAATCTTCGTTTTGCTTCGGAATTATCGCCAGTAGCAGCATACGCATATCCAACTTTAAGCATGCTTGCAGCAGCTTTGCTGGAGGAAGGGAATTTTTGTAGTACGATTTCAAAATGTTGAATCGCTTGAGGATAATCTTTTTTAACCATATACAACTCACCCAACCAATATTCACCATTAGCGGTATAACCACCCTTGGGATATTTCTGGACAAATATCTGCATTGCCTTAATTGCATCATCGTATTGTTTGTTTTTAACTAACTCGTATGCTGCGAGATAACTGATTTGCTCATCAGCTGGATTTACTCTGGATACGGGAATAATGGGTGCGGCTGTTGTATTTTTTACAACTTTAACCGGGGCGGTACTTTTAGTTACAGTGGGCGTAGGCGAAGCAGTCGATCCCAAAGTCATTTCTGTTGATGGCTTTAATTGGGCAGAGTTCGAAGAGCTTCCTCCCAATCGCGCGTCCAGATCTTTATAAAAGGCCACCTGCTGTTGTTGCAAGAGCTTTAAGTCATGGGCCTGAACTTCTAATTGACCTCGAAGTTCCTGGATTTCCTGTTGTAAATTTTGTACTTTATCAATAAGCTTGGCATTATCATTAATTTCACTTTGACTCTCACTGACTGGTTCATCTTTAACTAAAGCTGGACCATCGTCATTTTGCGAATAGTTGTCATTTTGTGAGCCATCAATTTCTGCATTTTCAATTAGGGGTTCGTCATATTTGGGGTTGAACGCAGGCGATTGGGCCTGCTGTTCATCCACAATTGCAAAATTTTCACTATCATCTACTACAGGTGCCGCAGCCCATAAAGTCAAAGGAAGCATTACTGTAACAATAGCAGCGATAATGGAACTTTTGCATTTAATCATCTTGTTGCCTCATAAGTAAATTCTACACGGCGATTTTGCGCGTGAGATGCATCATCATGTCCATAGTTAGCAGGACGCTCTTTTCCATAACTCACAACACGAACTTGATGTCTGCTCACACCGGCCATACGTAAAATATCCGCTACAGTGTTTGCACGATGTTCGCCAAGAGCTACGTTGTATTCACGACTACCACGCTCATCTGTATGCCCTGCTAATAGAACTCGAGCACCTGAATGAGTTTTTAAATATTCAGCCTGAGCATTTACGGAAGGTAAATACTTGGAGGCTAAATTACTGTCATCGTATGAGAAAAGATATAACTGATTATGGGGTGCCTGAGTAGTATATGATTCACCAGGTTGTTGCCCGGCAAAATGAGTCATTTGACCTAAACCTTGAGCAGAAGCATCCGCATCACTCATGGACGCACCACCATCAGCACTGCCTGGCGCTTTGGAACACGCAGCAACCAATACCGCGCTTGCTACAAGCAGTCCCAATTTATAAAACGATCCGGCTTTCATCCTCAATCTCCTTTATTCTTATTATTAATACATACATGATAATCATGGATGGCCATTGTACAATTTTTTTTATTTATTGGCTATTGGTTAGTCATNNAAAGCGTACTATATCAGCTGTAAGCTGTACTGACGCTCTGTTCGCAGCGAGTACTCCTCCATAAGGTGTATCTACAGGACAGGGAATCTGTTTCGATATAATTTGCGACCCCATCAACACGTTATCACTAATGCGCGTAAGAACCACTTTGACAGATAATTGAATAATACTGGGTTTTTTTAGAAAATTTTGTTCCAGGGTTAATAATCTGGTGTCCAGGCGATAATCTGCATCGTGGGTATAAATACTCGCAGTTACTGCATTAAAATAGCCAGATTTTTGTAAACTTTCGACGAGAAGAGGAAATAACATATCGGCAGGCGGTGAGGCCCAGGCATTCTTAGCAAAAGTTTCAAGCTGAAATGGCTTTTTGATGTACAGCATCGCTTCCGTATCATAGCCTGCAGATGCTTCGGGAGCACTTACCAAAAGTGTTCGTTGCAAAGGAGTTGCAGTAATACGTTTAACACTGAAAGCCCGTATTTGATATTCATTCGCAACTGGAAGTTTAACACCCGAACACCCCGTAATGAGCCATAAAGCCACGTTTATCACTAAAATCAGGTTCATTCTCATGTTATTCTCCAGGCCCTGGTTGAGGTGGTTTGGTGCCACGAATAATTACTGAGGGATTTAGCCGCATGTCGTTACTTACCTTTTCAAGATTTGCAGCTATCGCGTTTAATCGGCGTAATAATACCAGAGCCGGTGGTAATGTCTGCTGTGAAATTTTATCAATCGTGTTTTTACCGGATACCATGGTTTTGGAAACATTCTTACCTGCTTCACTAATATCAACGGCCAACGAATTAAAACGATTAACCCCAGTCTTTAATTCTTTAAGAATTGCGGGAAAATCATTACTAACCTTGGCCATATTGGCCAAGAAAGTATCAACACTATTTAGACTGCGATTGATATTATCGCTATTTTTGGCAATAACACCCGTAAACTCATCCAGATTAGCCAGGGAATTTTTTATATATAACGCATTTTCCTCATTAAATATACGCTGAGTCTGATTGCTCACCTTATTTACATTCTCAGACACTTCTTTAAGGATCGAATCCAGTTGGTTAAATAATGATGGCTTTGCGGGTATAACCGGATAGGGCTCCCCGGGCATTTGACGAATGGGCGTTAAATCAGCCGATGATGCGGATAAACCTACATAGGTAACACCGGTAATGCCTTGAGATATCAGGGTGGCAAATGTACTTGTGGTAATTGGTATATCCTCTTCGATACTTAGGGTAAGCTCAACTTGCCTGGGATCATTAGCATTTAATTTGATTTTTTTTACAAACCCAACCTGAACACCATTAAACTTCACGGGAGACTCAGGATTTAGTCCTGCTACGGATTCATGAAGATATACCGTATATAAAGAATATTCTTTTTGATTGAACCCGACGGACAGCCATAATGCAGTCGACAGCAGACCTGCCGTTAACACAAGTACGACTACTCCCACAATGGTGTAGTTGGTCTTTGATTCCAAGAAATTTATCCTCAGTTTACCCGATTACACTTTGCTAAAATAATCAGCGATTAATGGGTTATCATTGTGCATCAATTCTTTGATGGGTTCTACACTTAAAATTTTCCCATCACCAACAAAAGCTACTCGATCGGTAGCTCTTTTTAAAGATTCTATATCATGACTTACCATGACAACAGTAAGGTTTAACTCATCTCTTAAAAAAACAATTAAATCATCAAATAAACGAGCTCCGCGAGGATCAAGTCCTGTTGTAGGTTCATCAAGAAACAATAATTCGGGATCCATTGCAATTGCTCTTGCCGCTGCTGCCCTGCGTTGCATTCCACCACTTAATTCTGCAGGGTATTTACCAGCAGCATCTTTAGGCAAACCAACTAAAGCAATTTTTAATAAAGCCAATTCCTGCATAAACTCAGGGTTCAGACTACTAAATTCCCGCATGGGAAACATTATATTTTCCAGCACCGTCATCGCAGAAAATAGTGCGCTGTGTTGAAAAAGCATACCCCATCGGCGACGAAGCATAAATGCCTGATGCGAATCAAGTTGGGATAGATCCTCCCCAAATATTTTAATTGTCCCTTCTGTGGGTTTTAATAACATTAATAAACTGCGTAATATAGTCGTCTTGCCACTACCAGATCCTCCAATAATTGCGAGAATCTCTCCTCGGTTGACGGTCAAATTAACATCGGAATGAACCCAGTGACCACCGAGATAATTTTTCATTCCTTTAATTTCAATGACCGGCTCTGACATCTAAAGCTTCATCCAACTGTATATTATAGAAAATACAGCATCCGCTATTATTATTAAGAACAAGGCTTGTACCACGCTTTTTGTTGTTTGACTTCCTATACTATCAGCACTCGATTCAACTCTAAAGCCCTGAAAGCAACCCACAAGAGCTATTAACAGAGCAAATACCGGCGCTTTGTATAATCCTAACATCATTTGCGATAAACCAACTGTTTCCCGCAATCGTTGCAAAAAATCCTCAAAACCTACATTAAGCATGGTTTTGGACATAATCATTGCCCCAATGATACTGAATATATCTGCCCAAAAAATTAATAAAGGAAAAACAATCAACAGCCCTATCACTTTTGGAAGCACTAATAATTCAGTTGGGGAAAGACCCATAGTCAATAACGCGTCTATTTCTTCATTCACTTTCATACTGCCAATTTGAGCAGTAAATGCAGAGCTTGTCCTTCCTGCCACGATAATTGCCGTAATTAACGGAGCAAACTCACGAAATATAGCCATTCCCGATAAATAGGCTATAAAAATATTGGCACCATAAGTCGCCAGTTGCAATCCCATCTGATAGGCAAGTACCACTCCAATAAGAAAAGAAAGTAAGGCAACAATAGGTAATGCCTGAAGACCTGCTGAATTGATATTAGAAACAATACTCGGGATTTGGAAGCGACGCCATTCTCCCAAAGCTTCAAAAAATTTAGTGCTCAAATCTCCAATTAAAATAAGCAAGCCATCAATTTGCAGTAACTTATTTTCAGATTCTTTACCTATATGATAAAGAATGCCTGGATCGGGTGTAGAGGGAATTTGATATTCAATGTACTCTTTTTTATCCGCAATTAAGGTCAATAATTCCTGCTGTTTTTTGGAAAATTCAATGAGTTCAACCTGGTTGCCATCGTGTTCCAGCTGATGCACCCATTGAGTCAGAGCCAACGCACCAGCACTATCAAAAGAGTTAATTGACTTACCACTGATCTTTAACTGCTGCCCCTCCTGATGTTCTGTCAATTCAGATTTTTGAAAATCAGCAAGACGCAAAACCGTCCAATTCCCACTGCATTGGTAGAGGCATTTATCTTTATCAAAAACAATTTGGGCGTTTTGTGGTTTCATGATCTTATCATAATATTATTCGTCATAAGGATAATACGAAATACCCTGCTAGCGCAAAGTTAAAAATTTTAAGTCCATTTTAAAGAAATTGAGATGGCTTCAAGGAGGGAGAAATTAATTATTTGGCTGTATTAGCAGCAGCCAAATAATTAATTAACAATATTTATAAATTTGGATTTAAACGATTCAGTGATGCCTCCATGTCATTAACAATTTTGCTCGAGTTAGTATGACATTTAAATAAACAGAAACGATTTAATGCATGCGCAATCCCAATAGTGCCAAAAAATGCTAACAAATTAATGACTAATTCTTTAGGCCCACGATGTTTTTTCAGATCGGATTGGTTTGCCTCCAGAATTTTTTTAGTTTCCTTTATATAACCTTCAGTGGTTATTTTGTTTTTTATATACTTATCATTAAGAGCAGATACAGCTGTGCAAATATTGTCAATTGCTAATATAGCCTTATTATAATTATCCTGATTAGTTAAGCTTTCACGTTGCTTACGTTTTTCTAAGTCTTTGCTATGTTCTGCTAGAGCTTGTAAATAAGGTATGACTTCTGTTTCTAGTTTTCTTTTCTTTGACTCATTAACAGTAGGTAATATTTTAGTAGATTCCTGAGTGGGCCTAACTAAATTTGAAGATCGCTCTGTGGAGGGTCCATCAATAACTATTGGAGCTTTCTTTATAGGTGATGCAGGTGCTGAAACGTTTTCAAATATATTAGTATTGTTTGGTTGATTAGGAACTGTTAATAACTGATTGGAATCCTCTGTAACATCATCAAAACTCCCGCACTCTATATAATTAAATGGATGGTGTTTATCATCACTTTGACTCTTAGTATCAGAAATCTCTTGACTATCTTCTTCATCTTCCTCTTCTTTTTCCTCTCCAGATTCATCATCAAAAGTTAAAAAATACACTTTCTCATCATCGAAGTTATGATCTTCAGAAGCAACTATAACATTGGATGAATCAGACGCATTATTGATTGATTTTATTTTAACTTGAGATTCAATTGATATGCATGATTTATCAATAATTTCATGCATTCTATTTAAAGCAGTCGCTAAAGCATTTGGTAAGGGTTCTTCAGGCACATAACCATTTTGTTTCAAAGTAGATCGATACAGCTCAATAAAAAAACCTGATGTTGGATTTTGTCCTATTTGCCCATAAATACTTTCTAATTGATTAGCAACTCGATCAAACAATGCTTTTTCCTTGTGCGAATAATCCTCCAATTGAATTCCTAATTCTTTAAACACTTCCATAACTAACTGACCCATACCTAACTCCTTGTTTGTGAACAATAAATGGCCACAGTGTAAGTCAGAACGGAAAATAAAACTATAGCTAATCTAAAATTTTTGGTTAAAAATAGCAGTGAATTGTAACAATTTTGTCAAAAGATTTAATTTTGTAGTTAGATACGTTATTGAATACCTCTATCGGGGTATCCTAATCACAACACCTTATAATTACTTATGACAGCTCAAGTTGTGATTAACTGGAAATACAGAAATATTACGATTTATTCCCTAATAGCAAAGTCCTACGTCCCGCGACTTGTTCGCGGGATCCAGTAATCTCTTCAAATGGAACATTCCCAATTTGCTAAACCCAAATTACGACAAATCAACCTTGAAACAATGTCAAATCCTAAACAAAATTTAACAATCCTTGCCAACCAAATTAACTCTCACTAACAAATAGTGCTCAATAAAGAATCAATTGATGCAAAATTAAACTATAATTTAAACTAGTACAAAAGTATTTTTGGAGTATACAAATGGATAAGTGTATCGACAAATGTACCAGTGCAATAAAATATGCAGCAGGATTTACCTTACTTATTAGTGGATTACTGTTCCTCTCCCCCGCGAATGCGACCCCCAGGGAAATTAATACAACAGTATCCCTAACTCCAGTTGTCGAACTGGCGTTTATAAATAGACATTACCGCAGTTACAGACCCTATTACCGCCCATACTATCGTCCATATTATCGCCCCTACTATAATCATCGCTATTACTACAGGCCAGGCTATAATTGGCGTTATCGCTGGTAATCTTATATCGCCTTTAACATAGAGAGAAAATCATGTTAAAGGCGTATCCATAACCTTTTTCTATATGGTTTGAACACCTGCTTTATGATAAAGTTGTTACAAATTTTTTCATCTTTTAGAGTCTTGAATGAAAAACGACTACAGCCAATTTGAGCAAAGAAAACGCGATCACATCGAGCTTGCCCTAATGCCGGCTAATCAAAGCAGTGAATTAAACCCTTTTGATGCCCTTCATTTAATCCATGAGGCCATGCCCGATATCAATTTTAATGATATTTCTATCAAAAGTACCCGGTTTAACCAAAAAATAAATACACCGTTTATAATCAGTTCCATGACCGCCGGCCATGAACATGCAGCCAATATAAATTTTAGGCTTATGGAGGCTTGCGCTCAAACGGGATGGGCCATGGGTGTAGGGTCACAACGACGCGAATTAACCGACAAAAACGCTGCTTTTGAATGGGATCCCTTGCGCAAAAAATTTCCTGATGTCAATCTGTTTAGTAATATTGGCATAGCTCAAATAATAACTACTCCTGCTGCTGCAATTTTGCGACTGATTGATACTCTTTCTGCCAAGGCTCTTATCATTCATTGCAACCCGCTACAAGAAGCTATTCAGCCAGAAGGAACCCCTGATTTTAAAGGATGTTGGGAAGCATTAGATCAATTAGTATCTTCCCTTCCAGTACCCATTATTTTAAAAGAAACAGGTTGTGGCTTTTCGCAACAAACACTTCAGCGCATCAATCAAACAGGTGTTGCAGCCGTTGATGTAAGCGGTGTAGGAGGCACACATTGGGGAAGAATTGAAGGACATCGCGCCACGAATGATCCCGTCCGACAGCAAACAGCAACAACATTTAGAAACTGGGGAATTGATACCATTCAAAGCGTCATCAGTGCGCAAAAAATAAACCCCGATTTTGAAATTTGGGGATCTGGTGGGGTGCGACACGGTCTGGATGCAGCTAAATTATTTGCTTTAGGTGCCACCACAGTAGGATTCGCGAAACCCATGTTAGAAGCGGCCTTATTATCTACCGAAGAAGTCTTGCAAAAAATGAACATTATTGAATATGAATTAAAAACAGCCATGTTTTGTACCGGAAGCCCAACACTTGAAGCGTTAAAGGAGAAGGCATGTCTTTAGCATCCAATGCCAATGAGTTATTCACTGGATTCTCCAAATTATCTCGTGAGCAAAGATTTGAAAGATTATTGACTTTAGGAGCTCTCACCCAAGAGGATTTAAACTTCCTAAAACAAGGCGGCATCCATAATTTAGATCTTGCTGATAAATTAATTGAAAATGTGATCGGTTATTTCCAATTACCCCTTGGTGTAGCCACCAATTTCAATATCAATGGTCGTGATTATGTCATCCCACTGGCCGTTGAAGAAACTTCTATCATTGCGGCTTTATCCAAATCTGCAAAATGGATAAGACAGCAAGGCGACATTACCACCTGGGTTGAGGGTGATTGCATATTAGGGCAAATTCAATTAGCTGAAGTGGTCAACTTCACCAGATTTTCACAAATTTTTGCAGATAACAGACTTTATTTAATTAAAAAAGCAAATGAAGACGTCGCAGCAAATATGGTAAAACGTGGAGGTGGCGTAGTCGATTTACACCTACGGCAACTTCCCCGTGATGATGGTAAAACAATGGTAATAATTCACCTCACCATGAATAGTTGCGATGCGATGGGCGCAAACATCATAAATCAGGTCCTTGAATATTTAAAAGAACCCATAGAGCAGCTCACCGGTGAAAAAGTCACCATGTGTATATTGTCCAATTTAAACGATCAAAAGATTACATCAGCTCAGGTACGCATACATAGTATCGACCCGTCATTAGGTCATAAAATTCAGGAGGCTTCCCTATTTGCTGAAATGGATCCCTACCGCGCAGCCACTCATAACAAAGGAGTGATGAATGGTATTGATCCCGTTTTAATTGCAACCGGTAATGACTGGCGAGCCGTCGAGGCAGGTATTCATGCGTATGCTGCGCGATCGGGTAGATATGAAGCCATCACGCGTTGGCGTTTTAAAGATAATATTTTAACCGGAACCTTGTCAGCTCCTTTAATTGTGGGAACTGTGGGTGGTGTTACTTCAATACATCCTACGGCTAAAATGTGTTTGCGTATGTTAGACGTCCATTCGGCGAATGAGCTGTCACAAGTGATAGCAGCAGTTGGCTTGGTGCAAAATCTTGGAGCACTTACCGCGCTGTGTACAGAAGGGATTATTCAGGGGCATATGAAACTTCATATTGATAACCTTCTGCTCGTTGCAGGAGCTAATGAATTTGAAATGCCATTACTCAAAGTGCGATTACAGGAATGGCTGGACCTAAATAAAAGAGTCAGTTTAAATCACGCACAAGTATTACTAGCGGAAATAAGGCAAGAAGAGGTTACTGCATGAAATGGAGCATTCCTGCCAAAACTTTTTTGTTAGGTGAATATGCTGCTGTGGCTGAAGCATCAGCCATAATTCTCACCACCAGCCCCTGCTTTGAATTAGAGCTTTCAAGTAAACCTGGTTTAACCAATATCCATCAAGAATCGCCTGCTGGATCATGGTGGCAAGCAAATGGGCATAAGTCTGGACTTGTTTTTTCCGACCCTTACAAGGGACAAGGTGGACTTGGAGCTTCAAGTGCACAATTTTTAGGAGCTTATTTAGCCCATTGTGATTTAACTCATCATGAGCCAACTATAAATGATATGCTTCAGCCGTATTATAAATCATCCTGGTCAGGCAAAGGATTAAGGCCAAGTGGATATGATGTCATAGCGCAATCTCAAAATGGCTGCGTTTATATTAATAAAGGGAAAAACACCATACTATCCTACGACTGGCCATTTGAAAATCTGTCTTTTATTCTTCTGCATACCGGTGTAAAACTTGCCACTCATCATCATCTTCAGGATGCCGTGCTTCCTGACTCCATAAGCGAATTATCCGCAATAGTGGATAAAGCAAAAAACGCATTTGATAAATGTAATGAAGAACTAATTATCAAATGTATTAATGATTATCACAACAGCTTGGTTCAATTGAACCTGATTGCGCCCCATACTTTAAATTTTATAGATTTGCTTAAAACGTATCCTGAAGTATTAGCCATTAAAGGATGTGGTGCATTAGGTGCTGATATCATTCTTATACTTACCCCGCGAAACGATTTGTCTTTGTTAAAGAATAAACTCAGAGCAGCTGATTGGCAGATTTTGGCTACCGAAGAGAATTTGACCAATATTAAACACAATGCCCTTATTAAAAACAGAGCTTAACGTACACCTTAGTATTAATATTAAAATAATCCATAAAAACACTTGAATTTCTACGCTAATACGGTATGATTTCAGCCTCTTTAGGGCCGTTAGCTCAGTTGGTAGA
>DEHS01000008.1 GCA_002352055.1 Legionellaceae bacterium UBA2794
CAGTTCGAGCGTAGTCGAGAACGAGACGCGAGAATAATTAATAACTAAACAAAAGCCCTGCAGAAATGTGGGGCTTTTTAGTCAGGAGGGAATATGAATTTTGAAGAATTAAAGAAATATGTTAAGGAGAACAAACTTGATGAAGCATTAAAAATATTTGCTGACTTTGTCGAATCTAGTTCATTTGAATTAAATAATAACACCAAAGAATTATTAAAAAAAATCATCCATGAATTATTAGATGGGGAAATTGAAATAAAATCAAGTTATCAGCTTTATTTAATTAGAGCGAAAGCCTTTGAGAAATTAAACAACTTAGAAGAGTCTTTATTAGACTACCATGAAGCGCTAAAAAGGACGAAAAAGGACTGGAAAATATATAATTCGATCGGTAACATTTATTTCAAATTGTCATCATTTTTAGAGGCGAAAAAATATTTTGATTTAGCGCTTGAAATTAGTCCAGAAACTTATCTATTGCTTAAAAATAAAGCTATTGTCGAATATTCTCTTAAAAATTATGACGCAGCAATTAGTTCCTGGAATAAACTCATCTCATTAAAAAAAGATGCGTCAAATTATTTATTTAGAGGTCATTGCTATTACTATTTAAACAAATACCCAGAAGCACTTTTAGATTATGCAAAAGTTATTTCTATTAACCCAAATGAAGCTCGAGCTCATTTAGCTAAAGGGAATGTATACTATTTTTTAAAACAATATGATAGAGCTATCGATTCATATGAAAATGGCCTTAAAGTTGACAAAAACAATGCCTTATTGTATCGTAACCTAGCGTTAGTATATAGACAGTTAAAAGATTTTGATCGATCAATCTTCTATGCAGATAAGGCCATAGAAATAAACCCTAATTTATCTACAGCGTATAATGACAGAGGTGTTTCTCGTATTGAGAAAGGATTATTTAAGGAGGCTATCCAAGATTTTCAGCAGTCCATATTAATTGACAAAGATTTACATATTACATATATCCATTTAGCAGAAGCATTCAAAAAAGAGAAATCATATGATGAAGCAAGAAAAATTTATGAGGATTTAAAAAGGCTAGTTACAGATGAAAAAAATTATTTCTATCAGGAAGCACTATTAAAAATCAATGAAATTGATAAAATAAAGCAAGATGAAAACTATGCGAAATTAGAGGAGTTAGTTGAAAAGATCAAGCAAACACTTTTATATGAAGGCGATGCGTTGTCCCATTATACTAGTCTTACTAATCTAAGTTCTCTAATTCTGAAAGGTGGTGATTTTAAATTATCCGAGGCTACATACTTAAACGATACTTCAGAAGGTAAACCTCTATTTTCATTTTTGGGATTGAAAGAAAACAACAATATACAATTCATAAAAAAGCCCTTCATAGGAAGTTTTGTCCCAAGCAACAAGGCTGATGATTTAGCATTGTGGAGAATGTATGGAAAAGAGAATCATATAGAGGCGCAAGGTTGTTCATTTACAATAGATGCTTCAAAATTCTTACAGAATTTGAAATCCAAAATCCTATACCAAGAAAGCGATTTCCATTCCAATAAAAGTTCGAATCATGAGTCCTCCAATAGTTTAAATATCACTCTTGATAATTTATTTTACTACTGTGTAGCGTATTTTAATATGGAAGAAAATAAGTTCGTAATCCCTAATTACCCTGCAAAAGCAACTGAATTGAACGAAGTTATTTGCGAACTTAAAGACTTAATTGCTAAACCGAATTCTAACAAACATGATGAATTTTACATCAATGTTAATAATAAATTGACTGAGATTGCATATCTGTTTAAAGGTTTTGAATATCAATATGAAAATGAAGTTAGATTAGTTGTTGAGGAAACAGGATTTGAACCAAAAATTAATTTAGCAAGAACGCCACCAAACATATATATTAATACAACACCAATTACTGATTTTTTAACAGAAATAATATTTGGACCTAAGATTGAAAGAGCCGAAGAATGGACAACTACATTTAATTACGCTCTGAATAAAGACAATCTAAAATGTAAAATTAAAAAATCAAGTATCCCATTCAAATAATTACCACGTTAGTGTGGATGTAATCCGTGCTGATGGAAATTATTTCCCTCTATAATAAAATTTATCACTTGAAGTAGGATGCTTTTTATTGTAAGCACAAACTGCCTCTGCAATATTGTTGTTGATTTTATATGCCTCAAATATTTCAAGATCATCTCCCAGTAGTTTTTTCAAATTTTTAGGATTTGCAACTAACAAATCCCCCTTTCTGGAGGAAGAAATATAAAATTCCATATTTGGTATCTTGGTTGTGAATTCCGGACATGGGCCACCACGCCCTTCAAACTTATGGAATGGAAACCCATACAAACAAATTGAGCCTTCGATAAACATTTTTTGTGGCCCTTCTTTCGGATGAACACGAACTAATTCCCCACTTTTATCCGTATAAGCATATAATTCATTTAATTTAAGCGTAACAACTTGCCCCGAATGACCAAAGCTTATGCTAGTCTTCTGCTGCCAACTTATTACTGTATAATCAGGGGAAATTGAGTCTTTTTGAAACGCTTCTTTAGTGAAATACACTCCATTCTGAGCTAAACACAAGAAATTACAGATACAAGCTGAAGCAAGGATGATTATTTTAAATTTCATACTATTTAATTTTGCTTTGCTAATTTATAATTAAAATTTTTGTCTTGAAACATTTCTTTATTGTGATATCCTAAACGACAATTTATAATCCATGTAATTTTTGTTCACTTCTTCTGTTTGCTATAATTTATGGCAAGCAGCTTGCAGTTTTTGCCTATAGTTTTGCTGCAAAATATTTTACATGAAAAAAATTACGGATGAAATAAGTGTTGCCGACGAATTTGTATTAAGTAAAATTTACTTGCTAAGAGGGCATAAAATAATGCTCGATAGTGATTTGGCGGGGCTTTACGGTGTTGAAACCAAACGATTAAAGGAACAAGTAAAAAGAAATATTACTCGCTTTCCATCCGATTTTATGTTTCAACTAACACTTAAAGAATTTGAAATCTTGAGGTCGCAAATTGCGACCTCAAGTTGGGGTGGCGCAAGACACTTACCTATGGCATTTACAGAACAGGGTGTAGCCATGCTTTCGAGTGTACTCATNNAAAGCAATTGAGGTTAATATTATAATCATAAGGGTATTCACAAAAATAAGGCAGACCATTATGGATGTCGCACAACTTCGCTTAGCCTTTGAAGAAATAAAAAAGAAAACCGAAAACAACACCAAAAACATTGAGGTGGTGTTTCAATATTTAGATGAATTGCTTGAAAAAAACAAAAAGTCAATAACACGCCAAAAAATTGGCTACAGGGTGTCAAAAAAATGAGTTCGTGTTGGTCGGGATTTCAACCTATACAATTCCGGTTTTAATTAGGGCGA
>DEHS01000082.1 GCA_002352055.1 Legionellaceae bacterium UBA2794
AGGCAAAGTTCGTAGTTCAGCCAAACCGGAAACGCTCAATTTTAATGACGTGGGTGGGGTCAAAATGACCCAACCTAAATTAAAGGTAAAGTTCGTAGTTCCAAACCGGAAACGCTCAATTTTTAAAAACGTAGGTTGGGTCATTTTGACCCAACACACTCTTCCTTCCTTTGTTTGGCAAATAAAGAAATAATTTAGAATATTATAATTAAAGTCATTACTTATCTTTAATAGTTTAATGCCTGTATTAATAACGTATAGTACAAAGATAATTTATCTAAGTACCCGTAATACGACTTCGTCTATTACGGGCAACATTAATTAAGATGAATTTATGGTGGTTTGTATAGCGTAGCGTGATACAGGATACAATAAACATAGATGATTTTGTTGTATCCTGTATTAGCATTGCGTAATACAGGAATTCCGTTTTAGGTTATATCAAATTATGCGGATTTATTTGCGCAAAGCAGAAAGGAAAAACATTAGGGCAATAATTCTTACATTAATGACCATTACTATCTTTATAAAAATAGGTAATGGTCATGCAAAAATTAATTTTTGGTTAAAGTTGCTTCACCTGGACCATTAACGGTTAAGGTATATCCATTTCCGGTAATTGTTTTAGGTGAAATATCGCCGCTTTCCAAATCCATAGATACAGTGCCCACATCAAATGGATGTGCGGTGTTCGTTGCCATACGGATTACAGCGGGACACTTCCCATTTGTTGTATGTCCAAAACAGGCCAGTCGTACCATATTCCAATAAACCTGGCGAGTAGTGTGAGCTCCTGTGGGGTAGGGTGAAGGAACAGTGCCAGCAACAAAGGCATTAGATTCCAAATCAGTGTTATTATGCGTTGTTAAATGAGTGGGGCTAGCAAAAGCACTGACAGAACCCAAACATAAGGCAACTGCTGACCATTTTTTTAGCGTTAATATCATGGATATCTCCAACTGGATTATGAATAAATCTATATTAAAAAAAGGTTACTATAGGGGATTGTCAGATACTAGGCAAGCTTTCAGCTAAAAATCACAACTTGCCAAAGAGATAATTGAGGGTTTATAAAGGATGTTGACATCTGATTTTTCCAGTTTCTTACCGTACAATAACCTGTCTGCGGCATCTCGATCTGGAAATTGCTCTGTCAAAAAAGTTCATTTTTATAAACCGCCGACCGAGTTTTTTCCAATCACATGCTTTTTAAGGNNCGTGTTAACTTTAATTGGTTTTTTGGAAAATCCTTTCTTTTCTATATCGTTTGGTATTCTATTACCAGGATGCTTATTTCCAGGGTTACTGCTGTCATCCGTTTTGGGCTGATTCGTTAGCGGTGGCGTTCCAGGTTTATTTGTATTCTTCATTTTATTCTCCTTAATGTCATCGATCCTCTTTCAATAGTGTAGCAATATCTTTGGCAAAATAAGTAATAATAAAATCTGCACCCGCACGCTTAATGGCCGTCAAGCTTTCTATCATTGCCTGTTTTTCGTTGATAAGTTGGTTTTTTGCTGCACATTTAATCATCGAGTATTCCCCACTTACCTGATAGGCACATAAGGGGACCTCAGGGAAGTTTTGTTTTAGTTTATAGATAATATCCAAATAAAATCCTGCAGGTTTCACCATGATCATATCCGCACCTTCTGCAATATCCACCCCTGTCTCACGAAGTGCTTCGTGACTATTGGCAGGATCCATCTGATACGCTTTACGGTCACCAAATTGGGTNNGGCGCACCTTGAGCTGCTTCTCTGAAAGGGCCGTACAAACACGAGCAATATTTGGCGCTGTAACTTAAAATCGGAATATGATGAAAACCGGAAGAATCAAGCGCGCTTCTTATTGCTGCAACCATACCGTCGGTCATACCGCTGGGTGCTATCCAGTCTGCACCCGCTTTAGCATGAGCTATGGCCTGTTTTTTTATAAGTTCAAGAGTCCTGGTTGTATCAATACGGTCATCTTGTAAGACACCACAATGTCCATGATCGGTATACTCACAAAAGCACAGATCGGTAATAATCAAAATATCTTTTTGGGTCTCGCGGATTTTTTGAATGGCTCGAGCAATAATACCTTGTTCATTATAGGATTCCGATCCTAGTGCATCTTTATGTTCAGGGATTCCAAAAAGAAGCACTGCAGGTACACCAAGTGCAGTAAGCGTTTCTATTTCTAGCGAGAGAGAGTTCAGACTCAATTGATAATAACCTGGCATTGCATTAATTGCCTTTGAAGCAGTTAACTCTTCAGAAATAAATAAGGGGGCAATAAAGTCCTGCGGATGCAATCGGGTCTCTCTCAATAAAGACCGTGACATAGAATTTTGCCTTAAGCGGGATAACCGTAATGGTAGTGTATTTTGATTCATATTTGTCCTTTAAAAAAATCAGCTATTTTATTTTTTAGTTGAGGTATACAAGAAATCTATCCCATTACTAGTAGTACTATTGCTGATTTGAATACTAAAAAATTTATTTAATAAATATTTAAGAGTCAGAACATTAGGATCTGATTGCGATAAACCTACGTTATAACTTAAATAGATTCGTTTCGAAAGGGATTTCCCAACTACAACCGAGGTATTATCACTTACCTGATTGGTTGCCAGATTATAATTACTATTCGTTTGCACATTTAAATCGATTCCTGCTTTCTGTTTTAACTGGTCAAGAAGTTGGGTTCCATTGGTACCGCCACCTAAGTTCATCGATGAAATGGCCGCGAGTAATAATTGTCCTCCTGCTTTATTCGCCTGATTTGCAGGTCGACCAAGCACCAGCATGGATAAAATATCAGCTTGCGACAGTATGGAAGGATTACTGAATAATTGAATTTTAGGTTGACTCAATCGGCCAGAAACTTCTACTCCCACACTTATATTGCCGCGCACGTTAGCATTTTGTAAATTATTATTATTGAAATCAAGAAGTTGATTCGTTCCTGCAACATTTGAAGTAGACGTGTCAATTTTTTTAGTAGCACGCACGTTAATTCCTGGATTATCAATTCGACCTCCGGTAAAAATTAACTCGCCTTGTTCGATTGATAAATCCTGACCATAGGCTTTATACTCCCCCTTGGTTACATTTAATTGACCAGTGGCATTAATTGGTCCCATGGGCATCTGAATCAGATGTACCTTTCCTGCCAATATCGCGTGTAATCCTTTAGCAGTAAGCTCCACTTCATTGCCCATTTCCAATTTAATATCCATTGATGTATTAAATGGGGTAGCGGGTTTTTCTTCTTTACGTTTAAAAATGACATCATCAGACAGCGCAATACTACTGGAAAAAGTTTGCGGTTTAATTTGAGCATATGGAATTAATATTGATCCATTAATATTCAGTGCGGAACCATTATATTCAAGGTTAAGCGCGGGTGTAGCGTTTATTTGATACTCCTGGGTATTCATCACCGGGAAATCGCTTCCTTGGATGGCGATTTTTCCATTAATTTGCGGAGATAATGCTCCTTGACCATTTAGAGTTAATTTTTTATTAGCTGAACTTATCGATCCATTGGCTGTCCAATTATTTTTCTTACCAACAACGGTTAGATCAATGGCATTTAAATCAAGACCAAGTGCAGGCAAATTAAAACTGCCTCCTTTTAGGGCTAGCTGAGTTTCAATCACAGGTTTTTCGAGAATACCTCTGGCTTTTAAAGCAACCGTAAGACTTCCTTTAGGATTATTTATTTCCGGGGTTAGCGCCTGAATAAAATCGAAGGAATTAAATACTAAAGACAAATCGGCAAATAAGGGTTGCTTGGGAGGTAGACCTTTACNNCTATTTTAGGTAGCCTGAAATTGACGTTGAGATTTTTATATTCATCAATAGCCAAAGTACCTTTACCTGAGAGTTGTTCAGGCGTCAAAGTGGCATTTATCACTCCCCCCTTAAATGGCAGGGTTTTAATGAGACTGTCCTTGGGTAATTGGTAATGACCTGGTTGCACGGTTAGTTGCAAGGAACCATGTTGTGGATCGCGCAGTGACCCCTTCAAAAGGACACTGGTAAATAAACCCTCAACTATCGATTTTGAATCGTAAGGCTGGGTAATTTGCACTTCAAAATTCCATACCCAGGGAATAGTTCCATGAACATTGGCACGCACCTGTAAATTCTCATAAGGAGGCTGATTTATTTTCGAATGTAACTCCAGATTTAAATTGGGTAGAGTACCCTCAATTTTTATTCGGCCTTCAGGGCTAATAAAGGCTGTATCAGCAGATAATGGCCAGTGAACAGAGCGCCACTTACTAATGAATTGCAACTTGGCAAAATCAGTCAAAGTTCCATTGAGATTAATTTCTCCTGGACCACTAAATGTTCCAGTCCAGTGTAATTGATTAAAATCCCCACCTATGTTTATTAATCCTTGTAGTAATTTTTTATTTTTGGCATTTGGATTTAGTCTTATCGTACCAGTCATTGGATAAGGCATAAGAGGGGTGATTTGTAATTGGCCGGTTACATAATGTTCTTCATAATGGAATTGCAATGAATTGAGGGTGATTAATTGTTTGGTCAACAAGCCGTTAAGCCTGATTTTGTTTAAAGTATGAGTGGTTTCATCCTGTTTCACTTGAACCTGGTCAGCATTCAATCGCTTCACCGGTAATTGGGAATGCAGTAAAGAAGTTAATTGCCATTTGCCAGACAAATTACTAACTATTATATGAGTTTCGTTAGTTTGGTATTCCAGTTCTCCAATTGAAAACTCGTCAAGCAAACGTCCTTTTACGTGATGAATATGCACTGTTCCAGGGATAAATAGAGAGCTTGTTTTAACTAAAGCGTATAAGCCGGGAGTGGTTGTTACACCAAATACCAGAAGGCCGGTGAGGCTTAGTAAAACCAACAGCAGGATGTAACAGGTTTTTATAAATAGTTTCATAAATCAGGCCCCATATTCACTATCAAGCGTGGACTTGATCCCTCTCGCTGGAATCGATTATTGATTNNCTATTTTAATGGGGCCAATAGGAGATACCCACATTAATGCTGCACCAACATCGTATTGAATATGACGTGCTATGGGATTATAAACATCCCCTGCATCATAAAATCCAACCAGGTACCAATTTTTCACTGTTTCTTTTTGCAGTTCAATACCACCGTAGGTAATTCTTTTTCCTGGACCTATAGAATTAAAACTAAAGGCTTTCATGTTATCCGTTCCCCCTAGCAACATGGCTAAAGAGAGTGGTAATTGATTAATATCATTGATAGCGGTGTAACCCTGAATGGCGTGACTATAGACCCTTAATCGCCAGGGCTCTATCATGTAGGCCGCTTTTGCGTCTAAAGCGGTTTGGAAAAACGATGTTTTGGAAAAGGTCAGCTTACTAGCCCCCAGCGCTTTAAAAGTGATGTTATAGCCAGATGGAGAAAACAACTGATTTTGAGTTTCACTAAAAGTAAACGTGGCCTTAGGATAAAGCATGAATTGATCAGTATTAGGTTGATTGGTGTAATTGAAACTTTCATAAAGCGCATTTATTGAGAGCGATCGTTTAAAAAAGTCGCGATTATGTTGTTGTGCCAAAGACAGCAAGTAAGCATTACTATAACCTGCATCATAATTTAAATTAGAAAAGTTACCCGTCAGGGTGTATTGATCAACAATAGGATTTTTTCCAGGTACAATATATTGAGCCTGAAGTGCGTTCTGATTAAACGAGCCTTGTGCCAAGGCATTAAATTTATGTCCTTTATTGTTCACGGGAATTATATTAAGCCCCGCTCTTCCTCGAATCCCTGTATCAGTACCATAGCCAGCACTTAAGGTATAAGAATATTTGGGAACGGGCTGAAGGTGCACAACTACTGGCACCGTATTCGAGTCGCCTATTTTGGGTTTTACTATTACGGAACTAAAATAGCCACTATCAGAAAGATAATTGTTAAACTTTAAAACCTGATCGGTGGAGTAGGGCTGACCCACTTGGAACGGCACATATCGATGAAGTAGTGATGGGTTAATATTTGTTGGATCAAATTGGACCTGACCAAAATAAAATAAAGGGCCTGTGTCAAAAACCAAATCAATTTGAGCGGTATTGTTATTTTCATCAACCAAAACTTCTGATTGGGTAAACGTGTTGTGCAAATAACCCAAATTTTCTGCAGTATTGGTTAGACTTTCTTTGGTTTTATTATATTTAGACGTTAATAAAGGGTCATTTACAGCAATAGGAATATCTTTTAATGTTTTTCGTAATAAGGGATTATCTGCTCCCTCACCCGTTAATTTAATGTTTAATTTTTTTATCGTGGTTTGCGGGCCGGGATCAATCGCTATGGCTGCTTTTAAGGTCCCTGTAATCATCACGCGAATGTAGGGCTTAAAATAGCCATAAGGCTGTAATGCTTTACTCACCTGGATGCGTAATTCTTCAGTGCTGATATCATTAAAAGGTTTTAACTGTTGCAATTCCAGCAGTCTTTTTTCAACGTTTTTAAGTACCTTTCCGGATATTCCGACTATCGTAAATGAAGCCGGTTTACTACTTACTGCAAAGACCGAACAACATACAAAAATAAGAATGAAACGAGCTAATTTTTTCATGAGATCCTGATTTTAATTAATAGCATCCGCTGCCTCCATATTTTTTAATTTGTAAATCAGATCTAACGCCTCTTTGGCACTTAATCTGTCCGGGTCAATTTGTGCTAAAGCGGTCTGCACAGGAGATATAATCGCTTCTGGTTCAAGAGTTACATTAATCGGTTGTTTTAACTCCTGCATTTGATTTAAATGGGTGTGCGCAATTTTAAGTACAGTGGGAGGAATACCTGCAAGCTCGGCCACTTCAAGACCGTAACTGCGATTAGCTGGACCTTCTTCGACGCGATATAAAAATACAATTCGCCCAGTATCTACGGAGGCTTGTAAATGGATATTGCGGATGCATGAATGCTCTTGTGGTAACTTGGTGAGTTCAAAATAATGCGTTGAAAAAAGAGTGTATGCTTTAATTTGCGAAGCAAGGTGTGAGCAGCACGCGTAGGCCAGGGCCATCCCATCATAGGTGCTTGTCCCTCGACCAATTTCATCAATTAGGACCAGGCTATGTTTCGTTGCCTGACGAAGAATTTCTGCAGTTTCGGTCATTTCAACCATAAATGTCGACCGACCTGAAGCCAGATCATCACTCGCACCAATGCGGGTAAAAATACGGTCAATAGGACCAAGCGTCACATTCTTAGCAGGAACAAAACTGCCAATATGAGCCAAGAGCACGATTAATGCTGTTTGTCGCATATAGGTAGATTTACCTCCCATATTGGGCCCAGTAATTAATAATATATTGTGTTGTGGGGTCAGATCCAAATCATTAGCAATAAACCGCTCTTGCAGCAGGTGCTCTATAACGGGATGACGTCCGGCCTGAATAAAGATACCGTCTTTTGCTACCAATTGGGGGCAGCTCCATTTTAAACTTTGTGCTCTCTCTGCAAGAGTTGCTAAGACATCTAATTGGGCCAAACCCTGAGCCAGCAGTGTAAGTTGGGCAATGTATGCTTGCATTTCTTCAAGTAATTTTTCATATAACCATTTTTCGCGCGCTAATGCCTTAACCTGAGCCGTAAGCACTTTTTCTTCAAACACTTTAAGTTCTGGAGTGATATAACGTTCGACATTTTTTAGCGTTTGTTTGCGCTGGTAATGAAGTGGTGCTTTTTCAGCCTGAGTTTTTGAAAGCTCAATATAAAAACCCTGCACGTTATTAAATCCAAATTTTAATGTGGATAAACCGGTGCGCTCTTTTTCATCAGACTCAAGTTCGGTAAGGCGGGCGTTTGCATCCTTACTTAAAGCGGTTAATTCATCGAGTTCGTCATCAAAACCTGGCGCGATGACTCCACCATCACGGATTAACATGGGTGGGTTATCGATAATTGCCGAGTCCATCAGGTTTTGGATTTCAGGGAGAGGAGCCAGATGTTTTTTTAATTGAATGATTAAGTTAGATTTATTGCCGTCGATTAGAGAAGATAATTGGGGCAGCAGCGCTAATGTGGTTCTAAGAGCAACTAAATCCCGAGGTCTTGCTGATTTTAAGGCAATGCGTGACACAATACGCTCGACATCACAACTTTGTTTTAATAATGGATGAATCGAAGCGTCCTGTTGTAACTGAATTAGTTCACCAATTGCTTCCTGACGCTCATCAATGACTTCATGGTTTCTTAAGGGTTTACCTAACCATCTTTTTAATAAGCGACTGCCCATGGTCGAGACTGTTTTATCAAGAACCGATAGCACGCTGTTATCTATTCCTCCCCTGATATTTTCAAAAAGCTCTAAATGTTTTTGAGTGGCCGCATCCAATTGTAGATAATCGTTATTATTTTCCAAGGTAAGGGCTGTGATATGCGGTAATGCTTGCTTCTGAGTGGTTTGTAAGTAAGTTAACAGGGCGCCGGCTGCAATTAAGGCATTGGGATGCTCTTTCTCTCCAAAAGCAGATAAATCTGCAACCAGAAATTGTTCTTTTAAATGGCGGGTAGCACTGTCTTTAGCAAATTCCCACCCTGGACGAGGTTTGGCTGGGAAACTCGTGCACNNACTCGTACAGTGGTGATGACTCCTCAACTAATAACTCAGCGGGTTGAAGTCGTGTTAACTCAGCTTGCAGCTGCTGTGGATCGTTCAATTCCATAATATTGAAACGGCCACTGCTTAATTCCACCCAGGCAAGACCAATGGTATTTTTTTCCTGATGAATGGCTACCAACAGATTGTCTTTTTTGGCATCGAGTAATGCTTCATCTGTAACGGTGCCAGGGGTAATGATGCGAGTCACTTGCCGTTCAACCGGCCCTTTACTTGTTGCGGGATCACCTATTTGCTCACAGATCGCAACTGATTCGCCTTTTTTTAAAAGTCTGGCTAAATAGTTTTCAACTGCATGATAGGGCAGGCCTGCCATAGGAATCGGCTTATTAGCTGATTGACCTCTGTGAGTGAGCGTTAAATCCAGTAATTGTGATGCACGTTTGGCATCGTCAAAAAACAATTCATAAAAATCGCCCATGCGGTAAAACAGAAGCATGTCTGGATACTGCGCTTTAATGCGTAAGTACTGTTGCATCATTGGTGTATGAGAAGTAATCATGATGGCTTAAAAAATTGAATTATGTTGATTTTAACAAAACCCCCCGATGAAGTCAGTAAAAGAGATGGTATGCGTTAAAATAAGCCATTGTGGTATTGAAAAAAAATTTTATTTTTTAAGGTTTCTAGATAAGTCCTTCACTTAATGAGAATATTTGCTAGAATTAAAGAGATTTCACATGAAAATCTTAAATTATATAAGGGAGAATGGTTATGAATCGTTTAATGATGATCGCTGCAACAGGATTTTTGGCGTTATTGTTAACTGCTTGTGGTGATAATTCTAAACCAGCAGATACAACAGTAGTTGTTCCAGCAACAGAAGATAAAACAACAGTTGTTGTACCAGCTGATGAAAACAAACCTGCTGATACACAAAATCAAAGCAACTAGGATTTAATGACGTTCTTCTGTGTACGTTAGAAAAGCCCCTTAATAAGGGGTTTTTCTTTTATTAAGGCTCCCCCATGAAATCAGTTTCTTCTTTACTTAAAGATATTGCCTCCTGTTTAATTCAGGCCAATGGGCAACTGGTTACGGCTGAGTCCTGCACTGGCGGACTTATAGCAAGCCAGATTACCGATGTGGCTGGAAGTTCTTTATGGTTCGAGCGAGGGTTTGTCACTTACAGTAACCTTGCCAAACAGGAAATGCTGGGAGTGCCTGAGTATTTAATTCAGAAGTTTGGTGCAGTGAGCGAGGAGGTAGCTTCTGCCATGGCTTTTGGGGCCCTTAAAAACAGCAAGGGAATAATTGCCTTATCAGTAACCGGGATTGCTGGGCCCGATGGTGGCAGTATCGAAAAACCCGTAGGAACCGTCTGTTTTGGTTGGGCTACATCAAGCACACCACCTCGTACGGAAAAAAAGCACTTGAAAGGAAATCGGCAAGAGATCCGAATGGCTGCATGCCAATTCGCTTTAGAGGGCGTTTTATCCCTGATTCGGGAAAGAGTGTAAAGCTCGTTGCGGAATTTGTAATAATCAGTTTGCCGCCTAGCTCCATCTGTGTGATAATTTTGCCCTACACTACTATCATTGGAAAATATTATGGAAGAGAACAAACAAAAAGCATTATCCGCAGCTCTCTCGCAAATTGAGCGTCAATTTGGTAAAGGCTCTGTAATGAGAATGGGCGACAGCAATGTTTCGCGTGATATAGAAGCTATCTCTACCGGTTCTTTAGGATTGGATATTGCGTTGGGAATAGGTGGCTTACCCAAAGGGCGAGTTGTTGAAATTTATGGTCCTGAATCTTCGGGTAAAACAACATTAACTCTTCAGGTGATTGCTGAATGTCAAAAAATGGGCGGCACCGCAGCGTTTATTGATGCTGAGCATGCACTGGATCCGAGTTATGCGCAAAAACTGGGTGTGAATGTTGACGAACTATTGGTGTCTCAGCCAGACACTGGCGAGCAAGCTTTGGAAATCACGGACATGCTCGTACGTTCTGCTGCGGTAGACGTAGTCATTGTCGACTCTGTTGCTGCACTGACTCCTAAAGCCGAGATTGAAGGTGAGATGGGTGATACTCACGTAGGTTTGCAAGCGCGTTTAATGTCTCAGGCTTTACGAAAATTAACGGCTAATATCAAACGCTCTAATACTTTGGTTATCTTTATTAACCAGATTCGGATGAAAATTGGCGTGATGTTTGGCAGTCCAGAAACGACTACTGGTGGTAATGCTTTAAAATTTTACGCGTCAGTTCGTCTTGATATTCGTCGTATTGGATCTATTAAAAAAGGCGAAGAAATATTGGGCAGTGAAACGCGAGTAAAAGTAGTTAAAAACAAAGTTGCCCCTCCCTTTAAAATGACTGAATTTGATATTTTATATAACGAAGGTATATCGCGTGAAAGTGAAATTATTAATCTGGGTGCTCAATTAAATCTGATTGAAAAATCAGGTGCCTGGTACAGTTATAAAAATGAAAAAATTGGTCAGGGTAAGGAAAATGTTCGTTTATATCTCAAAGAAAACCCCGAGATAGCTGCAGTTCTTGAAAAACAAATTCGTGCTGAATTGTTAGAAAAGAAAACGGCGATGCCGGCTGCTCCAGAGATGGAAGACGCTTTTGAGACCATTGATGACTAAAGCATTTGATAGTGCCTTGCGCTTGTTAACCCGACGAGAGCATGGCGCTATAGAATTAAATGACAAACTGATTCAGAAAGGATTTGATTCGGCAGAGGTCAAGGATGCAATAGATGCATGCCAGCGTCTTGGATTACAAAGTGATGAGCGATTTGTAGAGAATTACAGCCGTTCACGGATACGCCAAGGTTATGGACCGCTAAAAATTAGTCAGGAATTAAAAAACAAAGGAATCAGTAGCGACCTGATTCAACGCGAAATGGAGCAGGAAAAAGACAACTGGTTTGTCTATGCTTTAGAGGTGTGGCAGAAAAAAATAAAAGGTCAAACCGATTTATCCTTTGCAGAACTCCAAAAGCAACAACGATTTTTGCTTTATCGCGGATTTAGCACCGATGTTATAGCCAGAGTAGTGAAGGAATTGAAATAGGTTGGCTTTAAGTTAGTTCGGTTAGTAGCCAACCCCCTCTCTACGTCCCGCGGTTTGACTGCGAGAACAGGTTTATCTCAGGGCGAATGTACGAGATCTGGATCCCGCGAATAAATCGCGGGGTGTAGGTAAATTAAGCACTACGTCCCGCGGCTTGTCCGCGGGAACCAACATTTTGGCCCAAGGGCGAATGTATGAGATCTGAGTCCCGCGGATTAACCACGGGACCTAGGGTTTGAAGTGAATAAAATATTCAGCAATAAGTAAAAATGAAACATAAATAAGATTTAAAACAGTATTTTCCTGTATTATCAATAATATATAACTAACTGGTATGTTGTATGAAAAGTTCTGAAATTAGACAAGCATTCTTTAATTATTTTGCCGAGCATGGTCATCAATTGGTGGAATCCAGCTCTTTGATTCCAGCAAATGATCCTACGTTACTGTTTACTAACGCCGGTATGGTGCAATTCAAAGATTTATTTTTAGGAATTGAATCGCGTCCCTATCAGCGAGCGGTCAGTTCTCAGCGTTGTGTGCGTGCAGGTGGTAAGCATAATGATTTGGAAAATGTAGGCTACACCGCACGGCATCATACGTTTTTTGAAATGTTGGGTAATTTTAGTTTTGGAGATTATTTTAAACGTGAAGCGATTGCTTTTGCCTGGGATTTTCTGACTCAGGTTCTACAGTTGCCACCAGAGCGATTATGGGTAACAGTTTATAAAGATGATCAGGAAGCAGAAGAGATATGGTTAAAAGAGATGGGTATTTCTCCTGATCGTTTTTCCCGATGTGGTGACAAGGACAATTTTTGGTCAATGGGTGATACAGGTCCCTGTGGTCCCTGCACTGAAATATTTTATGATCATGGCCCGGAAATAGCAGGTGGACCTCCAGGAAGCCCAGATGAAGATGGAGATAGATATATTGAAATCTGGAATCTTGTCTTTATGCAGTTTAACCGTGATAAAAGCGGACATTTACATCCCTTACCCAAACCTTCGGTAGATACCGGAATGGGTTTGGAGCGATTAGCCGCAGTCGTTCAAGGGGTTCATAACAACTATGAAATTGACAGTTTTCAATATTTAATCAAAGCTATCGCTGCTCTGGGTAAAGAAATTGATTTAAATCACACCTCATTAAAAGTGATTGCTGATCATATACGTTCCTGCTCCTTTCTAATTGCAGATGGTGTCATGCCCGGAAATGAAGGGCGCGGTTATGTTCTTCGCAGGATAATAAGGCGTGCTGTAAGGCATGGTAATAAATTGGGTCTGCCCACTCCATTTTTTTCGCAATTAATACATCCTTTAATTGATGTAATGGGGGATGCATACCCAGAACTAGTTACCTCTAAATCACATATCGAAAAAATTTTACTTCAAGAAGAAAATCAGTTCGCGCGCACTTTAGAGCAAGGGTTGCGTTTGCTTCAGGAGCAAATGGAACAATTAGATGGCGGAGAAATTCCTGGTCAAGTTGCTTTTAAATTATATGATACGTATGGTTTTCCCGTAGATTTGACTGCAGATATTGCCAGAGAAAAAGGTCTAACTGTAGACATGATCGGTTTTAATCAATACATGCAACAACAAAGAGAACAGTCTCAGGCTGCCAGTCAGTTTACTGCTGATTATCATGCGACGTCCCAGCTTGATCATCAATCTTCATTTCATGGTTATGATAATGAAAAGATGGAGGGAAAAATTGTTGCGCTATTGAAAGATGGAGCTGAAATTGACCTTTTGGTTAAAGGCAGCAAAGGCGCTGTAGTTCTGGATCACACTCCATTCTACGCTGAAAGCGGAGGCCAGGTAGGAGATAAAGGAACGCTGCAGGGTAGGGGATTTATTTTTAGAGTAGATGACACGCAAAAAATTGGTCAGGCTGTAGTGCATCATGGTGAAGTGATTGATGGTCAGTTAACTGTCAATTTAGACGTCCATGCTGAAATAGATAATGACCGTCGTGAAGCTATAAGATTAAATCATACAGCCACTCATTTATTGCATGCTGCATTAAAAAAAGTTGTAGGTGACCACGTTCAACAAAAGGGATCTTTGGTTGATGCGGAACGAGCACGTTTTGACTTTTCTCATTTTGAAGGTTTATCAGCCATTGAAATAAATCAAATTGAATTGTTAGTTAATGAGCAAATTAGAGCCAATCATGAAGTGATGACCCAATTGATGGATATCGAAGAGGCAAAGCGTAGCGGTGCGGTGGCTCTTTTTGGTGAAAAATACGCAGATGCAGTTCGTGTGTTATCTATGGGTGAATTTTCGAAAGAGCTTTGCGGGGGAACTCATGCCCGTCGCACCGGTGATTTAGGTTTATTTAAAATTATTGCGGAATACGGAATTGCTAGCGGGGTTCGCCGTATCGAAATGGTTACAGGGGAAGCCGCCTTAATTTGGATTAATGAACAACAAGCGTTATTAGGAGAACTTGCTTCTGCACTTAAAACCACAGTGACTCAAGTTTCGAGTAAATTGTCACAATTAATTAACGATTATAAAAATCAGGAAAAAGAAATAGCCAAACTCAATAGTGAAAAAGCGCAAAAATCAGGTAGTGATTTACTTAATGAAGTAGAGCAAGTAAATGGGATTAGTTTGTTAGTGAAACAATTAGAAGGTGTAGATAATCAGACGATGAGATCAATGCTGGATAAACTTAAGTCAAGCCTTGAGTCTGCTGTAATTGTCTTATTTGCAATTGAAAATCAAAAAATGAATGTAATTGCTGGCGTTAGTAAAGACATTATTGGTAAAGCGCCAAGTGCAGCTCAATTAGTGCGACATTTATGCGGTAAAGGGGGCGGGCGTGATGATATGGCTCAAGGAGGAGGTGAAGCACCTGCTGATCTTGCAGAAAAAATTCATCAAATACGAACAATGATTGAAAATGCATAGTTTATTAAAATGCCTTAAGGAGTAACCTGATTAATCTTGTTTTCGAAATGGTTGGATTATTTAATTGAAAAGTTACTCATTGAGGCTAGAAACTATATTGAGTAAACTATTTGTGAATTACCAATTTTATTCTGTATAGCTATTGACCCATTTTTAGGGAGAAAAAATGAGTTTTTTTCAGGAATTCAAACAATTTGCCATGCGGGGCAATGTAGTTGATTTGGCAGTTGCAGTAGTCATTGGCACCGCATTTGGTAAAATCATAACCTCTCTGGTCAACGGCATTATTATGCCTTTGATCGGACTCTTGCTCGGCGGAATCAATATTTCCGATAAATCATTTATTGTGGGTGATGCAGTAGTCCAATGGGGAAGTTTTTTTCAAACCATAATTGATTTTACAATTATTGCTTTTGCCATTTTTATAGCGGTGAAATTTGTTAATTTATTAAAAAGAAAGGAAGAGGAAAAAAAGCCTAAATTAACTAATGAAGAATTGTTATTAACTGAGATTCGTGATTTGTTAAAAGATAATATTGAGCCGCATCACTGATATTATTAAATGATAGTAACCATTATTTATTAAACTGATTAAAAGCCTGTCGTTCCTTACCAAATAAAGACTGTCGTATCCGCGTAATAGAATATCACTTCATAATTTGATGCAATTTTATTGTAAAAATGTCTGACTTGTCTTCCTCACGCACTTGGGTATCCCCTTAAATTTTATGCGCTTTTATAATGCATAATGTCTCTTCTGTCATCCCCGCGCAGGGAAGATAATTAACTAATTTACAACATTATTGTACATTAAAAATTATGAAGGGATACCTCAATGCGTGGGGAAGACAACTATTAAACTTCAAAATTATTGTATAAAAAAATTATGAGGGGTTTCACCCCTACGTGGTGATGACAAAACTGACATTTTGTATGATACCTTTAAAATTATGAGGGGGTATTTCACTCCGTTTGTGTTGAGATTTATTCATGAAAGGGGAATAAAGCTATGATACATTGATTACCGCTTTCCCGAGGAAGACTGTTGGTTTAGAGCTAATGTTGAGTGGAAGGCATCGATTCAGCTTAATGAATATTAATGATAAACTGATTTTTTTAATTTTTGGATAAAATTTCATGAGTCTGGATGATATCAAGGAACAAATCGATGCATTAAGAGAACAAATAAGGACTTACGATCATCATTATTATGTGCAAGATGCCCCCTTGGTACCTGATGTTGAATACGACCGATGTTTTAAAACATTACAAGAATTAGAATTAAAATATCCTCAATTTTTAACCCAGGATTCCCCAACGCAAAGGGTAAGTGGAATAGCATCTGATGCGTTTATGCCAGTTGCCCACAAACAGCCTATGCTTTCCCTGGCCAATGTGTTTACTACTGAGGAATTACAAGCTTTTTTAAAAAGAGCAAAGGAAAAGCTCGATGAGCCTGATCAGGAATTGACGTTCACCTGTGAACCAAAACTGGATGGATTGGCAGTAAATATAACCTATGAGCATGGATTATTAATTCATGCCGCAACTCGAGGTGATGGAGTAGTAGGGGAGAATATTACCGCTAATATTAAAACAATAAGTGCCGTTCCTCTTAAATTAAGAACTGATAATCCACCGCGATTAATCGAAATACGTGGCGAAGTGTACATTCCGAAAGCAGGCTTTGAGGCTTATAATAAAAGAGCCCGCGAGCTTGGCGATAAAACGTTTGTCAATCCGCGAAATGCTGCAGCAGGAAGTTTGCGTCAGTTAAATCCAGCTATAACCGCCAATAGACCGCTTGCAATTTATTGTTATTCCATCGGTGCTTGTGAGGACTTTAAGCTACCTAATAGTCAATGGGAGCAATTACATTTACTGCAAGAGTTTGGCTTTCGCATTTCTTCTGAATCCAGAAGAGAAACCGGCATTCAAGGTTGTCTTGATTATTATAATTATATCTTATCGAAACGTGCCGATTTACCTTATGAAATTGATGGCGTGGTATACAAAATTGATAGCATTTCTTTACAGCAGCAATTAGGATATGTTTCTCGTGCTCCACGGTTTGCTTGCGCTCATAAATTTCCGGCATCTGAAGAAATGACTCAGTTACTTGCTGTAGATTTTCAGGTGGGGAGAACAGGTGCATTAACCCCGGTCGCACGGTTGGAGCCAGTAAGTGTCGGTGGTGTTACGGTCAGTAATGCAACCTTACATAATTTAGATGAAATTATTCGTAAAGACATCCGTATTGGTGACCGTGTAATTATTCGTCGTGCAGGTGATGTGATTCCTGAAGTGGTTTCGGTCATCCTGGACAAACGTCCGCAGGTCACTAAGGAGATTACGCTCCCTTCTCATTGTCCCGTGTGTGGTTCTGATGTGGTGCGGGAAGAGGGAGAGGCAGTTGCGCGGTGTATCGGTGGGTTATTTTGTAAAGCACAATTAAAAAGAATGATGTGGCATTTTGCTTCCCGTAAAGCGATGTACATCGAAGGGCTTGGTAGTGGTTTAATTGAGCAGTTAGTTGATGAGGGTCTAGTTCATCATCTTTCTGATTTATATGAATTGAATCTTGAAACTTTAGAACAACTTCCACGCATGGGGAAGAAGTCTGCGAATAATCTGTTATCTGCTTTAGAACACAGCAAAACCACTACCTTTAATCGTTTTCTATATGCCTTAGGCATACGTGAAATCGGTGAAGCCAGTGCCAGAGTATTGGCTGAACATTTCTCAGATATCAAAGCGATCCAATCTGCCACAATTGAAGAGTTAATGACTTTAAATGATATTGGCCCCGTTGGCGCAGCCTATGTTGTCCATTTTTTTGCTCAGCCCCATAACATTGAAGTGATCAATCGCTTAGTCGAACTTGGCATTCATTGGCCACAAACTGAGAAAAAACCGGTTAACCAGGAGAATCCTTTTTACGGTAAAACGGTGGTCTTAACTGGCACATTAAACAGCATGTCACGTGAAGAAGCCAAGGCAAAATTATTAGCACTCGGTGCTAAAGTAAGCGGTAGCGTTTCAGCTAAAACAGATTTTGTCATCGCAGGAGCCGAGGCGGGTTCGAAATTGACAAAAGCAAATGAGTTAGGCGTGACCGTTTTAGATGAAGAACAGCTGAATAGTATGCTGCTGAGTTAAGGGATTGAAAACTCATTCGTAGATACTCGCCAAGCTATTCGAGTTAAGGATATACTAGTATTATCAATTAATTAGCGCAGGGTAGAATCAGGTGCTCCGACTTGCCGTTGTCGTATTAGCAGCTTGTATAAGTGTAGTGAACCTTGCCTGCGCAAGTAACTGGATATTAAATAATCCCTATCCCGAGAGTGACGACACTAAAAACATTTATTATTCTTCTTATACGGAACAGCCTAAAACTCTCGACCCTGCTCGCTCATACTCATCCAATGAATATGTTTTTATTGGTCAGATATATGAACCTTTATTAGAGTATGATTATTTTATAAGACCTTACCAATTAGTCCCATTAACGGCTACGCAAATGCCAAGTGTGAGGTTTTTAGATGCTTCAGGAAAAGAGTTAACTGCAAATGAACAGGTAAAGCCTGCATTTACTGTGTACACAATACAAATTAAACCAGGAATTTTGTATCAGCCTCACCCAGCATTAGCTTTAAATAAATTTGGGGAAGATGAATACCGACATCTGCCAGAAGGGTATCTGGAGGATGAGGAAATTAATCAATTATCTGATTTTAAACATACGGGCACTCGTGAACTGCTGATTGATGATTACATATATCAAATAAAACGATTGGCAAATCCAGCAGTAAGTTCCCCAATATACGGTTTAATGAGCGATTATATTGTAGGTTTTGCTGAATATGGCAAAACATTACCCCAGTCTGCTTCTGCTAGTAATCCATATATAGATTTGCGTAAATATCCCCTTGCAGGAGTAAAGAAAATTGATGACTATACAATGGAAATTACGTTAAAGGGTCAATATTCCCAGTTTCTCTTCTGGTTAGCAATGCCCTTTTTTGCCCCAGTGCCCTGGGAAGCAGATTTGTTCTATTCGCAAGATGGAATGGATGACAAAAATCTGTCATTTGGGTGGTATCCCATTGGCACTGGGCCATTCATGCTCACTGAAAATAACCCTAACAGAAACATGGTATTAGAAAAAAACCCCAATTATCGTGAGGTTTTTTTCCCCGTGGATGCTTCAGAAAGTGATAAAAAAGCAGGCTATGTGGATAATGTTGGAAAAAGAATACCTCTGATTGACAAAGCTGTTTATAACCTGGAAAAGGAGTCTATCCCGCGTTGGAATAAGTTTTTGCAAGGCTATTATGATATTTCGGGCATTAGTGCCGATAGTTTTGATCAGGCAATTCATATTAATCGCTTTGGTGAGGCGATGTTAACTCAGGAAATGAAAGATAAAAAAATGCACTTAAGCCAGACTCTTGAACCCTACATTTATTATATGGGTTTTAATATGATGGATAATGTGGTTGGCGGAAAAAGTGAACGCGCCCGAAAGTTGAGACAGGCCATTTCCATCGCAATAAACTTTGATGAGAATATCGCTATTTTTTATAACGGAAGAGGTAGAGCGGCTCAAGGACCTATTCCTCCTGGAATTTTCAGTTACAAAGAGGGTGAGGCTGGAATTAATCCTTATATGTACGAGTGGAAAAATAATACAGCTACCCGGCGCTCACTGGATGATGCTCGAAAATTATTAATTGAAGCGGGTTATCCTGGTGGTATCGATCCCGCAACTGGGAAACCATTGATTCTGCATTATGACGTGACTACCAAAGGGGGGCCTGATGATAAGTCACTTCTGGATTGGATGCGAAAGCAATTTGCAAACATCGGTATTGATTTAAATATCAGAACCACGCTTTATAATCGATTTCAAGAAAAAATGCGTTTGGGGAACACTCAAATTTTTAGTTGGGGGTGGAACGCGGATTATCCTGATCCTGAGAATTTTCTGTTTCAATTGTATGGACCCAATGGAAAAGTTACTTATGGAGGGGAAAATGCAGCCAATTACAGCAATCCAGAATTTGATCGCCTGTTTAATTTAATGAAAAATCGTAGTAATGACGCTGAAAGACAAAAATTAATTGATCGCATGATTGAAATAATTCGGTATGATGCACCCTGGATTTGGGGGATGCATCCAGAGGATTTTATTTTATCACAACGTTGGGTATCTAATGTAAAGCCTAATGGAATATCGACGAATACTTTAAAATTTGTTTCAGTTGATGCTAAAGCACGTAATCATTTAAGACATGCCTGGAATAGTCCTGTTTTTTGGCCTTTAGTGGTATTACTTTTATTGATGATTGCCTTGCTCCTTCCTCTTCTCATCGCTTTTTATAAAAAAGAAAGACAACCTGCAAAGAGGATGAAAATTAATGATTAGGTATTTAATCAGACGAATTGCCTATGCCATCCCTATTCTTTTTGGAATTAATTTACTTACTTTTATTTTGTTCTTTATGGTGAATAGTCCCGATGATATTGCGCGGATGCATTTGGGTAACAAGCATGTCGAACAACAGGCTATTGATGATTGGAAAGAAGTGCATGGTTATAATTTGCCTTTATTTTATAACGCTGAAAAATCGGGATTAAATACCATAAAACAAACTCTTTTTTATCAAAAATCCTTATTACTATTTACTTTTAATTTTGGAGTTTCTGATGCGGGAAGAGATATAAGCAACGATATTAGCTATCGAATGTGGCCCAGTCTTGCCATTGCGCTTCCTATTTTATTTTTGAGTATTCTGATAAATATTGTTTTTGCTATGGCTATGGCATTTTTNNATCTTGATTTATCCGGGGTAATTATTTGCATCATACTAATGTCCATTTCAACTTTGTTTTATATTATTGGTGGCCAATATCTGTTTGGGAAATTATTACGTCTGGTTCCCATTTCCGGCTATGATGGCGGGCTCGAGGCTTTGAAATTTATTGTTCTACCAGTTGTTGTTGCCGTTATTGGACAACTGGGGGCAGGCGCACGTTGGTATCGGACTTTATTTTTAGAAGAAATTAATAAAGATTATGTGAAAACAGCTCGTGCTAAGGGTTTATCCGAGCAAAAAGTATTGTTTAAGCATGTTTTAAAAAACGCCATGTTGCCTATATTAACAGGTATTGTCGTGATAATTCCCTCTTTATTTATGGGCAGTCTGGTATTGGAGTCATTTTTTGGGGTACCTGGATTGGGAAGTTACATTATCGATGCAATAGCACAACAGGATTTTGCAATAGTTAGAGCGATGGTGTTTCTTGGCTCTATTCTTTACATTGCAGGACTTGTGCTTACCGATTTTTCCTACCTTTTAGTTGATCCAAGAGTAAAGTTATCATGACCTTTGAATTTTTATGGACTGATATATGTTTTCTGGTACTTTTGACTCTAAGTCTGATTTTGATTTTGATGAGTCTGCGCAAGCAACACATCAGACATTCTTTTTTATTGATTATTCAACGACCGTTGGCCGTGAGTGCAGGTATCGTATTATTGATGTTTCTGATTATAGGTGTTCTTGACTCCATTCATATTAACTCTGCTAATTCAGGATCGGAGAATGCCGACTCTTTATTAGACAAAATCCTGGCGCCTATGGGTAGTATTTACGAAAAAACCTATTCAGCTCCCTTAGCCTTGAATCTATTTGTCACAGAAACTCAGTTAATTGATGGAGTAACAACACAGATTTATCCCCGTTTAAACTTTCCCCCTGCATCGATTCAGACTGAGGCTGATAAAATTGACCTTATCCAATTTATCTTGGTCCGCTCCTTGATTTATAGTTTCATTGCTCTAATAGCAGTTTGGGGAGGAGTTCTTTTTATTAAAAAGTTGCTCCAAATGACGCCAATAATGGGGTTAAGCGCCTCAGCGATTAGTGCCTTTATAACCCTTGGTCTTCTTCTTTTTGCGGTACTCGCCAGCTTTTGGTTATCACGCTATTTTCATTTATTAGGTACGGGCAAAATTGGTCAGGATATTTTCTATTTCAGCATTAAAAGTATTCGCACCGGTTTAATAATTGGTCTTTTAACTACCTTATTTATGCTGCCTTTAGCTTTATTTTTGGGCATTGCTGCTGGATATTTTGGTGGTTTGGTTGATGATATTATTCAATACATTTATACCACATTAAGTTCCATTCCAGGGGTATTGCTGATTACTGCGTCTGTACTGTCCTTGCAAACCTATATAGCCAGTCATCCGGAGCAGTTTAATACTTTGGCGAAAAGTGCCGATGCCCGATTATTAGCCTTGTGTTTCATATTAGGAGTAACGAGTTGGACCAGCTTGTGTCGTTTATTAAGAGCAGAAACGTTAAAATTACGGGAAGTGGATTATGTTATGGCAGCGCGCGCCTTGGGAAGTAATTGGTTTACCATAATTCGTAAGCATCTGCTCCCTAATGTGATGCATATTGTTATTATTACTTTGGTACTGGATTTTAGTTTTTTAGTTTTGGCCGAAGCGGTATTATCCTATGTTGGTGTCGGTGTTTCACCAATGACCATAAGTTGGGGCAATATGATTAATGGGGCTCGCCTGGAACTGGCACGCGATCCTGTAGTATGGTGGCCTATGTTTGCTGCATTTTTGCTAATGTTTCTCCTTGTTTTGGCAATTAATTTATTTGCTGATGCGGTAAGGGATGCATTTGATCCTCGTCAGGCTCATCTTTAATGTTTTCGTTAAATATTAATTCCTGGTAGATCAAAGGTCGGTTTTTAAGGTAAAGTTCATTAATTATTGTTAAGAGTTTTAAATCTATGCAACAACAATTTGTTCATTTGCGGGTGCACACTGAGTTTTCTTTGGTTGATGGGTTGGTTCGAGTAAAGCCATTAATGAAAGCTTTGCCAGCAAGAGGTATGTGTGCTGTTGCGGTGACGGATTTCTGTAATCTATTTGCAGCGGTAAAAGTATTTAAAGCCGCAACTGATGCCGGCATAAAACCCATTATAGGAAGTGATCTTCCCTGCCATGACCCAGCAAACCCGGATATAACCTCATCCCTGGTACTGCTATGTCTTAATTCGCAAGGATATAAAAATTTAACCTGTTTAGTCTCAAAGGCCTATCAGGAAGGTCAATATCAGGGAGAACCTCGTGTTCAATTTCAATGGATTGCGGATTATGCCGAAGGAATTATTGCGTTATCCGGTGGAAAGTTTGGGGATATAGGTCAGGCACTGATTGCTAATGATTTAAATTTAGCCAGAAAACGTGCCTTGCATTGGCAAACATTATTTCCTAATCGCTTTTACCTTGAAATTCAGCGCACAGGCAGAGCCGATGAACAATTATATAATGAACAACTCATTCAATTAGCCGATGAATTGCACCTACCATTAGTAGCAACGAATGATGTGCGCTTTCTGGACAAAGCAGATTTTGATGCACACGAAGCAAGAGTCTGTATCAGAGAGGGATTTACCCTTGCCGATCCCCGAAGAGTGCAACAATATAGCTCACAACAGTATCTAAGATCTGCTGACGAAATGGTTGCTTTGTTCGCTGATTTGCCAAGTGCTATAAAGAACACGGTGGAGATTAGCAAGCGCTGCAGTGTTACTCTTGATCTTGGAAATAATTATCTGCCTAACTTTCCTACACCCGAAGGTGCCACGGTCGAGCAGTATTTATGTCAACTATCTGAGCAGGGTCTGGAGGAGCGTCTTACTCAGCTTTTTAAAAATAAAACTCAGGAAGAGTTAATTTCCGCGAGACCTGAGTACGATAGTCGATTAAAAATAGAGTTAGAAGTTATAAATAATATGGGCTTCGCGGGGTATTTCCTCATTGTTGCTGATTTTATTCAATGGGCAAAAAATAATGGCGTACCGGTTGGTCCCGGCCGAGGCTCCGGTGCGGGCTCTCTGGTGGCTTATGCGCTTAAAATTACTGATCTTGATCCTTTGGAATACGAACTCCTTTTTGAGCGTTTTCTAAATCCGGAACGGGTTTCGATGCCTGACTTTGATATCGATTTTTGCATGGAAGGTCGCGATCGGGTTATTGATTATGTGGCTGAAAAATATGGCCGACAAAGTGTGTCGCAAATCATTACTTTTGGAACCATGGCTGCAAAAGCGGTGGTCCGTGACGTGGGCCGAGTTTTTGGTCATCCCTATGGATTTGTAGATAAACTGGCGAAATTAATTCCTTTTGAAATAGGAATTACCCTGAGTAAAGCGATGGAGCAGGAACCGGAGCTGCGAAAAAGGTATGAAGACGAGGAAGAGGTTAAAGAGCTAATTGATTTAGCCTTAAAACTTGAAGGTATCACCCGTAACGCAGGCAAACATGCGGGCGGAGTGGTTATTGCTCCATCACGCCTTACTGACTTCACTGCAATCTATTGTGAAGAAGGCTCAACCCAAATCGTCAGTCAATTTGATAAAGATGACGTCGAGTCTGCAGGCTTGGTTAAGTTTGACTTTTTAGGGTTGCGGACTCTTACCATTATTGATTGGGCTTTGGCAACAGTAAACAAACAAAGAAAAGAGCAAGGGTTGGCGGCTATAGATATCAGCCAAATTCCCACAGACGACACCGCAACATTTGATCTACTTAAAGCGTGTAAAACCACAGCGGTATTCCAGCTTGAGTCCCGTGGGATGAAGGAGCTTATCAATCGATTGCAACCTGATTGTTTTGAAGAAATTATCGCATTGGTTGCTTTATTTAGACCTGGTCCATTACAGTCCGGGATGGTTGATGACTTCATCGATCGGAAGCATGGGCGCGCCGTTGTTGATTATCCTCATCCTGATCTGGAACCTATTCTTAAACCGACCTATGGCGTTATTTTATATCAAGAACAAGTAATGCAAATTGCTCAGGTCCTGGCTAATTACACCCTTGGTGCAGCAGATATGCTTCGTAGGGCTATGGGAAAGAAAAAGCCTGAAGAGATGGCCAAGCAACGGGAAAGTTTTACAGAAGGTGCTAAAGCTCGAGGTGTTGATGAAAGCGTAGCAACTCACATTTTCGATTTGATGGAAAAATTTGCCGGATATGGATTTAACAAGTCCCATTCAGCGGCTTATGCCTTGGTCGCATATCAAACAGCCTGGTTAAAAGCGCATTACCCTGCCGCCTTTATGGCTGCGGTTATGTCTTCTGATATGGATAATACCGACAAAGTGGTCACTTTTATTGATGAATGCGCCCATATGAAACTGAACGTATTACCCCCCTCAATAAATTCCTCCCTGTACCCATTTACAGTGAGTGATGAGAAGACGATTATTTACGGATTAGGTGCGATAAAGGGGGTAGGGGAGTCTGCGATTGACTGTATTACCCAAGAGCGAATTCAAAATGGTTCTTATACCGATCTGTTTCAGTTTTGCCAGCGTCTGGATTTACGAAAAGTAAATCGGCGGGTGTTGGAAGCCTTGATTAAAAGTGGTGGATTTGATGATTGGCAGATTGAACGAGCAGTCTTAAACGCGTCTTTGGAAAAAGCACTTAAGGTAGCGGAAAAAGAGCATCAAAATCAAAATAGTGGGCAATTTGATTTATTTTCATTACTTGAGGACAATGCGCACGAACAAGAATATTTAACTTGTAAGACCTGGTCAGAAGCCCAACGGTTAGAAGGGGAACGTGAGGTTCTGGGTTTTTATCTGACTGGCCATCCAGCGGATCAATACCGGCGTGAGTTTGGCGATTTTATTGTGCCAATCAGTCAATTAAATCCATCGCAGCATAAAAAAGCAATTATTTGTGCGCAAGTATCCGGCATCAGAAAGATAGTAACCAAGAGGGGTAAAAAATTGGTTATTATTGGTTTGGATGATTCAACGGGTCGAATGGATGTCGTGGTGTTTGGGGAACTTTTTGATCAGTTTACTGAACCTCTGGCATCAGGAAACATGTTGGTCGTTGAGGGAGAAGTTGCTCATGACGATTACAATGGTGGTGTTAAAATGACGGCACTCCAATTATACAGTGTATCAGATGCTCGAACCCGATTTGCGCGTTGTTTGGAGTTGCGTTTAAATCCGGAGAGTAAATCACTCCTGTCCTCATTACAACAGGCTTTAAAAACGCATGCCGGTAAATGCGTGGTGCAACTGGCGTATATGAATGATTACGCTAAAGCGAGTTTAAATCTTGCAAAACAGTGGCACGTTACCCCTTGTGATGAGCTGTTAAGTCTTTTGAGCACTATATTGGGCGAGGAGCAGGTTGCGATGCGCTATTAAGAGGGTTCATCCTGAGCGTGCCAAGTTTCGCCCGTGTGGGTAAACAAGAGAGACCTGGCTATGCTCTGATGACTGTGAGATGGATTAATTGTGCTCTAAATTATTGCCTTGCTCGCTTCATATTCCCCATCACTCACCACAACAGGGTTTATTTCATCTGATTTATTTTGCTTATTTTTTGTTAATTCTTCAATTAAGTCTAATGGAAGGTCAGGTTGTGCTATAGGCTTACTAATGTTAGATAATAAACCATCCTCTTGAACCTCTACAATTTTCAAACCTGACTCTTGTTGAATTTCATTTAATGGAGTTAACTTGATAATGTTTCCTTTAAGGAGATACGAACCATCAGAGATACGCGTTCCTGACAGAAATTGATTCTCATTTTTACTATTGTAATATTCCCCAATTGTGGAGCAGGCTTGCCACAATAACCGGTATGAAATATCTAATGGCATTCCTATTCCATAGCCTACGCCCTGACCTAAAATGCCCATACTTTTACCAATAATGTGAGCAAGGCTTATGCTACAAAAAGAAGTCATTAAGTTCTCAGCAATTACAGGGCCTATAATTGCTATACCCGTGGTACCAGCGGTTCCTAATACAAGACAAACTGTTCCGATCATCGCGGTGAGCTTTTCCCGAGGCGCCATGGAGCGACTTACCGTATTTCCAACCAGAAGGCCAATTGCTCCACCGACATACATGAATCCTGCCTTGCAGAGTGGTTGAGTTATTGAGGTAATGGGATAGTTACTGTAAGGATTTTTAGTTTCTTTGTTGATGGTGAAATTTTTTAAAAAATCAGTAAAATCAGCCCATTCCTTCTCCGATATGGGTGGAAGATTGGTTTTTTTTAAAGTAATGTTGGCATCTCTGAGTGTAGCACTTGCTGATGTGAGTCGAGTCGCTGCAAGAATGCATATTTCTTTATCTTCCTGATCAAGATAATTGGTGGCAGTTATACCCAGATCTTCATTAATTATTTTTAATAATACAGAATTGCTTGTTAATTGGGGCATAATATAAAGACAGGCTGCGATGTAAAATCTGGCTGCCGTTACGTAACCCTCATGTTGTCCAATCGTTTTAATGTCTGCTTCTTTTAACAAATGAAGCCCAAGTAACGTATGTATTTGCTTGAGGAATAAAGTTTGTTTATTTCTGCTCTCGACATCCACGCCACCAAAAAACTTGGGAAGACCGAATAAGGAGGGTTTTTCTGTCAAATTAATTTTTTTCTGAATTTGATATTCTTCACGTAGAGAATTAAGTTTATTTAAGGCGTTGACGGGCAGTATATAGTGCATAATAGACCTCTTGTCTTGGATTAAAGTTCCATTTGAATTTTAATATTACTAACTCATTGATTAAATGCAAACTTAATTGACTATTTTTTACTATATTGTTGCAAACTTATGACGGATTTTATTTTATTTATAGTTTCGATTAATGAAATGATGTTTTTTTTAGAAATTATGGTACTTTTAGCAAGTATGATAATAACATGGGTTATGTATTAATTTTGATATAGGAAAGGGCTTAGTATGCCTGTCAGGGTTATGGTTTATTTAGGATACTATAGGGCCTTTTCATATTATAAGGCTTAGTAACACAACAAAGGTTATTAGTGTGGACAAATTAATAAGTTATCTTTCACTCCTCCGTGTTTCGCATTGGAGTAAAGCAGTATTCGTAATGCTGGGTTTTTTTTATACTCCTGAGCTCGGTTATTTTATACCTGCGATATTAGCCGCTTTGTCATTTTGTCTTATTTCAAGCGCTGTTTATATTTATAATGATATTCATGATCGGTTCGAAGACAGTATGCATCCATACAAACAGCATCGTCCTATTGCCAGTCAATCTGTTCCCATATCCGAAGCCATTTTTATGTTATTGCTGCTATTACTTACCGGATTGACTTTAGGTTGGTTAATATCAAAACAACTGGCTGTCATTCTGACTGTATATCTGCTAATTAATTTTACCTACAATCATTACTTTAAATTAGTACCTATTTTCGATGTTTTATGTATTGCGACAGGATTTTTGTTGCGGGTGTTAGCAGGAACAGTTGGGATAGGCTTACATATTTCAGTATGGCTCATTACTGCAGCTACCCTCTTAAGTTTATTTATTGCGTTAAATAAAAGACGTTTGGAAATGCAGCTTGGATTAAAAAACTCCACTCGGCGCGTATTGAAAAAATATAACCCATTATTTCTCGATAAACTAATCGCAGGAACAGGGATTGCAACTTATATTACTTATCTTTTCTATACTATTTATGCAAAAGATGAGTCGTTTTATTTTCTCTTGACTTTGCCCTTTGCTGCGATTGCATTATGGCGGTTCAGTTGGCTTTCTACTCAGGACGTGAATAATGACGATCCGGTTAATGTATTTTTAAGTGACCGACTGTCACGCATAAATTTGTGGTGTTTTGCAATTTTAACCTTTCTGGCATTAAATCAATGAGGGTAAAAATCCGTTGGTACGACGGATTTTTATTGATTTTATTAAGTTATCTGTTTATTTTTCAAATCCTGGCGATTTGGCCATTTACCATTGATGACATGTACATTTCTCTTCGTTACGCCAGAAATTGGGTGGCAGGGGATGGTTTATTATGGAATTTTAATGACTTGCCCGTTGAAGGGTATTCCAATTTTAGTTTTGTACTTCTTGGTGCCCTGAGTTTATTTTTAAAATTGGATCCTGTAGTCACTTTAAAACTTGCAGGATTAGCTGGATTGTTTTTTACCTGTGTTTTTATCTATCTTATTTCCCGATTTTGGTTTGATGCAAGAATTGCCCTTATCCCCTGCATCGCTTTATTGTTTTATAAAGGACAGATAATTTGGGCAATTAGTGGTCTGGAAACCTCGGTTTATCAAGCGCTAATATCAGGAAGTGTCTATTTTGCGTTCAGAGGATTAGGGTATCTGTTTTATCCAAAACATCGGGGGCCATTGAAACACCTTTATTTTTTTATGGCAGGGGTATTTATATCCGTTGCAGGTTTCACCAGGCCCGAGGCACCTGCTTTAATGGTTTTGTTCCTTCTATTAATCCTTTGGGATGCTCCTTGCAGAAACCTTCGCGATTATGGGTATTTAACCCTAAGTTACATAGCCCCCATAGGCATGTTTTATTTGCCGTATTTTTTATGGCGTTGGCATTATTATGGATATTTATTTCCTAATGCTGTCTATTGTAAGGGATTTATTAATGAGTGGTTCAAGCTCGATGCTGCTTACCTAAAATTAACATTGCTCTGGATCATCCTTTCAATACCTGCAGTAATTAACGCTAAAGACAAACGTCATTATTTCTTATGGCTGCCTTCCCTGGTGTATTTATTGATGCTAATGAACTCTGACCCGATAGTTGCCTTTTATAATCGTCTTTTTTTGCCTGTATTTGTACTGTTATTACCATTGTCCTTGCAGGGGCTAGGTATTTTAATTAGGAATTATGTCCCTCATCCTGGCAAGATGTATCCGATTTATATTTTTGGTATGTCCTTTTTAATTATTGCTTTATTTATTCCCAAGTTTACTCTCGCTGAATATCGTTACTTCACCAAAGGTCCTATTGAAGGGGAGCATTTACGCAATAAAGTGATTCAATGGCTTAATGCAACGTTACATAGTGACGATAAAGTTGTATTAGCAGACGCCGGAATGATTCCATATCATAGTAAAGTACAAATAATAGACTCGTACTGCCTTAATAACGAAGCCATGGCTCATGATTCTCATCGGGAACGCTATGAGCGATTTTGTAATGAAATTCTACAGAAAAACCCCACCGCCGTGATTTTAACTTCTTTAGTGGAAGCTGATAAGACAACTTATTCCCCAAGCGATTTATGTTTAAAACAGCTTCTCAAACATAATAATGACTATAAATTAATAACTGTTTTTTCAGCTGCTGATAAAGATTCCAGTTATCGATATGAATTGTTTGCTAATTTTTGATGCTATAGCCGATGACATAGTGTACCATTCTCCAAAAGAATGGATTAAATACTGTATATTTATGATGCAAAAAATAATTTTATCACTAAGAAAATTTTTATCCAAATTACCCGTTATATTATTTGATACAGCAGCAATCCCCATTGCCTGGTATACAGCCTATTGGTTGCGTTTTAATATGCACCCCTATCCAAGCGTGTTAACGTCTACCCATTCTTTTATTGCCTTGGGATTGTTAAGCCTTGTGCAGATTAGCTGTTATTATTATTTCAAAATATATCGTGGCTTGTGGCGTTTTTCTTCGTTAAACGATGTGATTCGTATTTTAAAAGCCTCTGTAACTGCAATGGTTCTGGTTATCCCCGTTCTTTATCTCACTTCAGTCTTACAACATCTTCCTCGCGCTGTATTTCCTTTGTATTGTATCATCCTGGCAATGATTCTATGCGGGGGGCGTTTAATGATTCGCCTTCATTGGGATAAACGCGGTAAATCCTATGCTGCGGAGGACATTAAAAGAGTATTGGTTGTAGGTGCAGGTCTTGCAGGTGAAAGTTTGGTTCGTGATTTAAAAAGAAGTAATTATTACTATCCCATCGGTTTTGTAGATGACAACATCAGCAAGAGAGGCCTGGAAGTACATGGGGTTCGTGTTTTAGGACCCATTCGGGAAATTAGTGATTTCGTAGATCAATACTCTGTAGACTTGATATTTATTGCTATTCCATCTGCTCGTTCAGCCACCATGAGGCGAATTGTTACCTATTGTGAGGGAAGTAATGTAACTTTTAGAACATTACCGGGTATTACTGCGCTTGCGGCCGGGCAAATCGAAGTGAATGCGTTAAGGCCAGTAAATATTGAAGATTTATTAGGGCGGGATCAGGTACATCTTGAATGGAATAAAATAGCCGCCAATATTACGGGAAAAAGAGTTTTGGTGACTGGAGGAGGGGGCTCTATTGGTTCGGAGCTTTGTCGTCAGGTAATGGACCTAAAGCCGCACAGTCTGGCAATCGTAGAGAATAGTGAATTTAATTTGTATCAAATGGAACAGGAGCTTTCAATTAAGTATCCTGACATCCCTTTGGAGTTAGCCTTAATTAGTGTCACGGATGAGGTAGCAATTGATCATTTATTTGATCATTTTAAACCGGAAGTTGTTTTCCACGCTGCAGCGTATAAGCATGTACCCTTACTACAGAACCAGGTTCGTGTGGCAGTGTTCAATAATGTGATTGGAACTCAGGTAGTAGCTAAAGCCAGTGTGGCTGTCGGTGTTGAAAAATTTATCTTAATCTCTACTGATAAAGCAGTAAATCCCACAAATATTATGGGAACTACCAAGCGGGTCGCAGAGATATATTGTCAGAATTTAAATACTCGTGTGACCACAAAATTCATTACAGTTCGCTTTGGTAACGTTTTAGGTTCAGCTGGAAGTGTGGTTCCTTTATTTCAAAAGCAATTGCAAAATGGTGGGCCCCTCACTGTGACGCATCCTGATATGCAGCGTTACTTTATGACCATTCCTGAAGCCAGTCAATTAATTTTACAAGCGATGGTTAATGGTGAAGGGGGCGAGATTTTTGTATTGGATATGGGCGATCCAATTAAAATAAGCTACCTTGCAGAGCAAATGATTCGTCTTGCAGGAAAAGAGCCAGGTAAGGATATTTTAATCGAGTATACTGGACTTCGTCCTGGTGAAAAATTATATGAAGAACTATTTCATGAGTCTGAGCAGTTAGCATCGACGATGCATGAAAAATTATTTAAAGCGAAGTTTCGTGAGCTTGATTGGCACGAATTGACGCAGACCATTCGTATGTTAAATACAGCATGCTCGGAACATCAATGCGATGAATTATTGATTTTATTGAAAAGTCTCGTTCCAGAACTGCAATTAAGTAAACTTGCTGAAGTATAGTATTCGCGTGGTATTTTGGTTTAGTATCATAGATACATAAATTCAGAGCCAAGCTTGATACAGTCTCAGGGATGACACCAAATTATGTTCACTAAACGTATTTTGATANNTAATATTGGTCATTTTATTGACTGGATGCAAGGAAAATAAGTCCACTCCAAGTATAGCCCCCTCGGTGCCTGTAATTAAATTAACAGTAACACCAATCCCCTTAAATAGAACTTACATCGGTATTACTCAATCCATTGGAGCTGTTGCTATAAAGGCGCGGGTTGAGGGGTTTCTTATTGAGAAAAATTTCATTGAAGGCAAACCGGTTAAGAAAGATCAACTGCTTTTCGTTATCGATCCCAAGCCTTTTGAAGCTCAATTAAGTCTTGCAGAAGGGCAATTGGCACGCAGTATCGCCAACATGCAATATCAAAAAGTTCAATATCTGCGTTTGAAGGAATTGGTTAAAAAAGGGGATGNNCTCAATCAAACTATGATGAAGTAGCGGCGCAGTATGGTGCTGCCGAGGCCGACATTCAAATCCAGAAAGCTCAAGTTGAGACTGCGCAAATTAATCTCGGATATTGCTCCATGCGATCACCTATAGATGGAATAATTGGAGAAAAATTTGTTGATGTAGGTAATTTGGTAGGAGCAAACGAAAAAACATTGTTAGCAAATGTGGTAGAACTTGATCCGATTTATGTTCAGTTTAGTCCTAGTGTGGAAGATTACGGAATTTTTCTTAAATATCGAAAAAACATGCCCTTTGACGTTAAAGTAACATTACCCCACGATACTCAACNNAACAATCAAGCAGACACCCCTACATCAACTATATTAATGAGGGCTTTAATCAGCAATCCTGAAAAACTCTTGTTGCCCGGTATTTATGTCAATCTTACATTGCAATTATCCAAAAATGATCCTTCTTTATTAATACCTGCAGCAGCAGTTATGGAATTACAAGGACAAAGAACGGTATATGTGGTGAACTCGGACAATAAGGTTGAGGTTAGGACGATAAACACATCGGGAATGTTTGAGCAAAACTATATTGTTACCTCAGGGGTAAAAGCGGGTGATTTGTTAATTGTGAATGGGTTACAAAAAATACGCGCTGGTGAGCTGGTAAAACCGGAGTTGCAAGCACCTTCGAGCTCTAATAATGGTTAAATTCTTTATTTATCGTCCCATCTTTGCAATGGTTATTGCAATAATGATGGTGCTGATAGGTGGCATTGCCATTTATATTTTACCTATTGCACAGTATCCCTCTATAGTGCCCCCTGAGGTTCAAGTAACCTCTCAATACATCGGTGCGAGCTCAGGCGTAGTGGCCGACACCGTTACTACACCTTTAGAGAGGAATATTAACGGTGTTGAAGGGATGATTTATATGTCTTCCAACAGTACTAATAATGGAAATTCAATTATAAATATCACTTTTGATGTGGGTTATGATATTGATATTGCGGCAGTAGATGTTTTAAATAAAACTAACACTGCCAATCCGTTGCTTCCCCCCGCAGTGAACCAGGCAGGAATAACCATTCAGAAAGTGTCCAGTGATATGGTTCTGGTAGTGAATATTATTTCGCCAGATGGGACTTTAGGGGATGTGTTTTTAGGTAACTATGCGGACATCCATCTTACCCCTGAATTAAGCAGAATACCTGGAGTGGGAAATGTTAATAATTTTGGTTTACTGCAATATTCAATCCGGATTTGGTTAAATCCAGATAAATTGGCAAGCATGGGGGTTTCTCCGCAACAGGTAATTCAGGCGGTTCAGGAACAAAATCAACAAGCTGCGGTAGGGGTTATCGGTCAACCGCCTGTAGCACAAAATATTCCTTTTCAGTATCAGATTAATACCTTGGGCCAATTAAGCGACGCGGAACAGTTTGCCGATATTATTGTTAAAACCAGGGAAAATGGTCAAATTGTCCGAGTGAAGGATTTAGGGCGCGTTGAGATGGGTGCAGAAAGCTACATTACTACCTCTCAATTTAATGGAAAGCCTACAGCCAGTCTTGGGGTGTATCAATTGCCAGGCTCCAATGCATTGCAAGTAGCCACAGCGGTTAAAAAATTAATGAAACGAGTGGCAAAAGACTTTCCCGCAGGGATGTCTTATACCATTGCTTATGACACCACTGATTTCGTCAAGGAATCTCTAATTGAGGTAGTGATTACTTAATTTGAAGCGATAGGTCTGGTTTTTTTAGTGGTTTTTTTATTTTTACAAAATTGGCGCACCACTTTAATCCCTTGCATCGCTATCCCTGTCTCTTTGATTGGTACGTTTGCTTTATTTAGTGCATTTGGTTTTTCTATAAATACACTGAGTCTATTAGGATTGGTGCTGGCTATAGGGCTGGTAGTAGATGACGCCATTGTGGTAGTGGAAAACGT
>DEHS01000109.1 GCA_002352055.1 Legionellaceae bacterium UBA2794
AATGTAATGCAATCTTCGCATTACATTGTTACTTGCATCTCTGAACTCCTCATAGTCGCCTGACTGAATTCCAAAACCAACTGTATAATTAATTCGATGCTGCATATGTAATTCCTGCCAATATCATAAGGATTATTGAAAATGTCATATATGTAATAGTAATCAATATAAAATGTATTTTCTTTAGCCTATTGGTTTTATCATAATACTCTTCTATTTTTTTATAATTACTATTATAAAGAAATAAACTTTTGTTGATGAAATATAATATAATTGGAAAAATTGAAAAGAGAAGTAAAAATAAAATCTTATTTATTGGAAAGAATTGTATCACTTTAGTGAGAGTTAGCGTTACTCCAAAATAATTTGTTATACCGAACAAAAGTACATTTGTTGATGACTCAGGAACTAAATGTTGTAAGTTTTCCTTTGTCGTTAGCTTAACACATTTATAAATTATATAAAAAAGATAATAATATGGATTCATGGTTTAACTCTGTTAGGTGTTAAAACTGGTGCAGGAGCAAAATGGAATTCCATTACCACCTTAACATTCAGGGTAATCAATTAAGGGACTAAAATCAACTTTCCATATATCTAATTCAAAAAGTTTACCTTCATGATCAATATCTAAAGTAATACTAATTGTTATTCCATCTTTGTCTTTAACTGTCAACTCAGCAATGCTCTTTAACATTTTTCTATTCTTTTTCTCCTTAATTTCTGAAATAATATAAAGACTTCCCATGCCTCCATCATCCATATCTTCAACATAAACTTCGTTTAGATTGGGACAATTAAATGATGTATCTTTCTTTTTTAGCAAGCAAAGAATCAGCTTTTTTTCTTTTGTATGTAACTTTCTCATTTTACTAATGAATAACAATTCTTCCAATATTGATTGCCCCTGAAGGTAATTCATATATAGTTATTGAAAATAAACTTCTATTGTATGTATATCTGAACTATGCCAACTCTCAACAGATGCTTTTAAAACATCTCTATAAATATCATTATCAGTTTCTTTAAGATTAAATCCTTGCTCATGAATAATTATTAATTTTTTTTCTTTTTGCCAATGTAAATCACACAAACATTCTTGCAATGCATCCCAATTAAAGCCAAAATACTTAGGTAAATTTAAGACAAATGATAAGTGCTTTAAAAGCTCATCTTTTGTCTTAATTTCTTTTGGAATTATGACTTCTTTAATCTTCTTCATATTATCTGATTTTTATAAATGTTCTATAATGGTCTGGGCTAAACCATACTTCCCCATTGGCGCCTGTTACTATCATTTGCGCACCAGGTCCACTAATTCCCGAAGTTGGGATGTCCTGCGTGTGCACTTTTAGCAATTAGAATCAGGTGATATTTTGTAATGTAGTAGTAGCTATAAATTCTCAAAACAATATTATCAAATTTTCAAAAACATCTTTTGCTGTTTTCTCATTAATTTTTTTATACTTGTCAAGATAAACCCACGTAAACTTTTTTGATGATTTCCATACATTTTTTATCGGCAGTTCCGTATTAGGTATGGTTATAATTCCGGTCTTTTTATTTTCGTCATTTTCTACTATTCGGTATCTTATTTTTAGCTCTTTGTTATCAGGGTATATTGCTTCTAAGCTACTGACAATATAAGCAACAATAAAAATGATAGTTTTTTCTTTATGAGTATAAACAAAACTGTTAGGAATTTGTAAGATTGATAATTCAATCTTTTGACCGTTTAATTTCGATTTTAAATCAGCCGAATCGGCAAGCCGCATAAATTCCTGCTCAAAAAACCTTACGGGAACTTTAGGACTAAGTTCGCATTTTAGACTATGTTCCGATTGCCAGTAAAATATTGCGGGAATAAAAAAAGATTTTAATTTCTGAACCTTTATCAAACTGTCCTGAACAATCAAGCTGTCTGTTCTTATTTCAAGATAATCCAGCTTCTGTGTTACTTGACTGGTTTTTTGCAATTCCCATACTTTTTCTTTTGTAAATGAAGTATAACGTTTCGTACTTACACAACTATCTGAAAATAAAAGTACCAGAACAAGGGGGAATAATCTTAAATTACAATTTTTTTTCATTTTTCAAATTAATTCTATTATGTCCAATTCTTTTTTATTTGTTTCAATAAATTAGTTTTGACATTCTCATCCTGAACAAAAAATAATAGTTTTTCAATTGTTTCAATAGTACAAAAATCATTAATTGGAAGAAATTGTTTAAGTTCACTGTTTATCGCTAAAACTGTAATATCAGTATCCCATGAATCGCCTACAATAGCCCATGATTTATCCATACTATAAATAGCAGGTGCTTGAGTCGAATACATTATATTATGTGATTCATTCGTACTAATCGGGTCGTAGCGCATTGTTTGATTAAATATTTCAGCGGAGTCAGAATTGTCGAGTTTAAACTTTAATAATTCCTTGCCATTAGAATGTGGTAGTAACGATGTAAGAATAGCTTCTTTACATAAGCCATTGTTCAATAGTGGCAATACAACTTCTTGAAACAATTTTAATGTGTTAAAAGACATCGAATCCCATAAAAAATAATATTTCTCAAATGGTATCTTAAATAAGAAATCAGGGAATTTTTTTTCAAAAATAAAAATCTCATGTTCGATTTTATTTGTAATATTAAAAATTGGCGAATTAAAATTTATTATTTCCATAGCATTACCAACCGTTTAATAAATATTTTTGTATAGTTAATCCATTGATTTGAATAGAAACTCCAGCAGATCCAGTAGAACCTCTGTTGTAAAAAACATATCTTGTTCCATTTAAGTCAATTCTATAGCCTCCATTGATAAGTGTCTTTTCACCACCTGCTTGTATAAGTTTATCAGACATTTGAGAGGCAGAAATATCAACACTTTTATTAGGAATTGAATTACCCAAAGTAGCGTTTTCATAACTAATTCCATCCCTTCCCTGAACTTTGTACAAAGTTTGCTGCTCCATCTTAGATATGCTATTTGGCATATCCTGTTTAATAATATCCATTTCAGGTAAGTCATTGGGTATAGACTTTGTAGGAATGGAAGTTGCCATAGTATATTCACCCACGCTTTTTGGCGTTCCGTCAAGAAATTTTCCTCCATTGGCAAGAGCTGTTATGCCATTGGTTACACCACCTAATACACCACCAACCAATATTCCTATAAAGTATTCTTTGGCTGTCATCTTAGGATCGCCAAAGTAATTAGAATTACCTATGCTCATTACAGGCATGGAAACAGCGGCACCTGCTGCACCACCTGCTGCACCGGCAGCAAAACCTCCGGCACCGGCTGCTCCTCCTCCTGCTGCAGCAAAAGCCGCACCTCCTGTTAGTGCTCCTAATGCACCTGCTGCTGCACCAATTCCAAAAGCAACAAAACCATCTCCCCAACTATGAATTTTTCCCTGATAAGCTTTTATTCCTAAATTTATTACCCCACCAACTGCAGCACCTATTACAATATGCACCCATTGCCCACTCGGATCCGTATATTT
>DEHS01000042.1 GCA_002352055.1 Legionellaceae bacterium UBA2794
CAGAATTAGGTAATGGATTCTGATTAGATTACTGGCCCCCGCGAACAAGTCGCGGGGCGTAGGAGGATAGGGTGTTGAAGTGCGCCCTGACTACGAGTGCTGCTTTGACTATGAACGGCGCTCAGACTATGAATGGCGTTCAGACTATGAACGGCACTCAGACTATGAAGGGCATTCATACTATGAAGGGCATTCATACTATGAACGGCGTTCAGCTGAGCAAGTGGCTNNGGGCGTAGGAGGATAGGGTGTTGTATGCCGGGTTGGATGGGTGTTTTAGTAAACGGAGTAGGTGATTTAGGTTTATGTCGAGATAGTTGAAACATAAGATATTAGACAGGTGAAATATAAGATTTTAGACGTAGTTCAAATAAAATATTAGACGTAAGTTGAAATAAAAGATATTAAGGGAATAAATCAGGAATTAAGCTGTTTTGCTGACTAATTAAAGGATAGGATTAATTGAGATTAGTTTATTAAAAATATGGTCAAAATTACGAAACCTGCTCTTGTTATAATATTATGAGGTAACAGTGGAAAAGCAATCAATAAGTGGTAAAAGACGCGCAAGAAAATTGGCCTTACAGGCACTTTATCAATGGCTGATGTCAGGTAGTGAACTGCATGAAATAGAAGCACAGTTTCGAGTTGCTAACAATATGGACCGGGTGGATGGCGATTACTTTTGTCGCTTGTTACATGGTATTCCTAATGAAGTAACTGCATTAGAGGAAAGTTTTTCTCCTTTTGTTGATCGAGAGATAAGTGGGTTAAATCCTATCGAGCTCACTGTTTTAAGAATAGGTGCGTTTGAACTGATTCACTGTCCCGAGATACCCTATAAAGTAGTTCTTGATGAATCCATATCCTTGACTAAAGAATTTGGATCACAAGATGGTCACCGTTATGTGAATGGTGTATTAAATAATTTGGCGCAACAGGTGCGTGCAGTGGAAATAAGTTTGAGTAATGAATGANNATTAATAAATGATTTCTTTAAAAGCATTCCCCTTAAACGCCCAAGCGTGGTGTATGGGATAGGGGATGATGCTGCCTGCATGGAAGTTCCTGAGGGAAGTCAACTATTAGTTAGCACCGACACCTTAGTTTCAGGAGTTCATTTTCTTCCTGAATGGGATCCGCAGGTTATTGCAAGCAAAGCCCTTCGGGTTAATATAAGTGATATGGCGGCAATGGCTGCGGAACCTTGCTGGATTACCTTGGCGCTGACCTTACCTGAAATCAATATTTCCTGGCTTCAATCCTTCACCCAGGGAATAAAGAACACCCTCAACACATATAATATTGACCTTGTAGGCGGGGACACAACACGGGGTCCTTTAAGCATAACGATAACGATTATGGGTCTTGCTCCCCAAGGTCAATCAGTGAGGCGATGTGGCGCAAAACCTGGTGATGTAATACTTGTCTCAGGTGAATTAGGCGCTGCTGCTTTAGCAGTTAAACTTCTCAATGAATCCAATATCTCGCCTGATGATAAAACGGAACTAATGAATAAATTGCATTATCCAAACCCACGCGTTGATTTATCGACCTTATTGCAGAAATTTGCCTCATCAGCGATAGATATTTCTGATGGTTTAACTGCCGATTTAAATCACATTTGTGAAGCCAGTGGGGTGGGTGCTAACTTGAATGCGGATGCAATTCCTGTACACCCCTTAGTTCCTAAATATTGGCAAAAAACCCCCATTGACTTGGCACTTACAGGGGGTGATGATTATGAATTATGTTTTACGATACCACCTGATCGTTTCAATTTATTTATGCAGGAAATTAAAAATACGAATTTGACCTGTTTTCCCATTGGCGTAATTGACGCCACATGCGGATTGAAAATGCGAATGGATGATGACCATATAGTCTCATTGCTCCCTCAAGGGTACTCTCATTTTTAAATGACAAGAATCATTTTAACCTACAGCTGATAACTAAATCATGAAATAAAATCATGAAGGAGACCGGATGAGTCAAATAGATTTAGCCACGAAAGTGTGGCGTGACCCAGTATATTTTGTTGCATTTGGATTCGGCACCGGACTTATGCCGATAGCTCCCGGTACCTGGGGAACTTTGGCGGCCATTCCCCTGTACCTGCTTTTAATGAATACCCCTTGGGTCATGTATTTAATCTTTACTCTTCTTGCATTTATTTTAGGTGTTTGGGTATCCCATAAAGTCTCTCATGATCTTGGTGTGCATGATTATAAAGGCATAGTATGGGATGAAGTGGTAGGATATTTACTCACCATGTTTCTTGCCTCTACAGGACTTTGGTGGATGATTGGAGGATTTATCCTGTTCCGAGTTTTTGACATATGGAAACCTGAGCCTATTCGAATGATCGACCGAACAGTTGATGGGGGGTTAGGCATCATGCTGGATGATGTAATGGCCGCAGTTCCTGCGTGGTTGATTCTGCAATTATTTGCGTGGTGTTTGCGATGAATAAAAATCATAGAGAGCTTATCAGTATCGCATTAACTATTGGCATTATCTTATTGACATTATTTATTATCCATAAATTTATTCCATCATTGATTTGGGCTGCAATTATTGTCATCGCAACCTATCCTCTTTATAAAAGATGGCGTAAATTTTTTGGTAATAAGGATAACTTAGCTGCTTTTACTTTCACTACGATAATGGCATTAGTATTCCTGTTGCCCTTAAGCTGGTTTGTTGGAATCCTCATTAAAGAATTACAGTTATTTATCAATTTCTTACAAGAGCTCAATCGGGATGGGGGCGCTGCTCCGGATTTTTTAACTCAATTCCCGATGATAGGCAATGAATTAATTAAGTATTGGGATAATCATTTTAGTCAGCCGGGCAATATCAAAGACTTTTTATCCAATCTGCATGTAACGTTAACTCCAGCAAGCTATTATATAAAACAAGTTGGTGTCAATTTGGCTCACCGTGGATTTCAGGTAGGATTTACTCTGTTAACCTTATTTTTCTTTTATCGAGATGGAGATAAAATACTGTCACAGGTACATCATGTGGGCGAATACTGCCTTGGTGACCGCTGGTTTCGATACTCTGACAGGCTCCCTAACGCGTTAAGGGCTACGGTAAATGGCACTATAGTGGTGGGAATTGGAGTGGGGCTATTAATGGGGATTTGTTATGCATTAGTAGGATTTCCCGCGCCCACTTTAACGGGATTTATTACTGCTCTTGCGGCCATGATCCCTTTTGTTGTTCCATTGGTATTTATCACTGTAGCACTTATTCTGATTTCTGTTGGAAGTGTGATTGGCGCTATAGTTGTTTTGGTATGGGGTACTTTAGTGATGTTTGTCGCTGATCATTTTATCAAACCAGTCCTCATTGGCGGTGCAATCCAGCTTCCATTTTTAGCGGTATTATTTGGTATTTTAGGTGGAGTAGAAACATTAGGTTTGCTGGGCTTATTTGTAGGGCCAATGATTATGGTCTTATTTGTAACCCTATGGCAGGAGCCACAGGGTAAAGAATATATCAGGAGCTAATAAATCCCACCCTTGTCAAAAGCAAAGTTTACATTAAAGTTCAGAGTGTGAAGTGCGTAGCGTCTGTCCTGAAATTCAGGTAACGCTTTCGTACTCAAATAGCGGTAATCCATCCCAATCCAGGCATAGTCGTCCATGTAATAACTTAAGCCGACGATTCCCTGATAGGCACCACTGGTGTTACTTTCTGTGTATTCTTTGGAATTGAACGTGTAGGTATTCGTAAAGTTATTTGTATTTCTAATACGAGCTTGACCAATACCTGCACCCAAATAAGGTACCACCATGGTCTCGCCTTCATAACTGAAAAAATCCCAATACGCATTCACTAATCCGTATAATGCATTACTTTTACCGTTATATCCTAAGGCCTGTGAGACGAATGTTTCGTATTCTGGACGAGGACATACTCCCGTCGGCGTAAGAATGTTGGAACTCTCCAGAGTACAAGACCCTACGGTCAATGGTCCTGTTGAAATGGAATTATAAAAAATCTCTCCTTCCACTCTAAAATGGCTGTATTTATAACCCAAAACACCACCGCCACCACCCGAAACGGAACTATAATCTACTGTACCGATAACTTTGGTCCCGAACGGATTTGGTCGAACCATAATTTCATCACTGGAGGGCCCATGGCTAATAGTCCCTAAAAGCCCGACATAAAACCCTTGTACGGGATTTAGCGCCATTGCGGATTGATTAAATAATATTCCAGAAAGAATACTGAGTCGAATTAACTGCTTCATTCCGTATCCTTACTTATAATTGCCATAATCAAATCGATAAATCACACCCGCATTGGCTAAATGCATTTGAATGACCTTGCCAAATTCACTTGTTTTTCCAGTAGCTGCATATCTGTAGGACAGATTGACCGCATAATTTTCGGCAAAATTGTAGGTAATACCAGCAGTTCCCTGATATGCGAATGAGTTCGTGGTCGGATTAAAAAAGGTAACCCCGTTTGGCCCCAGACTATTTAATTCTGCTTCAACATGGGCATAACCTATACCGGCACCCAAGAAAGGAAAAATGGCAGGTAACATTTCTGGAAAATCATAGTATATATTAGCCATAAGCATATTGGTGGTGATATCTCCGGTAACACCCAGCTGAGGAACAAAAACGATATCAAATTGAGTCGTATCGGAATTCATATAGGTGTATTCAAGCTCATAACGTATGGGATTACTTTGATACCCAATACGTCCCCCCGCATTGTAACCTCCGCGGTATCCAGAACCATCACGTAACAGACCAAATTCGTCATTAACTCTTATATTACTTGGAAAGTAACTATATCCACCGAACAAGCTGGTATACCAACCATCTACCGGGGTTGCTGCTGAAGCAATACCAGAAGCTAATAATGCAGCAGTAAGTAGTTTAATTCTCATAACATCCCTTAATTATTATTTTTTTTCAAACTCATGTTAGCGTTTTGCTTTAAATTTGCAAGTCTTCTCTGCTGGTTTCAGTTTGAAGCAGAGCTTAACTTGAAAATTAGTACAATCCTTTTCTTACTTGTATAAAATTATCATTGATGTAAGATGAAAATTACGACTTTTATAAAGATACCAGGGATGGAGTATGTTAAAAATAATAGATAATTTGGAAAAATTTTTTGATCATTTCTTTTCAATATTAGCGGATGATTCACCCGCTGGAACCAAACAATTTCTCGATGCGTTTAAACTAGCGCAAGAACAATATAAGGGAACCATTAACAATTGGAGTATGGGCTGGATATATATGTTTACCCGCACGCGAGGAAAAAGTATCGAACAGACCCATAAGGTCATTGAAACCTATCCGGATTTAATAATTCGCTTACAGGAATTACAACAGATTTTACCCAAAACAGAAATTGACGCGACAAAAGATCAATCGATGACACTACACGCCTTTGACAGTATTTTATTAGAGCATTTTGTTAACCTGGTTCCGGGATATTTACCTCTTAAAGAAAAAGAAAAACCAGTGGTATTTCCCAGAATTATGGAAATGCTATTAAGTAAAATAAAGTCTTTCCAAGCCGATAATAAGTTTATAGAAAGAACCAAAATAGAGCGGCAAAAAGAATGTCAAAAAATTCCTCAAAAGAATAATGTGGCATTGACGAAATTTATTGAAATTAAGTTATTAGTTAATCCAATGAATCCAGATATAAATACTTCTCTTTCTAATGAGGATCTTATAAAACAAGGACATTTCAATACGTTTATCCTGCGTGGAATGAAAGGAAAATACTCATTAAACTGGCTAAACTCTATTGAAAAATCAGTTGAGATTCCTTTAAAAAGATACCCGCTATTAGATAAATGGCTTGTCACTTTNNAGTATTCAGGATGATGACCTCGTTAAATTAAAAGAAGCCCTGACTCAGGTCACTACTTGTGTAAAAAAAGTTCCTTTATTAATTAATCCTGATTCCCCTGCGGGCAAACTTTCTAATGAAGATTTGATTAAAAAAGGAGTTAATTCGACCTTTATTCTTCGAACTCACGATGAAAAATATAATTTATACTGGATAAACAGTTTAAATACCCCAGTTGAGATTAACCTGGCAGACTATCCTGCATTTAACAAGTGGCTGAACAATAACTCTCTTGATGAATGCAATCACTCGTGTTTGAATGAATATCTATGTGACATTAATACCGGTAAGCCTGTTGGAAGAGATGATTTAAAACAGGAGTTAAACCATTTTTTTGCCCGCGGGCAAAATTTGGTACCAGTTAGGGAAAATACATCCAAACCGCTAGACTTGGAGCGTTATCAAATGGTGGCAGCCCTGTTTGCTAAAAAATATGGCACGCAATTGACACCTGCGAAGTTAAATCTCGATAATTACGCTGCGGTAACTTCTCTGTTCGGTCATAAAACAGACATACAGTCGGACATCAAAAATAAAGTTCAAGAGGATAATCTGCCAAATAAATTTTCTTCATTTTAAGCTGAGCCAGGCAGGTGCGGATTCATGTTGGCTTTTTCAATTCGACACAAATAACTCAAAACAACGCGTTCTTTATCGTTGTTTAAGAGCGTCATCAGGACAAAGGGGTATGTTTTTTCGATACCCCTATTGTGCCATAGGGACGAATATTCTTTGGTAGCTTGATACAAAGTTAAGAGAGGGCAAGATAGAATTGTCAATTAGGCTAAATATTGACTACAATAGATCCTTTTGTCTGGACTAATTTATTCTATGCTAAATGAAGCAATATCCAAAATGCCCGAATCATTTGAGTCAAAAGTATTGCTGCGCGGTCAAGAATATTTTTTAAGTGGACAGGTACTTAATATACGTTTAAGTGATGGTTTATTAAAAGGCAGGGTTAAGGGTAGCTCAAGTCAGATTTATGATGTACATATGGACCTCAAGACCTGGCCCGGTAATCCTGCGCGCTGCACTTGTCCTTATCAGCTAAACTGCAAACATGCTGCTGCCTGCCTCTTTGCCCTTCGAGACAGGGAGAAAATTAATTTACAATCCCAACCCGCAGATAAATTAGATAGAAAATTAGATACCTGGTTAAAAAATTTGCGCGCGCAGGAAGCCACCCATGTAAAAAACCATGAGCCCACTCACCATCTAAACTATTTAATTACCCTTCGCCTGGATGGTCATGAACATAAGGTTTCCATTGAATTAGCTTTGGCGAAATTATTAAAGCGGGGTGGGTATGGTAAGAAAATTACTTTTAACAGCCTATTAGAATCCAGAAAACAGCATTTTATCGAGGATGATAATGAAATCGTAGCGCAGCTTCTATTTAAATGCGGTGTTTCGGGATGGTTTGACGCTTTAACAATACGGAATAGTGAGCTTTTAGATAGAGTTATCACAACGGGCAGGGCTTTTTTTAAAGACAATGATGAATTCCCTATCCAAAAGGGTGAGTCTTTGAGGGGTGAATGCCAATGGGTGCTTGCAGCTAATGGGAACCAAAGTTTGTTGTTAATGCACGATGATCAAATCATTACACCGCTATTGCTTGATGACAGCTGGTATTTCGATTCGTTTAATGCAGTGATGGGACACCTGGATACCCCTTACCCGGTAAGACAGCTTCGCCATTTACTAGAAGCTCCACCCATTCCTTTGGATCAGGCAGAACTATTAACCAAAAAAATGAAAGTAAGCTGTCCGGAGTTCCCCACGCCACAAATATTTTTGCAACGCGAAATCCGTGAAATAAAACCGATTCCCTTATTGATCCTGGATGTAGTAAATGGACAAAGTAATGATGCGGAATGGCATCATGATTTTGATCATGGTGCAGAGATAGATGGTGTCTTTACAGCGCAGATTGCCTTTGATTATGCTGGATTATTGATTGCCAGCGAGGAAGAGTGCCCTAGCGTTGTCACTCAGCATGAGTCGTTGTTAATCGAATACATTAGGGATTTTGAATTCGAAAAACTCTGTCATGATGAATTACAACAAGTCATCGCTCTGCGGAATCCTCAAAATTGGGAGCGCTATCACTGGGGGCTCGACGCTCAAACATGGGTTCTAAAAGACGTCAGAGCGTTGACGGACTTGGACAGTTTATATGATGTCTCGCTGCCTCAACTCAAAAATAATGGGTGGCGCGTTAAATTTGCAAGTCCTTTATATCAGGAAGTAGTCCATGTCGATGAGGTGGAGTGGTATTCAGAGTTGCAGGAAAACAGCACTGACTTCTTTTCATATCAATTAGGTATATTAGTTGAAGGCAGTCGCGTGAGCATTGTTCCGTTAGTTGCGGATTTAATTCAGCGCTACAGCGGCAATGATTTGGATTCATTACCAGATAGTCAACTGGTAAAATTACCGCTTCAGGATGGTCGTGCATTACAACTGCAAATGGGTCGTATAAAACCTTTGGTCCGGTTACTCTTGCAGTTTGGTATGCGACAAATTAATGAAGACCAGCAACTGCAAATTAATAAATATCAGCTTATCTTGATGCAAGAAGCTGAGTTAGCGATTGCAGCAACCAAATCTCGCTGGCAGGGAGCCGAAAGTTTACGTGATGAATTGAGGCATCTCATTTCATTAACCAATTTACCTGAAATTGCTCGCCCAGTCGGATTGCATGCTGATTTGCGAGATTATCAACATCATGGTCTAAATTGGTTGCAGTTTTTGCGTACCAGCCAATTTAATGGTGTACTTGCTGACGATATGGGTTTGGGCAAAACAGTTCAAACTCTGGCTCATTTGCAATATGAGAAAGAGCAGGGCCGATTAACCACTGCTACTTTGATTGTTGCGCCAACGAGCCTTGTGGATAACTGGCTTGCCGAAGCACAGCGCTTTACTCCTGCCTTGCGTGTGCTGGTTTATCACGGCACAGATCGTCATCAGGATGATTTTAATGACTATGATTTAGTCATTTCAACGTACGGTTTAATTCATCGTGATAAGGAAAAATTTGTTAGCTATTCTTTTTATTACCTGATATTGGATGAGGCTCAATTTATTAAAAATGCGCGCACAAAAACCACGCAAATTATTCAACAATTACAAGCCAAACACCGATTATGTTTAACGGGAACGCCATTAGAAAATCATTTGGGAGAACTTTGGTCTTTATTTCATTTTTTAATGCCGGGGTTATTAGGGGATGCCAAACAATTCAGACAATGGTTTAGAACGCCAATAGAAAAGCATGCCGATCTGGATCGAAGAGAACTATTGGCGCGCCGAGTTAAGCCGTTTATGTTACGGAGAACAAAGAATCAGGTTGCCAATGAATTGCCTCCTAAAACAGAAATGACACGCACTATTGAAATAGAGGGTCCACAACGGGATCTCTATGAAGCTATTCGTATGAGTATGGAGAAAAAAGTACGTGATGCTATTGCAAAACAGGGAATGGGTAAAAGTCATATTTTACTTTTGGATGCATTGCTGAAATTACGTCAGGTATGTTGTGATCCTCGCTTGCTTTCGCTGCCGGAAGCTGCAATCGCTCATGGCACTTCCAGTAAACTGGAAGCGTTAATGGAGTTGCTAGACAACCTGGNNGTCGAAGAGGGAAGGCGGGTTTTGGTATTTTCTCAATTCACATCAATGCTCAAATTAATCGAAGGCGAACTCGTAAACAAAGACTATAAATATCTTAAACTGACCGGACAAACGCAAAATCGACAGGCTATGGTTGATAGTTTTCAACAGGGTGATGTTCCTATATTTTTGATAAGCTTAAAAGCTGGAGGAACTGGTCTTAATCTGACTCGCGCCGATACCGTTATTCATTATGACCCTTGGTGGAATCCTGCAGTAGAAGATCAGGCGACCGACAGAACACACCGAATTGGTCAACAAAACCCGGTTTTTGTTTATAAACTAATTACTGCAGGTACGGTAGAGGAAGCCATTTTAGGGATGCAGGAACGAAAAAGACAATTGGTTAATGGCATACTGTCTGCTGATGCTTCTAATTCTGTTGCTTTAAGTGAAGCAGATTTAGAGCAGTTTTTTATGCCTTTAACGTAATTTTTTTGTGGGGAAAAGTTGTATTATATTTTTATCTTCATCATGCCTTGTTTTTATGAGATTGATCATCTTTTAAAGCCAGAGTTCTACTCTGACTTTGAGATAACTGGATCCCTCGGTCAAGCCGAGGGACGTAGGGGGTAAGGATGAGGAGACTTAGGGTATAAAGATGAGGAGACTTAGGGTGTAAAGCCGAGGGACCTAGGGTATAAAGTCGATGGACTTAGTGGATAAATTGGAGATAAGAACAAGGAAGAATAACCCCTCAATGACTGCGGTTGGTTTAAAAATTAATACTTTTTTAAAAATAATTTTTGAAAACATTGGCAATGTTTTAAGAGTTGACCTATGCTCTAAGAGATTGAAATCATGGAGATAATTATGAAAGTATGGAAAGCGTTGTGTGGTGTTGTGTTCGCTGTATGTTATTTACCAGCGGTAATGGCAGCACAGTCCCCAGCGGGTACCTGGACTACTATTGATGATAAAACTGGTGCTAAAAGAGCAGTAGTTAATATCTCTGTATCTGGCGGCAATTTAAACGGAACTATCGTTAAAGTTTATCCTCAGCCAGGCGATACTGGTGTATGTTCAAAATGCCCAGGCGCATTTAAAGGCAAAAAAATTCAAGGTTTGACCTTTATTTGGGGCTTGAAAGACATGGGTAACGGCGAGTGGGGTGGTGGATCAATTCTTGACCCTAAAACCGGTAAAGTGTACAAAGCTAAAATGACTGTTAAAGGTAATAAATTATATGTAAGAGGTTATGTTGGCGTATCTATGTTAGGCCGCACACAAACCTGGGTAAGATAATAATCAGTAAATGTTTAAAAAAGACACACTTCGGTGTGTCTTTTTTTTTAAATAGATTTATAATCTAGCAATTCAACAAGTTTATTTATATATAACGAATAAGAGTTGGCAAATGGATTACTTAATTTTATATTAATGGTAAATTATAACCTCGAGTCCTCTCTTAAACTTACTTCTATGTTGCGATTATGTTAGACGTGTTAAATCCAAAAAAAACAGTGGATCCTTTAAAACGCCCACCCCATTCAGCAGAAGCCGAACAATCAATTATCGGCGGACTAATGCTGGACAATCAGGTTTGGGATAAAATCAGTACCAAACTTTGCGAGGCTGATTTTTATCGAACGGAACATCGAATTTTATTTCGCAGCATCACTGCTCTGGCTAAAAAGGATCAACCTTTTGATGTAGTCACTCTGCTTGATACTTTAAAATCATTTAATGAATTAGATGATGCCGGTGGTGAAGCCTATTTATTTGAACTAGCGAATAATACCCCAAGTGTTGCAAACGTGACTGCCTATGCCGATATTGTCAGAGAAAAATCGGTACAACGGCAATTGATAGCCGTAGCTACCGAAATCGCAGATTCTGCTTATAACCCCTCAGGGAGAGAAGTCACCGAATTACTGGATATCGCAGAATCTCGAGTTTTTGCAATAGGTGAACAGACTGGTGGAGATGGCGGCCCAGAAAATATTAAATCCATTTTAGTCCGCGCGGTGGAAAAAATTGATGCCCTTTATCATAGTGGAGATGCCATCACAGGGCTTGCCACCGGGTTATCTGATTTGGACGAAATGACCTCTGGCTTGCAACCCTCGGATTTGGTCATCGTTGCTGGCCGTCCATCCATGGGTAAAACAACACTGGTTATGAATATGGCGGAACATGCGGCGATTAAAGCCGGCAAGCCCGTATTAGTATTTTCGATGGAGATGCCTGCAGATTCTTTAGCTATGAGGATGATGTCCTCTCTAGGACGAATTGACCAGCATCGCATACGTACCGGTAAACTGGATGATGATGATTGGCCCCGAGTGACTTCTGCAGTTCATATGCTTTCCGAGGCGCCACTATTTATTGATGATACTCCGGCATTAAGTCCCGGGGAGATGAGGGCACGTGCACGCAGACTCGCGAAAGAGCATGGCTCTTTAGGCCTCATTGTTGTGGATTATTTACAGCTTATGAAAGCCCCAGGCTTTAGTGCAGACAACAGAACTGCAGAGATTTCCGAGATTTCCCGAAGTCTTAAGTCTTTAGCTAAAGAACTACATGTTCCGGTAATTGCTTTATCCCAGTTAAATCGAAGTCTTGAGCAACGGGCTGACAAACGACCGGTGATGTCTGACCTTCGGGAATCAGGTGCGATTGAGCAGGATGCGGATTTAATCTGTTTTATCTATCGAGATGAAGTATATAACGAAGACAGTCCCGACAAAGGNNAAGCAAAGAAATGGTCCCATCGGCCGAGTTCGAGTGGCCTTTATTGGTAAATTTACCCGTTTTGAAGATTTGGCCTTTAATGGTTATCAAGGGGTAGATTAGGGTGTCCAGGCCTACAAAAATACTAGTCGAGCCCACTGCCTTATTGCATAATCTGGCACGTATCCAGCAATTTGCCCCCGGTAAAAAAGTTATCGCAATGGTAAAAGCAAATGCCTATGGGTGTGGTGTTCGCCATGTTGTACCCGTGTTAGATAATAAAGTACATGCATTTGGTGTCGCCTGTCTTGAAGAGGCATTAATCATCAAACGAATGGGAGCCGCATCACCCTGCATTTTATTTCAAGGGCNNGCCCGTTATGGCTTTGGTTGTGTTTTGCACCAACCGCATCAATTAGAATGGTTGATCAACAACCCGTTGCCAAATCTCTTACAAATATGGGTAAAAGTTAATACAGGGATGCACCGGTTAGGTTTTAAAATCTCGGAGCTTTCAGAAATAATAAGCGCCTTAAAGAATTGCCCCTGGGTTGATCAAGATATTGGATTAATGACTCATTTAGCTTCGGCAGATGAACCCTCCCGCGATTCTAATGCAGCTCAAATTTCTTTATTTGAATCAATTGATGTTACAGGGATTACTCAACGCAGCATTGCCAATTCAGCATCTATAATTTCTTTTCCTGAAAGTCATGCTGAGGTAGTTCGACCTGGGATTATGCTGTATGGAGTATCCCCTTTTGCCGATAAAACAGCCAGAGATTTGGACCTCATTCCGGTCATGCGTTTTATGTCTGCGATTAGTGCTATTCATCATAATCCTCCTCATGCAGAAATAGGCTATGGTGGTACCTGGAAAAGTGAAAAACCATCGGTGATTGGCATCGTCGCGGCTGGATATGGTGATGGTTATCCTCGCCATATTTCATTAGATACACCCGTGTGGGTTAAAGACAGAGAAGTATCTATTGTGGGTCGAGTCTCAATGGACATGATGACTATTGATTTAACCAATCATCCTGAGGTACGAATTGGCGACCCTGTCGAACTCTGGGGTACCCATATTTTAGTTGAGCGTATAGCACATTGCGCGTCTACTATTGGCTATGAATTGTTATGTCAAATCTCAGAACGTGTTCGTCATGATGAAGGTATGGATAATAAATGTCCTTGATGGTAGAATCGATACCGAATTTGTAACCCTTTAACCAGGTGAGATGTGATGAAAAAATTAACTGTGGCATCCTTATCTTTATCTTTTTTATTAGTTGGCTGCGCTCCAATCAATAATGAAGGCGTAGGAACTATCTCTGGAGGAGTTGTTGGTGGCTTACTGGGCAGCCAATTTGGTGGCGGTTCTGGAAGAGTAATGGCTGCAGCAGGTGGCGCACTACTAGGTGCTTATCTGGGTGGTCAAATAGGTAAAACTATGGATAGACAGGACCGGATGGAGATGCAACGTGCTTTAGAAACTGCACCAACAGGCAGAGCAGTAGTTTGGTCAAATCCTGATAACGGCAACCGTTATACCGTGAAACCAACACGAACTTATTACCATGCACAACAGCCATGTCGTGAATACATTACTAAAGCCATAATTGGTGGCAAGAGCCAGCAGATTTATGGTAAAGCCTGTCGTCAAGCTGATGGATCATGGCGTGTAGTTAATTAAGTCGGTTTATTTAAGCGGGTTGTACCTTTCTTGAAACTCAGAGCTCAAGTTACAACCCTACTTAGGTTGGGCTTTTGAAGCCCAACCGCTTCTACATGTTCTCTAATTTCTTCTCAACTAATTGATTTTTCAACCGCACATAATCGGGGATGCCATTAATGTAAGTCGGATATGCCTCACCTTGAATAAGAGGTTTTAAATATCGTCTGCATGCAGGAGTAATGCCCATTCCATCAGCAGAAATATATTCTGGTGGCATCGGTTTTTCCTGATTGGCTACATCTGCTAAAGGTACGTGATTTATCGTCCATTGATAAGGTTCATCTTGCTCCCTTATAATTACCGGCATAATTGCGTTATGCCCTTTAACCGCATACTCTACAGCTGCTTTACCTAAAGCATAAGCCTGATCCACATCTACTTGCGAGGCGATGTGACGGGCAGCTCGCTGGAGGTAATCTGCTACTGCCCAATGGTATTTATACCCTAACTCCGATTTGATTAACTGTGCTAAAACCGGGGCTACTCCACCTAACTGGGCATGGCCAAATGCGTCTCTTAATCCTGCATCGCTTAAAAATTTACCTTCCTGATTGCGAATTCCTTCCGATACCACAACCACACAATAACCATAATTAACAACGCATTCTTTTACTTTAGCTAAAAATTTGGTCTGGTCAAAAGGAACTTCTGGAAATAATATAATATGGGGCGGCTCATTCGCCTGCTCTCCTGCTAAACCACCCGCTGCTGCTATCCATCCTGCATGTCTTCCCATAACTTCAAGAATAAACACTTTAGTTGATGACGCTGCCATTGAGGCGACATCAAACCCTGCTTCTTTGGTCGAGACAGCAATATATTTTGCTACCGAACCAAATCCAGGGCAGGCATCGGTAAAGGGAAGGTCATTATCCACAGTTTTAGGTATGCCGATACACGTAATCGGATATCCCATAGTTTTACCCAGTTGAGATACTTTATGAGCGGTATCCTGGGAGTCACCCCCGCCATTATAGAAAAAATAACCAATATTATGCGCTTTAAACACTTCGATGAGTCGTTGATATTCCACGCCATCATCTTTTAATTTATAGCGACAGGAACCAAAAGCACCTGATGGGGTCTGCATTAATTTGGCAATGTCCTCTTCAGACTCGAGAGAGGTATCAATTAGCTCTTCTTGCAATGCCCCGATAATTCCATTTTTAGCAGCGTAAACAGTCCCAATAATTTCAGGGTATTTTTTTGCAGTCTGAATGACGGCACAAGCAGAGGCATTTATTACTGAGGTTACGCCACCTGATTGAGCGTAAATTGCATTTTTTACAGCCATTTTTTCTCCGTATATCGATTATTTTTATTGCGAATATTGATTTTCGTATTCATTAATAACAGCATCTATACTCTGAATTAATTCGGCAAATGCTCGGGCTATTTCATCGGGATTGGTTACATGTGTAGCCATCTTTTCCAATTGCATTACTTTTTTCTGCAGCAAGGGAACCCCACAAAAACAACAGGCACCATGTAATTTATGTGCTGCTTCACCTAAGCTTTTGTAATTTTTATCATGCATTAACTGGATAAATTCTTCGCGATTTTTATAAAGTTCCTCTATAAATTTGGCAAGAAATTCTTCTGCCAAAGCTTGATTTCCAGATACTTTTTGCACACACAATTGCCAGTCAATTGCTGCATGTTTTGCCTTATCGACAATTCGCAAAATTTGAATGAGCAATTGTTTCTCATCAATAGGTTTTTGCAGGCAAAAATCAATTCCTGATTTCTTTAAGTCAACGGTACTCAGATCGCTACTGTTCGCACTGATAAGAACAATAGGAGAATGTCTGTTGAGTAAGGAGTTATGACGAATAATACGTGCTGCTTCAAGACCATTCAATTTAGNNCATTTGTAAATCAAGAAGAATGATATTAAATTTTTTATCTTCACAAGCTGCAACGGCCATTTCCCCATCATCTACCGCCGTCACAATAGCCTGCTCGCTAAGCAAAGAATTCAAGAGCATTTTATTAACCGGATTATCTTCTGCAATAAGCAACTCAGGATGAATGAATCGAAGCTGTTGTCGCAGGCCGTTTAATTCATTATTAGTAACATTCTCAGCGTGATTTTCGTTATTTAGGGACTCAATCAGATCCTGTAATTTTTGAATGCTTATGGGCTTATATAAAAACCCTTTTGCCCCGAGAGCCGCATAATTACTGATAGGCCATTTTGAAATCAGTACGTAAGGAATGTGTTTATGCTTTGCGATTAAATCAGAAACCTGCTGCTCACACCCCTGATTCACATTAATGAATGCAATGGTGCAGTCCTTATTTTTGATTAAAGCTTTAGATAATTTATTAAATGAATCAATAGGAACACATTCAATTCCCCAAAAGCCAAGACCATTACACAGGGCTTCCAAATGTAGAGGATTATCATCAAAACACAGAATTTTTAAATGGGCGAAGCGATGGGTTTGATTTTTTTCGATTTCATAGGCGATANNCTTTTATTCGGGCGCTAAACGTTGATCCTTTATTTAATTCGCTGGTCAAGGTGATACGGCCTTGCATTTCCTCACACAGTTTTTTACAGATTACCAAGCCTAAGCCTGAGCCGCCATAACGTCTGGTAATGCTGGTATCTGCCTGATTAAATGCGGTGAATAATTTGTTTTGGTCTTCGGGGGAAATCCCAATTCCCGTATCGATAACGTTGAAGAGCAAGGTATAATCTTTTTCGGTTTCTTGTTCTATTTTAGTTCTGATGCACACATAACCATGATCGGTAAATTTAACCGCATTGGTCACCAGATTGCTAATGATCTGCTTAATACGAAACGGATCACCCAATACGGTTTTAGCAACGCCAATTTCCGTAATCGNNACTGCAAGAGTCAACACCTCATCAATACAGCCTCTTATATCCAAGGGGATGCAATCAAGGTGCAATTTACCCGCATCAATTTTGGAAAAATCAAGAATGTCGTTAATAATCCCCAGTAAATCCTGGGCTGAAGATTTGATGGTTTTGACATAATCCAGTTGCAATGGATCGAGCTTGCTCTCTAATAAGACATTGGTAAAGCCAATCACTCCATTCATTGGGGTGCGAATTTCATGGCTCAT
>DEHS01000025.1 GCA_002352055.1 Legionellaceae bacterium UBA2794
GGTAGTGTTTAAATAACTGTGTCATCTCTTTTAAATTGTTATAATTTTACCACTTAGAAGAGGTGACTATGAGTAAGAATAAAAAAATAGATTTATCGAATTTTGATTTCAATGATTTCAAGACAGAAGCGTTATCCCAATTAAAGTTAGGCCAATCATTAACAGGTAAAGATGGCATATTAACTCCCCTGATTAAAGAACTTCTTGAGGCAGCCTTAGAAGGTGAAATGGATGCTCATATCGATGAGTGTCATGAGTTAGGGCATACCAACCGTCGTAATGGTAAAACATCCAAATTAATGAAATCTACCTCCGGTATTTTTGATTTAGAGACCCCAAGAGATAGGGAAGGAAGTTTTGAGCCTGAAATTGTCAAGAAACGACAAACAGTGCTGAATGAATCACTGGATAATAAGGTACTCGCGTTATATGCCTTGGGTATGAGCTATGAAGCTATCAGCGAACATTTAGCCGAGATGTATGGTCTGGAAATATCGTCGGCTAAAATCAGTCTAATCACTGATAAATTATTACCTATGATCACTGAGTGGCGTAATAGGTCTTTAGATTCGGTCTATCCCATAGCCTTTTTAGATGCCATGCACTTTAAAGTACGTGTTGAAGGTAAAGTTACTAGCAAAGCATTTTATACAGTTCTTGCTGTAACGCCTGAGGGTAAAAAGGATATTTTAGGGCTTTATTTATCTGAAAATGAGGGCGCTCGCTTTTGGCTTGGCGTCTTGAACGACCTTAAGGCGCGCGGGGTTGAAGATATTCTCATTGCGAGCATTGATGGGCTTAAGGGATTTCCTGAGGCTATTGCCGAAGTCTTTCCGAAAACAGAAGTTCAACTTTGTGTTGTGCATCAAATTCGAAACTCTCTAAAGTATGTCGTTAGCAAAGACCAGAAAGCTTTTATGGCTGATTTAAAGCTTGTGTATAAAGCCTCTAGCAAAGATCTTGCTGAACATCATTTGCTTGAATTGGAAGAGAAATGGGGCAAAAAATACCCTGCTGTAATGAAGTCCTGGAATAATAACTGGGAGGCTCTATCCCAATATTTTAAATACCCCGAGGAACTCAGGCGTATCATTTACACCACTAACATCGTGGAGGGATTCCATCGACAAATCCGCAAATACACTAAAAATAAAGGGGCTTTCACTAGCGAAAACGCCCTTATTAAACTCATTTACTGTGCTTGCCAAAAAGTACTGGAAAAATGGAATCAGCCCATGCACAATTGGGCGCTTATCATTTCCCAGCTACATATTTATTTCGAAGACAGATTAAATCTGGGACTTAGATAATCAATGAGGTGACACAGTTAGATGAACACTCTCGGGAGAAGGGAGAATTAGTGCGTTGTTTTATATGATAAGTTAATCATGCTGTCCCTTCTCCTTATCTATTGGGAGAAGGGAAAATCAGTGTATAAAAAAGCTCAGGATGATATCTTCTCCCCAGGCATTCAGTTATTTTCACTTATTAATTAACCGTAATGGAAGAAGCGACTCCTCTAGCCTGAACCGCTGGATTATACATCGCTTCTGCATAAGCAGGTGGTACTGTATAGGTCCCAGGATTAATTGCTTTAATTTTATAAACAATTTCTCGAGTTGTGGAATCCACTGAGCCAAAGAAATTTACTCTGTCCTCCCTTATATCAGCAAAATCCCAAATATCAGTTTTGACGGAATCTCTTACCACCTCAAAGCCACCCGGTAATAAATCTTCAATAGCTATATTTGAAAAATAGTGATCGTTTAAGGCTCTGATTTGGATGTGAACTTCAATTTCATTACCAAGGCTGGTTTGAGTCGCAACGCTACCATCAGTATTTCGATATTCTCTATATATTTCCATTTCTTTCTTAATTGGCTCTTTGGCTATAGTTTTGTCAAAACCAGATTGCATTAATTGATAGAAAAAGACCGTTTTATCAGGGTTATTTAAGCGAACCTTTTTTACGGACTGCTCTAAGGCAACTTTCTGATAATTTACATTATCTGCGAGAGATTTACTTAAACCTTCAGGAAGGGTTGTAATTGAGATTTTGCCATTATTAACCACATCACTCTGAGGATATGCTCCCAGAGCAAGGCTCATATAACCTGATAGAAGGGTATTAATCTCATCGCTATTAAGCGTGCTAACTAATTGTAGTAACAATTTATCTCCCAGGGTTGCTAACCTCTCCGGGAAATGCTTCGCAATAATATATAAATATTGAGCATTTGACGTATTGCGATCGAAGAAGTCAGAATTAGGAGACTCACCACTCTGAGGATTATAATGACTGATGAGTTGATTTGCATCTTCATTACTTTTCAAGAGCTGATAAGACGCTGCCATATAAACAGCAGTGATGTCTTTTTGCCAGGCGTTAGATACGTCTTTTTGTAAATACAATTGCAAATTAGTGAGGTAGTTAGTTGTCACAATCTCATTACGAGTAAGAATATAGATTGCGTAGGCTTGAATCCGTGCTTTATCCATATCGGAAACATTTTGTCCGGCTAATTCCTTAAGATAGCTTATGCCATTGTAAAACAGGTCATTAGGTACATTAAAACCTTGGGCACGGGCTTCCGTTAGAAAATGCATGGCATAAACACTGGCAAAAGTATTTCCTTGATTTTCTCCAAGGCCAGGCCAATAACTAAAACCGCCGTTAGACATTTGCCTTTGGCTTAACATTTGAATTGTAGTATTAACCTTCTCATCAATGAGACCCTTATCCTGGTTAAACCAGGGTTGACCATTCATTGCTAATAAAGGTAAGGCTTTACTGGTTAATTGCTCGGTACATCCATAGGGAAAGTTTTCCAGATATCTTTGTAAGCCAAATATTAAAATAAGAGGACTGGAAGACGCAGTTGCGGTTACATTGCGATGTTCTGGAAAAAGAGTTTGGATAAGATCCAAATTGGTGGCTGGGTTTGGTGTTTGACCACTGGTCACTTCCGTTAATAAAGGATTAGCGGGTCTGACACTCAAAGTCGCATCCATTTTGCCTGTTTTAGATCCGGACTCTGTATTGAAGGTTATTTTTGCAGCTCCTAAATTGGAAGTTGCCCTCAATTTAAAATGAACTGTTTGTTCATGCCCCTCGCTGATTTCCAGTTTTTGCTCGGCAGCGCCTATAATTTCCAGTTCTGGTGAGACATGAATATTTACATTAACCTCTGCATGTTCACCAGAATCTTTAATATTGTTAGCAATGCTCGAGGTTATTTCAAACTCATCCCCAGGAGCGACAAATGTCGGGACATTCGGATTAATGATAAAATCACCGCGAATCTGAGTTGAAGTTTCATCAGAACCCACTGAATCATTTGAAACGGCCACCGCCATGACCTTCAGGCTGCCATTAAAATAATCAGGAACTGTGTAAACCAGTTGTCTGGGGGTTGAATCGGTATCAATAATTCCAGACCAAAACGCTACAGGAAGATCGGTTTTTCTTTTGAATGGGTTCAGACGACTGGATAAGTCTTGATCGCCACCATCGCCTCCCACAGATGAAAATTCTCGATCCTGAATAAATTTAGGCAGGATTTGATCCACCGTCTGTTGGGTCAGAACTTCTAAAGCATGTTTTTGAAAAAAGAAAGCCAAGGGATCGGGGGTTACATAATTAGCGACCTGTAAAATACCTTCATCGACCGCAAACACAATTATTTTTCCCGGCTTATCGGTATGGTAATTTATAGTAAGCGGTTCGCCAGGACGAGCTACTTCATCCGTTTTTAAATCTATTTTTAGATCATGATTGTCATGATTTACGGTGAACGGTACAACGCTGTAGCTCAATGGGCTGATGAATAATTCTGGAGATTCCCAATCACGAATAAAGGCTACATTTATATAACCGTTTCCTTGGAAATCAGCTGGAATATGGATCGTTTGAACGGAATTAGTGGTGTCTGTTTTAAACCAATGAGTTGCATAGACTTTATCTCGTTCAATGGTAATTAAACCAGCGCCAGTATAAGGTGCAGTTATTTGCAGCTCAATGTCTTCATCAGCTCGGTATTCTTCTTTATTGAGTTTGACCGATAATTCAGCATTTTTAGCTAAGGGGGCCTGACTGGCTCCAACTACACTGTATTTAAGCTGGCTCAGTACCGAGTCCTCTTTATCAAGAATGACAACTGAAAAATCGCCAATTTGTTCGGTCGGGAGAGAGTAATTCACGCCTTGTTCATAAATAGTAATCGGAGTGGTGTTAACAACACTGGATTGTACAATGGATTGATATTGGTAGGTTCCATCAGCCTTTCTTACCAGGGTAGTTACCGGATGCAAGGAAATCAACTGTATTTTTAAATCCTTTATTTGTTCTTTACCCAATTGCGGATTTATTGCTAAATAATTAACTTTTCTCATGCTGTTTTGTTTGACGAAAGTTAAATCACCATCTGGTTTATATCCTATGAAGTAGGGTAAAGGGCTTATCAGGGCTTTTGTCTGAGTAGTAACACTTCTACCTCCTTCTGCTTCAAAACCTTCAGTGAATAGAGTTAAGTTATAGGTGGCTTTTTCAAAACGATCGAGATTAAGATTAAATTCGACCTGACCTTGATCATTAGTTACCAGATCTGTGAGATTTTCAGTAAATACTTTGGGCGGTTTTTTGGGGTCAAAGAGTGGATCTGCAAAAATATAATCAGGGAATTCATCAAACTCAATTTGCTGTGGGGTTAAAATGATCTTCGCGCTTACTTTCCTGTTGGCAGCAGGAGCGCCATATAAATTCCACAGACCGACCTGTGCCTTAAGACCTACCGGAGAACTCCAACCGTCAGTGGGTGTCGGAATCAGACTTGCGCTAATCCGCATTCTATCAGGGAGAAATTCTGATATTTTAACAGAGGTTGACCCTAATAGATTCTGGGCACGGTCATCCTTTACTAAAAATAAATTTACCATATATTGGCCAGTAGGGGAGCTTGCGTTTGTGGCAAAATCAAGTTCCATAAAGCCCGTATCATTTAACGTTATTTTCTCATCTTTAATGGTGGTGCCACGGGAGTCCTGAATGGTCACTTGTAAAGGGAGGCCAGGGGGTTGTTGTTGGGCATATGCCTGTTTCACAATCATGCCTATATGAACGGTATCTCCGGGGCGATAGATACCTCTGTCTGAAAATAAAAAGGCACTTAAACTTTTTAATTCCTGGTTGTTAGTGTAAATACCCCCAATATCAAATTTGGAAAAATTCAGTTGGCGATTATAATTATTGAAAGGTATGAAGGACACGTCATTTGCAAGACTTGCTAAATAAACTGTGGGCTCTCTATCTTCTACAAAATCTTTGAGGGCAGGAAAGCTTGCTCTGCCCTGATCATCTGTAGTCCGGGTTAAAATGGGCAGGCCATTTTTTCCAAGAACGGAAATTGTTGCACCAGCTACTGGCATTCCTTGGGTAATGGAGTTAACAAATACATCATGACTGCCATCATTATTGTCTTTTACTAACATGCCCATGTCAGTAATTAATATTAAACGACTCGCTTTCACATCAAGAGGCGATTGATTCGCTACATCCCAACCTGTTGCCTGAAGTAAGAATAGACCCTGGGGTCCAGTCGTATTGGTTTCAACATTTAAATATTTGCTTAAATCAAGAGCCGTATATTGCTGTTTAGTCAAATCGGATGTATCAAATTGCTGAATTTCAGAAAAAATCTGGCTGATATTTTGCTGATTGAAAGAGGGGTTTATAAAATAGGGATTATTAAAGTCACCTTGAGTCTGGGTTACTAATTGGTTCACATTTCCAGGTAGTACTCGGGCAAAATCAAATTTTGCCGCAGGGACTCCTCGCAGGAGCACTGAGAGTTTTTTTTCGCCGCTCAAAGCCAATAATGAGCCTTTATGCAAAAAGCTAATTTCCTTTGGATAATCAGGGACGGCAAAAACAGCGGCGAAATTATCATTTAAAGTAAAATCACCAAATCCTTTCATCCCTTTATCAACTTTTACATAGATATACCGTGGGGTCTGCGCATTAAATTTAAAACTGTGCAAGGTTGAATAATTTCGGTCTGAGGGTATTGCTTCTTTGGTCAGGGGAGTGGCCAGCGAAAGAATGGCATCGGTTACTTCGCCCGGATTCTGCCATGCATAATCGGGTTTCGCTTTCTCGGCCGCGGTGGCAGGGTAGTCGCGAGGTAGTAAATACATATGAACCGATTTATTAAAATCTGTCTCATTGACTCCTAATGAAGTTTCTACTGTAACTATTTGCTCGGGACGATCTTTATCATTACGTATAATGGATGCAGTTGCAGAGGTTACTTTTAAAAAATTACTGGCATCAGGAATAAGCAAATTTTTGCTAAGCTCTGTTTTAAGAAGGGCGGATTGGGTTGATGAAGCTACCTCTTTACCCAAGGTTAATTGAAGATATCGTGCCACGTCTTTAATTTTTATCGTTTCGGAATGTAAATAAGCGATTCGTTTGTGATCGTCATAAGTGTAAGTGAATTTTACCGGTTCAGACTTTAGATCAAGAGCGCCTTTTTTTAAAGCCTGAAAGGCTAAAAATGTATTTTGTTCCAGACTTTTTGGATCAACTGGATAATTAAATTCAATAGTACCCACTGCATTGCGAGCTTCTGAGTTTACCGGGTCCTGGTAAAATTTAAATTCAGTGATGACTCCCTTAAAGGGCAGGGTGGTAAATGAAAAGTCATGGCGCTCTATTTTGGTGTTACGAGAAAAGAACGTATTATCAAAGTGAATGGTATATTTTTGACCGGCAGGCCAATCCTCCGCAGGAACAAATACCAATTGACTGTCTGAACTCCAACTCCATTCTCCTTTTATTTTAGGGTTTATTGAGATGCCTTCAGTTACTGTTTTACCTATCAGATTAATAGGGGCAACGGATTGCGTTATAAATTCATTTTGTTGGATGCCAAAATTAATTACCAAATTATTGGGAATGAGTTCTTCTTCATTGGCTGTGGTTGCAGGGACTACGATCGCAGCGGTTGTGTATAAAGGTTTAGGTAAATTCTTATACCAATAAGCAGCATACCCTACGGATAAGATAATTGCAGAAATTACTAGTGCCACACCCCAGAATTGTTTGGGAGAATCTTTTGCTTTATGCCGCAAATGAGACATCCAGGGAGGACTATTCCAATTCAATTTACCAAAAATCGCAGTGAGGCCTGAATTTATAAAAGATAATGGATTTTTGCTCATAATTGATTCCAGATGGAGTGACAGGTGATAAAATTTCGGCCCATTTTGTAATAAACCCTTTCTAATTGGTATTTTTTAACCAAATTGGTGTGATTCTAATGTAATTCTTACTAAATATGAATATAATTAATTTTTATTTAATACATAATCTGAGTGATGAAGAAAATAGTCTGGATTACTAGCATAATCTTTGTTGCCTTGTTTGTCAGTGGCTATTTCATATTAATTTTCTCACCTAAACCAGCATTATTAAATGACGTTAGCTTTTCCACTGCCGTATATGATGAACAACATCGTTTATTAAGGCTTACGCTTAGTGCCGATGATAAATATCGCCTGTTCACACCCTTAAAACAAATTTCCAAACAAGTTATTGAAGGTACTCTTTTACAAGAGGATCAATATTTTCGTTGGCACTTTGGGATTAATCCGTGGTCTTTATCTAAAGCAATCTGGCAGACTTATGCTGCCCAGTCGAGAAGGGTTGGCGCATCAACTATCACGATGCAGGTCGCAAGACTTAAGTTTGGTATCAACTCTAAAAAAATATCGGGAAAGCTTTGGCAAATAGTCAGAGCGCTTCAATTGGAGCGACATTACAGCAAGAATGAAATACTGGAAGCTTATTTAAATTTAGCTCCCTATGGGGGAAATATTGAGGGAGTGGGTGCAGCGAGTCTTATTTATTTTAATAATCCGGTGAATCATCTTACTTTACCGCAGGCATTGACTTTAAGCGTCATACCGCAAAATCCTGGTAAAAGAACTCCTGAAAACAAGGATTTAAAACACATTAGAGATCTATTGTATGCCCGTTGGTTAAGCATACATCCGCAGGATCTGGATAAAAAAATAGTTTTTGGTCTTCCATTGATTATGCATCATATTAATGAGTTACCATTTAAATCACCTCATCTGGTAAATAGCATCCTTAAAAATAAGAATAATAATGGTTCAGTAGAAACCACTCTGGATTCGCAAATCCAATTATCGATTGAACGGATCACTCGTCATTATCTGGCCCGAAAGAAGAGCTTAGGAGTGCATAATGCTGCGATTATGTTAGTTGACACCCGAGATATGAGTATAAAAGCATCAATGGGGTCCGCTGATTTTTTTGATAAGGATATAGGTGGGCAGATTAATGGCACAGAAACTAAACGCTCCCCTGGATCAACTTTAAAGCCTTTTATATATGGCCTGGCACTGGATCAGGGTTTAATTCATCCTCATTCCGTTTTAAAAGATGTTCCTCATAGTTTTAATGGTTATAATCCAGAAAATTTTGATTATGATTTCATGGGGCCCATAACAGCAAGGGATGCTTTGGTGCTTAGTCGAAATATTCCGGCCATATATCTAGCAAATCAATTAACCAACCCCTCTTTGCATCAGTTGTTAGAGCAAGCCCAGGTTAAGAATTTGCGGTCAGAATCCTATTATGGTTTGTCCTTAAATTTAGGCGGTGTGGAGTTGACCATGATTGAACTGGTGAGTCTCTATTCCATGCTGGTTAATGATGGAGTCTGGAACTCAGTTCAGTATTTAAAATGTGAAAAAAACCATCAAGGCAAACGTTTACTTAGTAAAGAGGCGAGTTTTTTGGTTTTGGATATGTTAAAAAATACTCCCAAGAGTGAATTAACCAATAAACGATATGATAGCCTTCCTGTGTCCTGGAAAACAGGCACCTCTTCTGGTTACCGTGATGCATGGACTATAGGTTCTTTTGGTCCTTACGTGTTGGCAGTCTGGATAGGAAATTTTGATAATAAATCCAATCCAGCTTTTGTTGGTAAAGACATTGCAGCACCTTTATTTTTTGAGTTGATCGATTCCATAAAACACCAAGGACCTATCGAAGACGTTCAAAAAAAACCAGAGCAAATGCGTTTGAAAAAAATCGAAATCTGCAAAGCTTCAGGAATGCTGCCAACTCGTTATTGTCCTGATACTGAATTAACCTGGTTTATTCCAGGAGTTTCTCCCATAAAAACAGACACTATATTCAGGGAGGTCGCGATTAATAATGAGACCGGTTTACGTACGTGTCATATAAATGAAAATACTCGTTTTGAAATTTTTGAATTCTGGCCATCGGATCTGTTGAGAATTTTTCGAAGGGCGGGTATATCCCGACATACGCCTCCCTTTTTTGAAGCGGATTGTGCTCTTAGTGATAGTAAGGGGATTAGTCCTCAAATCACATCACCTCAGTTAGGAATCAGCTATGTCGTGCGCGCAGACTCGTCATTGCATAATAAAATCCCTTTGAGTGCGGTTACTGATGCTGGAGTGAGTCACCTGTATTGGTTTATTAACGAAACATTTATAACTAAAACCAAACCTGACGTCCCTTTTTTTTGGGACGCCAAGCCTGGTAAATTCGTGGTTCGTGTTGTAGATGATCACGGCCTGTCAGATGCGAGGGATATAGAGGTTAAAATGGATAGTTAAACCTATCCCGCAATTGGGTTTAAACAGCATTCACCGCACGATCTACGGTGTCTTCAGTAACTTGTAACGTAATTCCCTCCGAATAAGGATCTTTGGTAAATTCACTGGGAGCCCATCCTGCAATCAGTGTTCCTTTGTATAATAATTGCAATAAGAAAGCAGCTTTACATAATTGGGTTCCATGTGAATCATCACAAATGGCGCCTTGAAAGAGCAGGGCAATGGAAATACCCATTTGAGCTGCTGAGATTCCAGCTTGTAGGGCATGAACTATCTTTTCCGAAGCATGAACATCAGTGCGAAATATTGAAAATAAAGAGATACCTGTTTGAGCCAGTTTAGTAGGTATTGATGCAGCAGGACTTAAACTCTCAAGAGTTGAACCTAAAATTTCAGTTACCCCATTACCACGTTCTGCATTTCGGTGCGGGGCAGATGAGGTGTAAGGAGTTCTTAGAGCAAGAGCACTCCAGCAATTTTTGAAACAATCAAACATAATTAGTCCTTAATTAAGTTCCCTAAATCAAGTCATTATAAATTAGATTGGCATATTAATAAAAGAGAGTATTGTTCTAGGTGATGTACTATCAATACCAATCAATTTAGTATTGATTATTTCGATTATACACGTGATAGGGCCTATGCATTTCTGGATTTAATGTATAAATGTCAATCTTATAAAATCCCGTCCGCTAATCCACGCGGCCTGAGATATTTCCTTTATATTACCCACATGTCTGACCGGTCAACCCCCGGAGGAAAGCCATTTAAATATTTAGCAAATGCTACTTTATTGGATGTACTTAGTGTGCGGACTGAGGTATCCCCTCATAATTTTTAATGCATAATAACGTTGTGAATTGAATTGTCTTCCCCGTGTAAGGGCGGATCTATTCAATAAAGTGGCATTTTGCTAAATATTTGGATGGTTCCCCACCTACGTGGGGATGACAAAAATATTGTGCATAATAAAAGAACAAAAAATTTTGAGGGGATATCCAAGTGTGCGGGGAGGCAACTAATTAATCTCCAACATTAGTGTACATTATAATAATGAAGGGATAGCCAGGTTCTTAGTATAGTCTTCGGGGCCTATGGATGGAATTGCAATGTATGCCCGCAACCAGACTCAATATGGGGGCGGTAAAATATATCCAATTCCCGACGTGCCGCGCTTTATGCGCGGCATCCAGGAATGCTTCGTTTTAACTCAAGCCCAATTTAAGGATTAGACTCGTTTTCAATTAGATAATCAATAAATATAAAGCACCCGGCCCACGCAATACCTGAACAAGCAGTTGCTGCTTTTTCTGTTGCGCTATGGCTTGCAACGATTTAACGTCTTTAACCGGGGTTTTATTCGCAGAGATAATAATATCACCAGGTCTTAATCCTGCGCGCCATCCCGCACTGTTTTCAGTTGCACCCACTACCTGAACACCGACAACATTTCCATGTGGGGGTGATTCCTGTTCGAATGCACGAAGTGCCAGACCATATAAAAATGGATTATTGGACTGTAACTTTTGTTCATGAGTTTTAATATCAGTAACTACCGCATTAATTGTCATGGGCTTGTTATCACGCTGAATCATAATTTTTGCTGTAGATCCCACTCGTAACAAACTGATGGTCGTTTTAACCTGAGTACCTTGTGTGATCTTGGTATCATTAATTTGGGTAATGATATCTCCAGCTTTTAAACCAGCAAGTTCAGCAGGAGAATTTTCATTCACCTGTGACACCAGAGCACCCTGGAAATCTTCAGGGTAGCCCATGGATAGAGCTAATTCAGGAGTTAGATGCTGAACAAATATACCCATTAAACCACGGTGTATTGAACCAAATTTGATGATTTGTTGGGTTACATCTTTTACCATGTTGATTGGGATGGCAAAACCGATTCCGACATTACCACCGTAAGGAGAAATAATCGCAGTGTTGATACCAATCAGCTCGCCTTTTGTATTGACCAACGCACCACCCGAATTTCCTGGATTAATCGCAGCATCGGTCTGAATAAAGTTCTCAACACCTTCTATATTTAAGTCACTACGTTTTAAGGCACTAACAATACCGAAAGTGGCAGATTGACTATTACCAAAGCTGTTTAATCCAAATGGGTTTCCAATTGCTACAACAAAATCACCTACCTGTAATAAATCAGAATCACCTATTACAAGAGATTTAAGGTTTTTTGCTTCAATTTTCAAAACAGCCAAATCGGTTTCGCTATCTCCACCCACCAAGCGTGCTTTCAATCTTCTTCCATCTTGCAATGTAACGGTAATGAGATTGGCGTTACGAATAACATGATCATTAGTAACAATTACACCATGAGCAGGGTCAATGATTACGCCCGAACCAATACTTTCAAATTTTCGTCCTTTTTGAGGTGTTTTGGGTGCTTGTTTGTTATCGGCTTCGTCATCATCTCCAGCATTTGCAGGAGCTGTATCCGGCAAGTAACCTTGAACTGCCACGTTTACTATCGCTGGCATGATGTTTTTTAATACCGGGGCTAAACTTGGAATGGATTCTTCTGCCGCATGGGTAAAAGAAGCCGCAAAGAGGAGCAAGGTGGATATAAATAATTTAGTTCGTTTCATCATATATATTAATTCCTGTTATCTTGTGGGTTGATCGTTAAACCAGATTAAAGTTCCTATTCTACCTGTTTGTGGCTCTCTTCGATAGGAATAGAATTCGTTTTTTAACTTATAAGTGCATAGACCTGACTGATACACGCGGGTTACACCCAAAGAATTCAAAGTCCATTCAGCAATTTGAGGCAAATCAGCAAACCATTTTGATCCGGAAGGTTTGAACGCTTTGCTATTCTCCGGATATTTACGAGTGAAGGAGTTATATACCTCTTCTCCTACCTCATAGAATTCCTGGGAAATTGCAGGGCCTATCCAGGCAAGAATTTTTGCGGGAGAAGTCTTCATCTTCTGTATGGTATTCTCAATAATGCCATTATATAGTCCTCTCCATCCCGCATGGATGGCTGCGATTTCATCACCTTCAATAGAACATAGGGTAATAGGTAAGCAATCAGCAGTCATAATAACTAACGGATGTAAATTGGATCGGGTTATTGCGGCATCTGCATTTCTTGAGGATTCATTCTCGGCAATGATGCAATCAATGCTATGAGTCTGCTCAAGCCAAATGGGTTCCGCTGGCAGATTGAAATGTTCTCTGATTTGCTGTCTGTTTTTTAATACATGAATCTCATTATCCCCTACATGCAGACCTAGATTATTGCTAGAATAGGGTGCTTCACTAAACCCTGAGCTGCGGGTAGTGCTAAGAGCTGAAATATTTTTGGGCGCAGGCCATTTTGCGCGTTCAATCTTCATAGTGATTATCCAGAGTGGTCAATAATAATTTAAAATCTTCAGGCATAGGTGCCTCACATGTGACCTCTTTATGTGTAACCGGATGATGAAAGCTAAGGGAGCTTGCATGTAATGCTTGTCTTTTAAATTGTTGCAGAACGGTTCGTAATGTGTCGCTTGCATTTATAGGAAAGCGCATTCTCCCGCTATATAATTGATCGCCTGCTACAGGATGATTGATGTGCGCCATATGAACACGAATTTGATGGGTTCGTCCAGTCATTAAACGGACATCGAGCAAAGTAAAATCTTGGTACTGTTTATTAACCGTATAATGAGTAATTGCCTGGCGTCCTTGTCCGGTTACGGTCATCTTTAGACGGTTTCGAGGATGCCTGCCAAATCCGGTATCAATAGTTCCACCGGAGATTACGTGGCCTTGAACCAGGGTAATATAATGACGTTGAATTTCCCGAGCTTGCATTTGTCGAATAAGTGATGTGTGTGCTGTCAGTGTTTTGGCAACAATGAGCAAGCCTGTTGTATCTTTATCTAATCGATGAATGATGCCAGCTCGAGGTAGATGATGTAAGTCAGGCGCATGATAGAGCAGGGCGTTTACCAATGTATGTTCTCGATTCCCTGCACCTGGATGAACTACCAATCCTGCAGGTTTGTTCAAAACTAAAACATGATCGTCTTCGTATATGATATCCAAAGGAATATTTTCTGGTTCACACTGATTAAAGTCAGGATCAGATTCAGAATAATCCACGATCAAATCAATGACGTCACCCCCCAGGGTTTTATCCTTGGGTTTACAGATTTTATTATTCATTTTAATCGCACCCGTTTTAATCCAGGTGCTAATCTGCGAGCGAGAATATTCGGGTAGTAACTGCGCAAGCACCGCATCAATTCGTTGACTATGATACTCGCGTGGCACAGTGAGCTGTTTTTGTATGTGTTCTATCATCAGGCTGGTTGCATCTCGGTTTCAATCAGACGTCCTCTTAAGGAATTAGGAAGTGCATCATTGATTTGAATGGTTATAAATTGGCCAACTAAATGAGCAGGACCCTCAAAGTTAACTACACGATTACATTCAGTTCTACCGGCAAGTTGTTGACTGTCTTTTTTGGAAAATCCGGTTACAAGAATTTTTTGCGTACTACCAATCATAGATTGACTGTAGCGCGAGGCCTGCAGAAGAAGTCTGTTTTGTAGTATTTGTAGTCGCTGTTTTTTAACGTCTAATGGCGTCTCATCAATCAGATTAGCGGCTGGGGTTCCGGGTCTTGGACTGTAGATAAAACTAAATGATGTGTCAAAACCTATCTCATGTACCAGATCCATGGTGTCCTGAAAGTCTTTATCAGTCTCTCCAGGGAAGCCCACAATAATATCGGTAGACAGGCGAATATCCGGGCGAATTTTTCTTAATTTTCTGATTTTGGATTTAAACTCCAGAGCAGTATAACCACGTTTCATCATACCGAGAATGCGATCTGAACCGCTTTGAACAGGAAGGTGAAGATGATTTGCAAGCTCGGGTACTTCGGCATAAGCATTAATTAAATTATCTGAGAATGCCAGAGGATGAGACGTGGTAAATCGAATACGTCCTATTCCATCAATCGCTGCTATATAATGGATAAGTAATGCCAAATCAGCTATGTCGCCATTTTCCATAGCACCACGATAGTCATTTACGTTTTGGCCTAATAAATTAATTTCCCGAACACCCTGAGCAGCTAACTGAAAACACTCAGCAAGTACGTCATCAAAAGGTCGGCTAATTTCTTCCCCTCGAGTATAGGGAACCACGCAGAAGCTACAGTATTTACTGCAACCCTCCATTATCGATACGAATGCAGTGGGTCCTTCAGCACGGGGTGCTGGCAGGTGATCAAATTTTTCAATTTCTGGAAAACTTATATCCACCACTGATTTTTTTTTGCTTAGGCGCTCATCCAATAAAGCAGGAAGACGGTGTAATGTTTGTGGACCAAAAACGATATCCACATAGGGTGCACGCTTGATAATATCAGCACCTTCCTGGCTAGCTACACATCCACCAACACCGATAATTACATGCGGGTTTTTGGCTTTAAACTCACGCCATTGACCTAACTGAGAGAATACTTTCTCTTGTGCTTTTTCTCGAATAGAGCACGTATTCATCAAAATAACATCTGCATCTTCTACGGTTTCGGTCTTTACCAGCCCGTGGGATGCGAATAATACTTCTGCCATCTTGGATGAATCATATTCATTCATCTGACAACCATTTGTTTTAATATATAATTTCTTTGACATAATAAATTCAACTTTAAAAACGGGGTATTATTTCATTTATGAACACTTTGGCAATAGGTTTCTTTTACTTTAGGTAAAATAAGCAATGCAACCAGCATTCCCAAGGGAAGTATCGAAAGGGCGGTATGATAAGCCTCCAAAGGATAGAGCCTTACTGTACCCTTCATTTCACCGGCCCACATTTGATCCAGAATATAACCAATAAGTGGTTGAACCAGAGCGATACCCACCATATTCATCATGTTCATAAAGCTTAATCCAGTCGCTACATATTTTTTATTACAAAGTTCTTTAGCCACTGAGAACGCGGGTAGAAAACCTGCTGAAAAAACACCAAAGATGAAAAGCAGGAATTGCATTAATAATGAAGACTCAATAGGGGCAAAGATAAAAAGGGTAGAGCTGATTAGAGCACCAACACAACCTATATACATTGGTGGCTTACGTAAACCAATTCGATTTGAAAAAATCCCCCATAAAGGACTGGCAATTGCCCATCCTATAAATACTAAAGAAATATAATTAGCAGCAGTAGTTTTGGCTATAAGCATTTTGTTCATCAGGAAAGGAACTCCCCAAAGTCCGCAAAATACAGGAGTAGCCATATACATCAATCCCCCATAGGTAGCTACGAGCCATAGTTGTTTGTTTTTAATTAAAGCCAGAAAACTTGGGAGTAGGTCTTCTTCCTCTTCGATCTCATGATGATGAGAAACAGGAGTAAAATCTTTAGGAGTATCTCGAATAATTAACAGCATCAAAACTGCAAGTACCAAGCCGACAGTTCCCATGATTATCATGCTATGACGCCAGCCAAAATTTTCGATCAATAACGCCAGTGGTGCTTCACCACCAATTGCGCCAAGCATTCCAATGGTAACCATTAATCCGGTTAGTAAGGCAAATCGCTGCGCAGGAAACCAGTTTGCTGCCAGTTTCATTGTTCCTACTGCAGCAAAAGCTGAGCCAAAACCAATCATTAGTCTTGCAAAACAAGCCATAAAGAAACTATCGGTCATACCGAATGCAATAGTACTGATAGCACATACTAATGTAGCGAGAGTTAATAATCTGCGTGGACCAAAATAATCCATCAGGACGCCACCGGGTAACTGCATTGCAGCATAGGAGTAGAAGTATATTCCTGACAATACACCCAGAGTTTGACTGGTTACAGAGAAATCTTGCATGAGCTCATTGCTCATCACGCTGGGTGAAACCTGAAGGAGGCATTCATAAAAATAGAAAAGACATGCTAAACCCCAGACTATCCAAGGCATAACTAAACTTATTCCTGTTTTTGGCAGGGAATCGGGTTGAACATTATAATGAGTCATTATTTTTAAAAATCTCCAGATTTACCTGATACGGGCTGATTTTGCGAGAATTTTTGAGCAAAAACAAGCGGTAAGTATTAGATCCTGCTTAAAAACAAGAGGATAGCGCAAGTGTATTCTTTTTATTCACTCGCGTAATCGATACGTTACCATACAAATTTAGATTTTTCACCAATGAAATAGTATCAGTTTGTCTAATATTTGTCTATTTAGGGATTAATTATAAAATTCTGCCGCATTTGATTAAAACTTTCGTCTGCGGGCAATTCAAACCCGCAGAAGTTAACTTAAGCGTATGAGATTTTGTTATTTTCGGTTATTGTTCATGCGGATCATCTGGAGCATCAAGAACAACACGAGTTCCCCTCATACCACCGCCTGGAAGATCAATAAACTCCTCATTAAGCCATCGAGCATCTTCAATGAACATTCTGACACAGCCATGGCTTGCCCGATATCCAGGAACTTCATAACTGCCATGTAACGCAAATCCTCTAAAAAAATGCATGCAATAAGGCATTAAGGCACCGCCACTTTCACCATTAGATCGTCTTGGGAAGACTGTCGAAACACAATCAATATCCTGTTTACGAATGACGCGGAACGATCCTGTTGGGGTGCCGCAACCTCCAGCAACATTACATTTACCAACTCCAGAAGAAACAGGACCCCACCACAATAATTCCCCGTCTTCATCATAGGCACCCCAGGCTAATTTTTTTTGACTGATATATATTGTTTTTTCACCTTCAGGTTCAATATATCTTGGGAAAGGGGATACGTCATAAATAGTTAATCGCTCAATATTTTTTGGCACAGCAATGACCATACCCGATCTGAGACGAATGTTCATTCGATTTATTCGTTTCACTATATCCCGTTCTTCTACGTTTGGAAAAAGATTATCCCAGCTTTCCCCATTTTTGATTTTCATACAGAAATAATCAGGAGAATTACATAAAGTTTCTCCATAACGAGATTGGGCAAAGGTAAATGATGATGTAACCATTAGGTATGAGGTTATTATAATTAGTAGTTTCCTCATAATGACTCCGATTTGTCATTGTAATTTTATTAGCGGCATAGTGTGAAAAAACTTTACATCTAAATGGGGCGTTTGGGGATAAATGCTCATTTTTTATTGTGCGCGCGTTTGCGCACAATATGAGTCTGATTTTTATTTTTTAAGGCTAAATACTTAGGACTGCCTATCGCGAGAGGATTTTATTCAGTTTTATTCTGCTCTGTATTTGAATTGATTAACTGCCATGCGTGATGAATCTCAGCTAATAATAAGTTGGACTGAGCCAAAAGATCTTCATTATTATTGAGATTTGCTTTTAACAATATGTTTTGAATGTATTCATATAAACTTAATAAATTTGTTGCAATTTCCCCACCTTGCTCATGATTTAAACTGGTTTTCAATCCTTCAATAATACTTAATGCCTTCCCAATATGTTCGCCTTTTTCCTTAATCTGGTTTCTTTGAATATTTCCCTGTGCTGTTGCTATATGTGAGCGCGCGCCTTGCAGGAGTAGCTCTATAAGCTCATGAGGAGATGCGGTATCGATACGTGTTTGTAGTTCAATCGATTTATATTGATTAGACACTTGCAAGTATGGATTATTCATAGTTGTCCCAGTTATTTTAGTTTTAATTGTGGTAAATTAGCCAGTTGCTGCGTTAACGAAGAACTGGTCGCCTGTAGTTTGGATAGTAAAAGGTCTAATGCATTAAATTGTTTAAAATATCGACTTTCAATACTCGCACTTCGTGTATCAATTTGTTTTTGCGCCTGATCTAACTGGGTGATTTGCTTATTTAATTGATCAGCACGCTGACTTAAATCACCGGTCGTTCCCATATAAGTATTTAGGAATCCGTTCATTAATACAGCAAGTCCATCCTTAACGACAATAGAGCCTCTAGCGCCGATACTGCCGGAAAGTACATCAACAGATAAGTCTTTTAGATCACCACTGCCTTTTAATGTAATACCGTCTGAGGATGTGGCAGGTAATGCACCAATTGTCCCTTGCATACTCACACCGGGAGTAAATTCACTTAGGTCAACGTTATAAGTACCTGATTTTACTTCAGTACCAACCGATTTGATTCGAATATTACTGTCGCTGGCGGTTGCTGTTTTTGCAAAGAATGAACCTATGTCACCATAGTTGCTTTCAAGAACTTTGTTGTATTTTTCCATCTTTAACTCAAGAAGTCCCTGCTTATTGGTAGTGATTCCCATATCTGCCAAAGATTGGATTGCTCCGTTACCATGAGTTAATGGGGATGTTGCCCATTTATTCAGATTTAGTTTTAAATTTCTAAATTGGGGATCACCCTGAAATAAACCACTTTGTTTGGTTGACGAATTATACCCTGTCAAATTAGTTAATAATGTGGTGCTGTCATTGTATTTTTTAATAAAATCATTAACAAGTCCGGTGAGTTGATCTTTATTATCGTCTACATTTAAAGTTATGGTTTTACTCAGTTCCGCTTTTTTTAAATTTAAGGTTATTCCTGAAATTGCATCTTTCAATTGATTGGTGCTTTGATTAAGGGTTAAGCCGTTTACTTTGATTACACTATTTTGAGCTGCAATGGTTTCGGTCAAGGCGTTACTGCCAATGGTTGGATCGTAATTTAAAGCGGTAAGGCTTCCGCTGATTTGCATGGCATAGTTTTCACCGGTTTTAGCGGAAGTAATCGTCAAGCGAGAACCTTGGTTATCCTGAATAATACTTGCTGTAAGCCCCGATTCAGAGTTATTGATAGCATCTCTAACACCTACCAAACTATCGCTGCCTGGAGCGATATTAATACTTACAGGGGTCGCATCTCCGTTAATGGTAAAAACTGTTTTATCGTTATTATAGCTTCCAAAATTAATGGTTACTGTACCACTCCCTATACTGGCTGTATTCAGGTATGCACTGGCTAGACTTTGTTGCTGTGCTAGTTTTTGTACTTCGACTTGATACGTTCCTTTATTCGCTTCTGGCGTCACTGTTGCGGTAAAGTAATCACTATCACTGACTGAATACTTCATATTATAAAATTTATTGATATCTGATAAATTGGCAAGTGATGTTTGCAGATTGGAAAGTACGCTTTTTAATTGTCCAATAGCTGATAACTCCGTATTAACGCTGGAAAGTTTATTATCATGTCGTGTTTGCAGAGGAGTAATCTCCGCTTTAACGTAAGCGTCAACCATTGCCTTGATATCAAGGCCTGATCCAATTCCCGGAGTTGATAGACTCATAGCATTCCTTTGAATTAAAAATATGATAATTAAGTTTATTTATTAAACGTGCTTATCTATAGAACCACTAATTATTTCATCAAGCAAACTTAATAAATTCAAATATTCATCAGACGGCATTTTTCGTATTACTTTATCCGAAATCTTTTCTGAAATGATGGTTTGTAGCAAACCCGTAGCCCTGTCCAGAGCTTGTTTTGTTTCTGAATCTAAAGCAGAATTGGAATTATTCCGTACAGTGTCTGCCTTATTCACTTCCTCTGCTGGTTTTGCTGAGTCAGTTTGGGTATTTTTTGTTACCGATGGTATTGATTCAATATTCATTTCCAACTCCTTTTACACCCGATTTACGGCAGGGGTATAAATAAGATTCAGGTGCTGCTTTTAAGCGGCACCTGAATTAACGCTAAGGGTTAACGACCTAATAAAGAAAGTACAGATTGTGGCATGCTGTTCGCTTGAGCTAACATAGCAGTACCTGCTTGTTGCAAAATTTGATTTTTAGTCAAATTAGCCATTTCAGAGGCATAGTCAGCATCTTGAATACGGCTTCGAGCTGCTGATAAGTTATCTGATACGTTTTGAAGATTAGCAATGGTCGAGTCAAATCGATTTTGCAAAGCTCCCATATCAGCTCGATTAGAGTTTACAGTACCAAGTGCTGCATCAATTCTCATAATGGCTACTTGAGCACCGGCCACAGTACTTACGTCTAACGAATCAATACCTATTGCATCTTTTGCTATGGCAGCGTTTAAACCAAGAGTAGCTACAGTACCACCCAGGTTTATTGTATCCGGAGCATTAACTGTCAATTGACCACGTAACGCACCATCAAAATCACCACCAGTCACAGTGATACCGTCAGTACCTGCAGTAAAGCCGGTTCCGCCTTCAGTAACAGTGATGTTACGGCCATCAGCTGCAGTCAAAGTCAAGTCTCCGCCATTTAAGCTTGCGATAACCCCAGTTTGGCTGCTCACTCCGTTAATAGCATCTCGCAGGGTAGAGTTGCTCATTGCAGTGGCCACATCTTCACCAGTGAAAACTGCCACACCGTTGATTGTTAAATCATAAGTATCTGCTGCAGTACCACCAATTGCTCCAACAGTTTGTGTACCTGCTGTAGATGCAGTAACTGAAAAGCCAGACACACCGGCATCGTTTAATGCAGCTGCTTTAGCATATGCAGAAGTTCCGTCCTGACCGTTTGCAGAACCTGCAAAACCTGCTGATGAATTAATAGTAGTAGCAGGACCTCCGCCCAGAGATACGGTGATATCTGTAGAGGCTGCTGCAGACACTTCAGTACCTGTAGCTGTCGCGATTCCGCCGATAGAGGTGGATTTAACGCTACCAATGGAGAAGTTGATCGTCTGATTAGAGTTTGCACCAACCTGGAAGCTTGCGTTTGAAAATGAGCCGTCCAAAATTCTTTGACCGTTGAACTGGGTATTTAAAGCAATCCGGTCCAATTCACTTTTAAGCTGAGTAACCTCTGATTGAATGGATTGGCGGTCACTGGAATTGTTAGTTGAGTTTGCAGATTGAAGAGATAGCTCTCGCATACGTTGCAAAATATTGGTTGATTCCTGCATCGCACCTTCAGCAACCTGTGCTAGTGAAATACCGTCGTTAGCGTTACGAACGGCCTGATTCATACCGCGAATCTGTGCAGTCATCCTTTGAGAAATTGAAAGACCTGCCGCATCATCTTTGGCACTGTTAATTCTTAAGCCAGAAGATAATCTTTGAATGGACAAAGACATTGCATTACCCGATACCCCTAAATTCCGTTGGGCTGTGAGTGACGCCACGTTAGTATTAATTACTTGAGCCATAATTATAGTCTCCTCAGACCTAAATCCCTGGTTTGGGATCTTTATATTGGGTAAGTTCATTATTATTAAATCGAACTTACCGTACCCATTCTTGTTATCGGAAAATAAGGGAAAAACTTTAGGCCTTGGTTTAATTTATTTTTTTATCCAGGTGAAATTTATGATTAAAATTAGTAAGTTATATCAATTTGACTTTACAGGTTTTATTTGCTTGGTTCATGTTCTTTGCTATCTGGTACATTCGAGAGCATCTCTGGATTGCTTCGTCGCGATGCT
>DEHS01000083.1:0-21275 GCA_002352055.1 Legionellaceae bacterium UBA2794
CCCAACACTCGATATTTACCGCACTCCAGCGAAATGCCTGTTGGGTCAAAATGACCCAACCTACGGTAAAGGTCACACTTATCAAAACGGGTAGGTTGGGTCATTGACCCAACACTCGATATTTACCGCAATCCAGCGAGATACTTTGTTGGGTCAAATGACCCAACCTACGGTAAAGGTCGCACTTTAATCGGGAAATGGTGATTTTAATTAGGGTGATAAAACAATGTTCTGGTTCTGCTAATCTAAGTCAATCTCACCAGAGTTTTTATAAACGGTATCAATCGCTTTTAATGACTCTAATAACTGTTTCATTTTTGCCAAGGGCCAACTATTTGGGCCATCGCTCAATGCTTTATCAGGATCGGGATGGGTTTCCATAAATATACCGGAAATACCGGCTGCAACCGCAGCTCGTGCCAATACCGGAATAAATTCTCTTTGACCGCCTGAGACTCCATTATTGCCACCAGGAAGTTGCACTGAGTGTGTCGCATCATAAACTATAGGGCAACCCGTTTCTCGCATAATCGCTAAGGAACGCATATCCGAAACCAGATTGTTGTAACCAAAACTCACTCCGCGCTCACAAGCCATAATTTGCTCATTGCCCTCAGCCTTGGCTTTGGCAATAACATGCTTCATTTCCCACGGTGCTAGAAATTGACCTTTTTTTATGTTGACCGGTTTGTTAGTTGCGGCAACCCGTTGAATAAAATTGGTCTGGCGACATAAAAATGCGGGGGTTTGTAGTACGTCTACAACACTGGACACCTCCAATAAAGGAGTATCTTCGTGAACATCGGTTAATACAGGAACACCAATTTGAGCCTTTACTTTTTCAAGTATCATCAAGCCTTTCTCAAACCCAGGACCTCTATAACTGGAAATCGATGATCGGTTTGCTTTGTCAAATGAAGATTTATAAATAAAGGGAATATTTAGTGAGCTGCACATTTCTTTTAGATAGCCTGCAGTTTCCAAAGCGAGCGCTTCACTTTCAATGACACATGGGCCTGCTATTAAAAATAATGGCTTATCAAGCCCTACTTCAAATCCACATAATTTCATGCTTTATCCTTTTTTAAATGATTTTCACGCGCAGCGAGCACAAATTGTATAAACAGCGGATGACTTTCACGCGGATTTGAAGTAAATTCAGGGTGAAATTGGCTGGCCAGAAACCAAGGGTGATCAGCCAGCTCAACCATTTCTACTAATGAATTGTCCGCAGAACGTCCGGATATAATCAAACCATGCCGAACCAATTCTTCCACAAACTTGTTATTGACTTCATAACGGTGGCGGTGACGTTCCACAATCTGAGGTTTACCATAAACGCTTCGCGCCAGAGTCCCCTCTTCCAGTTGGCACATTTGTGCCCCCAAACGCATTGTACCACCCAGATCGGTATGCTCATCTCGTGTTTGTTTGCTGCCATCGGAGTCCATCCATTCACTGATTAAACCCAAAACTGGATAAGCAGTTGTTTTATTAAACTCAGTAGAGTTCGCATCAGACCAGCCCACAACATGACGTGCAAATTCAATCACCGCCGTTTGCATACCCAGACAGATACCTAAAAACGGAACCTTATTTTCACGAGCATATTGAATAGCACAGATCTTACCCTCTACTCCACGCTCTCCAAATCCCCCAGGAACAAGAATAGCATCAACAGCATCTAGCAAAGAAGCGCCATGCTTTTCTATTAATTCCGCATCAAGGTAGACAATGTCAACTTTGGTTTGAGTATGAATTCCAGCATGTAACAATGCTTCATTAATGGATTTATATGCGTCATTTAATTCAATATATTTACCAACGATAGCGACTTTAACCTTCATGGTTTGATGAGCTTGCATGTCTATTACGCGCTGCCACTCTTGTAAATCAGCCTGCTTCACATCTAAACCCATTTTTTTAACAACAATTTCATCCAGGCCTTGTGCATGTAACATCATCGGTATTTGATAAATGCTTTTAGCATCCTCAAGCGAAATAACACCCTCTTTTTCCACATTAGTGAACAAAGCAATTTTAGCGCGATCAGCCATGGATAACGGTTGTTCAGAACGACAGATTAATACATCTGGCTGAATACCAATAGAGCGAAGTTCTTTAACGGAATGCTGAGTTGGTTTGGTTTTAGTTTCCCCGGAAGTCGCGATGTAAGGTACCAAAGTTAAATGAATAAATAATGCTCTTTGCGCACCCAGTTCAATACGCATTTGACGTATTGCCTCAAGAAATGGCAGAGATTCAATATCTCCTACTGTGCCGCCAATTTCAACCATTGCAACGTCGAAACCTTCAGCTCCAAGCTTGATGCAGCGTTTAATTTCGTTGGTAATGTGCGGGATAACCTGTACGGTTCCACCTAAATAATCCCCTCTTCGCTCTTTCTTAATTACGTTTTCGTAAATTTTACCGGAGGTAAAGTTATTGCGTTTCGTCATGGTGGTATTAACAAAACGTTCATAATGGCCTAAATCCAAATCGGTTTCTGCACCATCATGTGTTACAAAAACCTCGCCATGTTGAAAGGGACTCATGGTTCCCGGGTCGACGTTTATATAAGGATCAAGTTAAATAAGAGTGACACTTAAGCCACGCGCTTCAAGAATGGAAGCCAGAGAGGCTGCTGCGATCCCCTTCCCTAGAGAAGAGACTACACCGCCCGTAATAAAAATATAATTTGTCATTATTAATCCCGTTCCAGATGCCGTATCCACCAAATTGGTGATAAATTAAATTTGCATGTAAACGGGATTTAATTCTACCAAAATGCGAATATAAATAACACAAAATTTGTGAAATTAATTTTAAAAATGAATGAAGCGCTATAAATTTACCGCAGTTCTATTTGCTGTTTTATTGAATGCATTAATACCGCACAGTCCGCTGCATCCCGACCTTTGTGACCGTGATTACCTCCTAATCTGTCCCAAGCCTGATCTTCATTTTCGGTGGTCAATATTCCAAATATTACCGGAAGGTCATGATCTAACATCACTCGTTGACAGCCCTGGCTCACCTGATCACACACATAATCATAATGCGTTGTTTCACCACGCACCACTGCACCCAATGCGATGATTACATCTGCCTGTTTTTTTTTAGCTAACAATTTTGCCACTAGAGGAATTTCAACAGCACCCGGTACTTCAATAAGGGTAATATCTTCAGATTTAAACCCGAGCTCTGCAAGTCTTTGCAATGTTCCATCCTTGAGAGCTTTAGTAATTGGTTGATTAAACGTACTCACCACCAGCGCAATGGGGAAAGTCGTATTTGAATTACTAAAATTTGCTTTAATTTCTTTCATGTTCATCCTAATCAATAGCTAAAAAATGTCCGAGCTTTTCTTTTTTAGTTTTTAAATAACCACGATTTTCATTTGTGGGTATGACTTCAAGAGGTATTCGTTCACTGACTTTAATACCAAAGTGTTCTACTGCAGCAACTTTCAGAGGATTATTAGTTAATAATCTAACTGACTCCACCCCCAATTGTTTAAGGATTTGGTAAGCCACCGCATAATTTCGATCGTCAGCCGGTAAGCCTAACTCCAGATTGGCCTCTACAGTATCTAAACCCTGTTCTTGAAGCGCATAAGCCTTTAGCTTATTAACCAGACCGATACCACGTCCCTCTTGACGCAAATAGATTAATATACCACCCTCAGCGGCAATATGGGAAAGGGATAATTCTAATTGCTGGCCACAATCACATTTACATGAGCCGAACACATCACCTGTAATACACTCTGAATGAATGCGTACCAATGGAATTTGATTTGCGAATAATGGGGCCTTAACTAAAACAAAGTGTTCAGCAGAATCCAATTCATTCTTATAGACAGTCATGCTAAACGTGCCATGATCTTTTAACGGAATATCGGTCGTCACCACCGGTTCAACCAATTGTTCATGTCGTATTCTGTATTCAATCAAGTCTTTAATAGTCACCATCGGGATTTGATGCTGATTAGCGAATTGGCTAAGCTCATCACGTCGGCTCATCGTTCCGTCTTCATTGATAATCTCACAAATGACGGCTGCAGGATTTAATCCTGCGAGTCGAGCAAGATCCACACTGCCTTCAGTTTNNCTCTAGTACGCCTTTTTTTCGAGCGCGTAAAGGAAAAACATGCCCAGGAGAGATAATATCGAGCGATGAGCTTTCAGGATTAATTGCAACTTTTATCGTATGGGCTCTGTCTTTTGCAGAGATTCCTGTAGATACACCACTTGCAGCCTCAATGGATACTGTAAAAGCCGTGCCATAAGGAGATTTATTATTCTGTGCCATCATAGGTAATTGAAGTTTATCAATGAGTTCATCAGCCATAGGCAAACAAATTAAGCCACAACCAAATCGTGACATGAAGTTTATAGCCTCTGGAGTTACGTGCTCAGCAGCCATGACCAAATCACCTTCATTTTCGCGATCTTCATCATCCATTAGAATAATCATTTTACCGGCTTTTAAAATGTCCAGTGCCTCTTCAATAGTTGCTAACGAATGTCTCATGGCTTTACCTCACAGTTCAACTTCCCGTTGATTTGCAGCTGATGAGCAACAATACGGGTAAGATAATCAAATTCTATATTCACCTTCTGTCCAACATGTAACCATCTGAATGTGGTTCGCTGGAGTGTATGCGGAATCAGCATTAATTTAACAGTCTGATTAAGGGCCTGATTAATGGTGAGACTTACACCGTCCACGGTTATACTGCCCTTAGGTATGAGATACAGCATTTCCTGGGCATTAAAACCGGATAATTCAACTTCCATACATTCATCAATTTTTTGAATAGCGCTTACATGAGCCATAGTATCCACATGACCACTCACATAATGGCCACCAAAACGTGCAGCGCCGAACATCGCTCGTTCAAGATTTACTAAAATCTTCGTAGTTACATCTGCCAGGGTGGTCAACCGCAATGTCTCAGGAGATATATCAAAATGCAACTGTCCTGGGATTTGCATCGGTAAAAGGGTTAAACACACACCATTCACCGCAATACTTTCTCCGGTCACTAATTGGTCAAAGCTGGATGATATAATCAACCGATTAGCCGATTGATTGCTAATATTTGCCAAGACCTCGCCTTGTTGTTCTATTAATCCCGTAAACATTAATCCTCCAGCCAATCCAGGCAAGCTATCATATTATCACCCATTGCCTGCCAGGACAGGGTATGGGTCCTCGAAAATAATCCAGCGGATGAATAAGCATTAACCCCCCTCTGTCCTAAAATTGCAGGCACAAGGTATAAATATGTTCTATTCACAAGACCTTCCACATGCAGGGAGCCAAATATTGTTCCACCTGCCTCAACCCATACATCGTGATAACCTGACTCACCTAAATGACTGATCACTTGATTTAAATCCAAAAAACCATTGTTTGCAGGAATCGCATGATACGAAATGTTGGACTCCGATGAAAATTTATTTTTCGCATGTGTCAATTCATCATTGTAATAAATATGACAATGAGATGCCTTGGAAAACATCAACGCATTCTTATTCAAACTTAAATTACTGTCGATAACAGCAATGACTCGTGCCTGTTCTTGTCCGTCTAGTCTCACATTTAATTGCGGATTATCCAGTTCAACCGTCCTTGCGGTAGATAAAATGACGTCACTCGCTGCCCGCATTTCATGAGTAAATTGAGCACACAAGGCATTGGACAAAATAAGTCGACCTCCTTCTGATTGACCTATTTTACCATCAAAAGTGTGCGCCATTTTCACTGTGACCCATGGTTTTTTAGTTATCGTCCAATAAGCATAACTTTTATAAAATTCATCAATAACGGGTAATGACAAATGTGTGACCTTAATTCCTTGCTGGTGCAATATGCTTGACGAGTCATTTTGTGCAACAATAGGATTTGGATCTTTAAATGCAAAAAAAACTTCTTTAATCCCATGGCTGATAATGGCATCAACACAAGGAGGCGTTTTTCCCCAATGATTACAAGGCTCCAGTGTAATATAAAGCGTAATGTCTGGCGTTCCAGGGGGGATTTGTGCTAACAATAGTTGTTCTGCATGCGGAGTTCCTGCACCACGATGCCAAGCTTGTGCTATAATCACTCCATTTTGCACAGCAACCGCGCCGACACTGGGATTGGGCGCACAAAGACCACGACCCAGCCTGGCCTGTTCAAGTGCTGCGAGCAGAAACTTTTCGTGCATTTAGTGATCACCTGGAAAAAGTGTACGAATGATAACAAATTATTCAATTTTTGAGTAGCCTAATGATTAAATTGAACTTAAAATTTAGATTTATGACTTCTTTTGCCCGAGTGGCTAAACAGGTATTAGCCTCATTCCTGATGTTCTGGACTTCATACAGCGGAGCCACAGGACTATCTCCTTATTCAACAAATGAGTTGGAGCAATTAGAAAAAGAATTCATTCAGCTTATTAATCAATCAGATAGCGTAGAGCGCAATCCCCTCGCCAATCAGTATATCAATCATCTGGGAAGCAAACTCGCTCATTTCGGTCGAATCAAAGCGCCCTCCTTTTTTCTGGTTAAGTCAAAAGAAATTAATGCTTTTGCCGGACCCGGCGGATACATTGGTATTAACTCACAACTGATACTGACCAGTAGTAATGAAAGCGAGCTGGCCGCAGTAATGGCACACGAGATTGCTCACGTTCGCCTCCATCATCTGTACAGCATGATTGAACATCAAAAACAAATGCGGGTACCGATGCTTGCCTCATTACTTGCATCAGCAGCATTGGGGGTGTTGAATCCTACAGTAGGAATGGGAGCAATGATGGCTTCGCTTTCGGGTTTCTCCCAGGATAATATCAATTTTACTCGTTCAAAAGAAAAAGAAGCGGACAGAATTGGTATCGATATGCTTATTAAAGCAGGTTTTAATCCTAAAGGTATGGCTGCTTTCTTTCAAAAGATGCAAGAAAACGGACGCTATTATTATACAGCAAATATTCCAGCCATTCTCCGGACGCATCCACTTGATGCGGACAGAATCGCGGAAGCAGAAAACCGTACTGCTCGCCTACCTACTCAGAAATACCAGGATTCACTGGATTATCTCCTGTTTAAAGAGATAATCCGAGTGGCAGTAAGTCCTGAAAGCAAACAATTAATTGATTATTATGAACGACATTGTATCAAAAAAAATAAAGCAGTTGCCTGTGAATATGGTCATGTTTTAACTTTGCTTCATACTAATAAATTTCAAAATGCCGCGGACCGCCTGTCGTCTTTATTGGAGCACGATAAAAATAATCTTTTTTTTCAGATTGCGATGGCGCAGGCAGAAACGGGTCTGGGCAAGTTTAAAGAAGCCGTTGCGCGATTAAATGAATTACAAAATAATTATCCCGATAATTATGCAGCGCTCATGGCTCATGCTCAAGGATTACTTGCCGCTAATCAGCCTGATAAGGCAACCAGCGTATTATTAAAAGGAAGTCGCCTGTATCGTCAGGACTTGCCCCTTTGCCGGGAACTTGCTCGTGCCCAGGCTGCTGCGAACCAAAAAAGTTATGCGTATTTCACCCAATCTAATTGTTTGTTACTCGAAGGGCAGGCCAGGGCTTCTGTAGCGCAGCTTAAGGTCGCGCGAAGCCTTGCTAAAAATGATCCTTATTTGCTCGCACGTATTTCGGCCAAAATTGATGAAATTAAATTTATGACTGAGAATTAATCATAAATTAATGGCCAATAAAAAGCACAGTCATTTTAATTAAGTCCAAATATAGACTTTTTTAAACTATTAGTCTATATTTAGATTAAACGTATGATGTGAGGCCGCAATGATTCCATTACGCAACAATCCACTAACTAATGAACAGATTCAAACAGCATTTAGAGCGGTTTTAACTATTTTTGCAAAGTGGCAATGCACTACTGAAGAAGCACAAACCTTATTGGGTATAAAGCGTTCGACCTGGTTTAAATATAAAAGTGCACCTGAAACAGCTTCTTTTAGTCACGATCTTGTAGAGCGTATTTCGTACATACTAAATATTCATGCAGCATTACGGATTCTGTTTTCAAATCCAGATTCAGTCTATCAATGGGTCAGGAAACCCAATAAAGCTCCATTTTACAACGGTCGCTCCGCTATGGAGATTATGCTTCAGGGACGCGTTGTGGATTTATGGGCAGTTGCCAGCCGACTTAATGCAGAGCGCGGCGGGAGAGCATGATGAATTTATTAGATTCTCTTCATACTGTATCGTTTACACAAGAACGATGTTACCGGCTGATCCCCTCCCAATTTCCCCCCATCCATTTATTTGAAGACGTTGCCAGTGCCGATGAATTTGAGGCTTTATTTGCAGTCCAAATGTTAACCAATCCAAGAATTCAGGAAGAAATTGGCCAAATCAATCGGGTGCCAAAAGAACAGCGTTTATTTGCGGTTCCAGGATGCGGCTATGTGATGGCCGCTTTTACTCATATAAATCCTGATGGCAGTCGATTTTCCAATGGAGACTATGGGATTTATTATGCTGCGGACACTCTTGAAACAGCTATTGCCGAGACCGTATATCATAAAGAGCTATTTCTTTCCTATACTGACGAACCTGCGCAGGAACTGGATATGAGGAGTTTAATTGCTCAATTTAATGCAGAATTATTTGACCTTACTTTATTAAATATGGCTGATCCTGTCTATTCAAAGGGAGATTATAGGGTGAGCCAGGAACTGGGCGCGTTAATTAAGGAAAAACAACGTGATGGAGCCATGTATCATTCAGTCAGAACCATTAACGGAAAAAATTTTGCTCTATTTAAACCCAACCTTATTATCAAATGTCACCAGAGTGCCCATTTTAGTTATGTATGGAATGGTGAAAAAATCACTTCAGTATATCAAAAAGTGATTAAAACGAATGCTATTGTTTCATGAAGAATCTTAGGCACTCATACGCAAGAATAACTCAATTTCCCTTGTAATTGCTCAAAATTAATTATAAAAACTAGAAAATTGCAAAGTGCTTTTTTTAATTAAATTAGCTAGGCCACTTGGAGTCAATTTTATGAAATATCAAAGATCTTGGTTATGTTGGGGAATTATCTCAGGATTTTTATTTGGATTTTTTTGTTTTGCTTATGGGGTATTTACTCATTCACATAATAAAACTCAGAGAGTTTATTCAAAGAGCCATTCAAAGCACGGTCAAGCTGGAACCACATTATGAATAAAAAAACTAGGACCTATTATCAAAGATTGTCACATTTTATTTTAGGATTTTTTATGGGAGTTGCTCTTTGAGCTATCACCTTGATGATACTATTAATTATTAATTGATGATAATTAATATTTCCATAACTGATGAGACAGCCAAATATCATAAGCTTCTTTTGCGCCACCCTCTTTGGCTTTTCCAATCCAATATTTAGCGAGGGATAAGTCTTTATTAACCCCCTTGCCCTCAATATAAATTAAACCAAGGTTTATTTGTGACAGATAAAAATTCTGATCAGCGGCCTGCGTGTACCAATATATCGCCTTTTCCATGTTTAATGGAACGCCTTCTCCAGTCATATACATGACTCCTAAATTGTTTTGTGCCAAGGGAAGCCCCTGTTCCGCAGCTTTTTTATAAAGCTCTACTGCATATTGGGAATCTTTCTTAACCCCTATTCCCTTCATGTACATAACCGCCAGATTATGTTGTGCCAGTGCTGAGTTTTGCTCTGCTGCTTTTCGATACCAAAAAAGTGCTTTCTCATTATTTACAGGAACTCCTTCCCCTTTCATGTACAATAACCCAAGACTGTTTTGGGCATCAGCAAAACCTTGCTCAGCTGACTTGGTAAACCAGAAAAAAGCACGATTGTAATCCGTGTTTTCATCATCATTACTGTATAGAATTCCCAAATTATTTTGCGCCAGGGCAAAACCTTGTTCGGCAGCTTTAGTGTACCAATAGATAGCTTTCTTTAGATTTTTTTCCTCTCCATCCTGATCATATAGATAACCAAGATTATTTTGTGCTTTTACGTTCCCCTGTGCTGCGGCCATCTCAAACCAATAAATGGCTTTTTTAAAATTCCTGACTGACTCATCAGCGTCCATGTATAAAACACCCAGATTTAATTGAGCGAGTACCGATCCATTTTCAGCTGCTCGAGTATACCAATCAATGGATGCATTCAAATCACGAGGAACGCCATCTCCCCGCTCATAAATTACCCCAAGATTATTTTGAGCATCAGGGTCTCCCTGATCCGCTGCTTTGGTATACCAGTAAATCGCTTTGGAAATGTCTTTGGGCACCCCCAATCCATTCATGTATAAAATCGCTAAATTATACTGACCATCAACTCCACCTTTTTTAGCCGCTTTTTCATACCACAATGAAGCTTCTTTAGGGTCTCTGGGAACTCCAAACCCATTTTCATATAAAATGCCGATATTATTTAAACTGATAGCGACACCTTTTTCAGCCGCTTTTTTTAACCAATACATGGCTAATTCATAATTTTTTGGTACCCCTTGTCCCTTAATATATAATAATGCCAGGTTGTTTTGTGCTTCTGGATATCCCTGCTCTGCGGCCTTTTGATACCAATAAGCCGCTTTAGCAAAATCAACTTCTACCCCATCTCCTTTTTCATAGTTAATTCCTAACTGCAGTTGTGCCTGGGGATCCCCTTTTTCTGCTTTATCCAGAGGAGAGAGTTGTTTCTCTAAAGTTCGATCGGTATCGGGTAATAGTGCATGCGAGGGTACGGGAAAGGAAAAGGAAAGCAGCATTAAAATTACAACAAATGATTTCATATAGACTCTCAATACATCTTGTACAATTATAGCACAATAAACAGGCATAATTTTTTCCTTATCCTGCTCACTTAATAAAGCCGGTAGCTTATGGTTTGATTCATGTTTATACTAAACTATTCTATTGATACCCATTTTCCATTTGGGTCAAAGTAAAACTGCGGATGATGATGAAAAAAAAACGCTGGTGGATTTTGAGTCTTTTTATTCAAATGCTTCCCTGGTTTACAATTGAGGCAGCGATATTAAAAAATGAAACCCAAACGGTTAAGTTAATTCCTGATGCACACTGGATTAAAAATCATTGGATTAAAGATCCATCAGCAGAGACAATGCCTATCAGCTGGCGGACAAATAAATCCATTGATCTCAATAGTTCAGGAAGTGTGCCACTCAATCTGGCTCAGTTTAACTGGCTGGCTAATCATTACGGCAAGGATTACCGTATTTACATTATCGACCTTCGTCAGGAAACCCATGTTTATATCGATGGTCTGCCCATTAGTATTTTTTATAAGAAAGATGAAATTAATTGGGGTAAAAATAGCCTTGAAATTAAAGAGTTAGAGGATAAATGGGTTAGCAAAATTAATCACAATAAATCTATTATTTTGTATACTCAAGGGATCCCCCGATTAAATATTAAAACAACGACCAACCCAGTGAAGGTGGGAGTTAACCAAGCTAGTAGTGAAGAAAAGCTGGTGACGAACATGGGTTTGCAGTATCTAAGAATTCCTGTTCCTGACTATCATCCGCCAAGCCCCGCTCAGGTTGATCAGTTCTTAAACTTCAAAAAAAATTTACCTGCCAATGCATGGCTTCATTTTCATTGCGCGGGAGGAAAAGGCAGAACCACCACTTTCATGCTTTTAAACGACATCATAGAAAACGCATCCAACTATTCTCTAAAATACCTTGTCGAAAGACAGTCTCGATTAGGAGGAATTAATATCGCTATTCCTTCAAAGTCTCTATTAACTCAACCCTGGAAAGATGAGTACCACAAAGCACGAATTGATTTCATTGAGTTATTTTATCATTTCATCCATTCCGGAGATGTGGCTGATCAAAGTTTCTCACAATGGATGAAGAAACAACCTAAAGGACCATATCAATTAATATTAAAAACAAAAGCATACGCTCATCAATTGTGATTTATTGTTAATCATACCGACTACTGAGTCTATACCTTTACCCCTGAATCAACTTCATCTTTCGAGGTAGGTTGGGTCATTTTGACCCAACCTACGGCAAAGTTTGCACTTATAGCAAAACCAGAGAATCTCATTTTTTTGGTAGGTTGGGTCATTGACCCTACACTCATAATCACCACACCAGAGCGAGGCAGTGTGTTGGGTCAAAATGACCCAACCTACAAAGCTCGCAATTCTATACTTCAAAACTCTAAAGGATTTTCGGGTAACATCATTCGACCAAAAATTTCAGAATTAAGCCATTTATAGCTCACTTAGGCAACTACTCTAAGTTGCCTAATCACGAAAATTTTCATATTGTAGAGGCAATTGAATATCAGATTTTTTCAAAAGAGCAATTGTATCCTGAAGATCATCACGCTTTTTTCCAGTTACTCGAATTTTATCTCCCTGAATTGAAGCTTGTACTTTAGCTTTACTGTCTTTAATGTATTTAATTATTTCTTTGGCCGCCGGTTGATCAATGCCTTGCTTAAAAGTTAAATTTAAAGAATAAAATTTTCCAGTGTGTACAGGCTCGTCCTCAATATCAACACCCGACGCATCCAAATTTCTTTTAGAACAATGGTTACGAAATAAATCCTCCAGTTGACGTACTTGGAAATCAGATTCAGAACGCAAAGTAACCGTAAGTTCTTTAAGCACGATTGTAGCTTCAACACCGCGGAAATCAAATCGAGTGGTCACTTCACGAGATGCATTATCTACAGCATTGCGCAATTCAACTTCATTGGTCTCAGAAACAATATCAAACGATGGCATAGCATCCCTTAAAAATTAAAATCCTAATTTAACAAAAATTCGTACATGGTGGAAGAATCAAGCCATGATAAGGTGAATGATTGCTTAATTGCTCAAAGCATGGTATCAAATAATATGATACAAAATTCTACTGGTTGATTAGACATATTCTAACTCGTAATAAAAACCCACTATAAACAGCCTTTAACTTAAATTAATGGCTTTCTCAAGGAGTGAGAAGTATGGGAAAAGAAAAAAATGAACAATATGCTTTGTATAAGTCTTTACCATCTAAAGGGCGTTTCTGGATATATTCAGAACACTGCTATACCCCCGAAGAGATTCATTTAAGAGAACTGATTTTAAAAGCCAGATCCCATTCAGGTATTGATCAAGAGTACTTAATATCCCCTTTCACCTGGTTTAGGGATGATAACGATGCCCTAATCAATGTATACGAAAATGCCTGGTTTTTTTCTAATGCTTACAAAACACGAGATATAATCAGTCGCGATGAATTTCATATCCAGCCTATAGACAGTCAACGACTGCAATGGCCTACGTTATATCATTTGATGCAAAATGTAGGGGATTATCTTTTATTAAGAAATAAAAACTTACCATTGGAACATCTTAATCAACCCATGAATTTTTTTTTCCTTGATGTAGTCAATATTCTAAAAGGTTTAAGTCAAAATACTGATATTAATCAGGTCCAGACTCAACTGGATTTACTCACACGCTATATTCGTAGTATTGAAAAAAATATTTCAGCGTCTAAAGGTTCTGACCGTCTATTTTTAGCGAATTTTAGAGCTACAGTGGACAATAAAATACACCCACAATTGAGTCATTTGATAGAATCTCAATTATTAAAAGAACGTCTTCATAAACTCGCTAAATCTACCAATAAACTGGCGACAGAGATCAACCGTACCCTCCATTTTGGTCTCAATTTAAATCCCGTGAACCCACATCCTTATGATTTTTCAAGTCTTGATGAGGTTGACACTAGAGCTTATCCTACTCAAGCTGCTAAAAAATGCGGACAAAATGCTCAAGTCAGTACCAATTCTGACGGTTCATTCCAATTAACTGCGGAACAACTGAGTAATTGCCACCATTTAAAACTTATTTCTGACGATAAAAAAATTATTGGTCATTACGCTGCAGCAATATCAAACCTTAATGAGCTGGAACGTTTTCAGCAAGTCATTTCCCAAATTATTGACTTATTAAGCCAAGCTGGAGAAGTTTATACTATCTATCAATTTAAAGAGCAAATGTTAACCCTGCTTAAGCATATTGATGATTTTATTGATGATTCGTCCGTACATATTAAAGCGATTATTGAAGCAAATACGCAAGCCTATCATAAGGCCATACAGGATCAGCAAAATTTATCCCTATGGCAAAAGGTACTTACTCATGAAAAAGAAAAATTACAAATTTTTATTAAAAATCAAGATACTTTAGCTCAATTTCCATCCAGTCTTGCTGATTTTCATCACACCTGCAAAATCCTTAAAACGGAAGTTCATGAGGTCATCCATCACCTGCATCAATCAGGTGTGATCGAACAATCATTCGAAGCACTGCATCATCGGGCACAAGAATTAGATAAACTTATGGGCTCCATGTATCAATGGGTAAAAATCCAATACGAAATGAAAGGACTGCCGGCACCTCAACCCGTTCAGTTAATTATATCCAAGCCGTCACCCGAACCAGTAGCACCTATAGAGCCACAATTAGCAGCAAACTCTCAACCTTTTTTTTATGCACCTTCTGAACAATGCTCATCAGAATACGATTATTGTCGTCCAGACTCTAAACCTGTATCAAACTCAAACGCTATTATTGGTATGGGTTTATTTGCATTTGTTCCTCTAGCCCTAATTGCTTTATATCTGTTATACAGATGGTATAACCAGGAAAAAAAAGAAGAGGCAACAATTTTGAGTCAGAATTTTTTGTTAAAAGACTGTAAGAAGTTAATTGATATCATAAAACAGAATAATTTCTCTATAGAGAAAGATTATGCGGAATATTTTTTACTCTACGAAGAGATGAGTCAAAAAGCAGAACAAGATAGAGACACACAATGCCTCGAAGAGCTACATACCGATTTAGAACAAATTTATATCTATGAGTGTACTTCCAAAAAGACGAGCCCGATTAATGGTTAGTATTGAAAACATGGATCATATAAATGCCAGATCATGCCAAAATTGCATGATCTGGATTATTTATAATTACATATTAAGATTAAATGAAAGCACCGGTTGATCTAAAAATTCTTCTAATTTTTTTAGACCATCTTTCACGATCATTGGAATAATTTTTTTACCATCAGAAGGTCTGTATGTATTTTCAATAATAATATCAGCTTTCAACTTTGCATCGGCAATGTAAGTAAAAAAACCCCCTATTTGATTTTTTTTCATTTTTTTGATGTGCTCTTCATCTTTCTGCCGTTCCACAATATCCCTTTCTTTCATGCGCTGATAATTAAGATTTATGTGACTGGATTCGGTATATATGAGACACGAAAGATTCTGATATTTAGGAAGGGTATTGATAAACAAATGAGCAAATAAACCCTCTACAATGATTACATCAGCAGAATCTATAGGACATGTTTCTTTTTCTCTGTCGCTAAGAGCCATATTATAAGTTGGGCGGTTTATCGCCTTACCGGCGTTTAAATCCGCTAAGTGCTGGATAATCAAAGACTGCTCTAATGCCTCCGGTCTGTCAAAATTGGATTGATCTTCTGGTGCCATTTTGGACACAATATCGTTACCATAATAATAATTATCCAAATTCAGAATACTAACCGAGAGTCTTTTTTGATTAATCTTTGCTATTAACTCATCCCCAATGCGTGACTTACCCGTTCCACTAGCTCCACTAACAAAAATGAACTTAGGCATTAATTTCTCTCCATGAACAAAAATGAGGCATGATAATAAAATATTAATATTCATAATTCAAGATTGAGCTTTACTAGGCGAGACGGTCTTACAACAATTTCCCTAATCCAGAGTTATAAGTTATTGAATATTTTCACGAAAATTTATAGTTCTTTAAATTAAAAATTTAGATATTCTAATTAGATTCTTGCCTTATAAAGTCAGAATCAATACAATAAAAAATAAGCACCTAATCCATGGAGATGGATAATGAAAATAAAATTCAAAAAAAGTGCATTAACAGCACTTACAGGTTTAGCGATTCAAGTACCCTTTGCCTTTGCTGGAACAATGGGTCCGGCTGTCATTGAACCCACTTGGGTTGGTTCCTTAAGTGTTGGTCCGGTATGGCATAGGGCTGGCGAAACACAAAATATTTTTCTAACTCCTGAAATTGAAAAAACATACGCTGCTTACAGAACCAGCAAAGCTATTGCAGATGGTGAATTTTTCTTTGGCATGCAAAAACCACTAGGTTATCAGTTTTTAGGTCAATTAGGGCTGGCCTTTGCGACTACTGACTTCGCAAACCTTCAGGGTGAAATATGGGATGATGCGGATCCTCAGTTTAATAATTACACTTATTCTTATCAGGTAAGACATTCTCATGTAGCTGTTAAGGGGAAACTCCTGGCTGACCGCGGTTATGCTGTTCTCCCATGGATTAGTGGCAGTTTAGGCGTTGGTTTTAATCAGGCCCGAGGATTTGATAATGTGCCCACCATATTTGAAGCGGTAAAAAATCCTAACTTTACTTCTCATACCCGAACAGCATTTACCTATACGTTGGGAGCTGGAATTCAAAAAGCAATTACCACTAACTGGCAAGTAGGCGTTGGTTATGAATTTGCGGACTGGGGTAAAAGTTCTTTAGGTCGTGCAGCCGAGCAAACTCTAAACAATGGTCCTGAGCTGAATCATCTTTACACTAATGGAGTTATGTTCAACATAACCTGGTTAGCCTGATTTTAATTTCCGGGGTGTGTTTTAAATAGCACACCCTTGTATAAATTCTCAATGCATTACCCTCTTTGAACTAAAACTATCTTTATCTCATTTAAATCCACTTAATCTGCTACTCTACTGGAATTGTGGATGTTATATTAATGGTCTGGATAATAAAGATTGCGTTATACTTATTATCTAACGACATAATCTCAGTAAACTGAGGTGCTCCAAATGCATGAAAAAAATATTGTAATTGTGGGAGGTGGTGTTGCCGGGATGGAAATTGCCACTCAATTGGGTAACCGGCTTGGACGCGCTAAAAAAAGCATCATTACCCTTATAGATAAAGACTCTTCTCACATTTGGACACCTATTTTACATAAAATAGCTGCTGGGACTAACGACTTATCACAACAACAAGTATCTTTTGTAGCTCATGCCAGCCAGCATTATTTCACCTATTGTCCCGGTGAAATGAGCGGCATCGACCGGGAAAAAAAATTAATTTTCCTTGAGCCAATTACCATGATGGACGGATCTGTTTCCGTTGAAAAAAGGAGTATCCATTACGATATCTTAATTATGGCAGTGGGCAGTTGCGCCAATGATTTTAATATCCCTGGTATCTCTAAGTTTTGCTATTTTATAGATAGCCGGATTCAAGCGCGAGTATTCAATCGCTTGATACGTATGCATTTTTTTCGCTGCGCCATGAATAATGATCCTCTCACCGTCTCGGTAATTGGAGGGGGGGCAACCGGTGTAGAGTTGGTAGCCGAACTGGTCCAGTTGGTTGAAATAGCCGAAAGCTATCGTTTTGACCTAAACAAAAAAATAAAAATAAATCTTATCGAAAATGGAGCCAGAATATTAGCTGCTTTCCCTGAAAAAATATCCAGAGCGGTAGAAAATCAATTAAAAAATTTAGGCATTAATGTGCTGCTTAATACTGAGGTTATAGCAGCAGAAAAGGAAGGATTACGACTTGCTGATGGGCAATTTATGAAGTCAGGGTTAATGGTTTGGGCTGCAGGAGTAAAAGGACCCGATTTTTTAAAAAATATGGACGGTCTTGCCCTTGGCAAAAACAATATGCTTTCCGTCAAACCCACTTTGCAGACAACTCTGGATGATTCTATTTTTGCTATAGGAGACTGCGCTTCATTTTATGATGAACGTCTTAAAGCCGTTCTACCGCCTACAGCTCAGGTGGCTCATCAACAAGCAACCTATCTTATTAAAAACATCCCTCGTTGGCTTGAAGGACACCAACTCCCCCCATTTTCTTACCATCATCTGGGAGGAATTGTTTCCTTAGGGAAATATAATGCTTTTGGATCTTTAGGTAAGTATGGTGTATTTCCAGGGGGATTTATTCAGGGCAAAATTGCCCAATATACTTATGATTTCATTTATCGGAGTCATCAAAAGCGATTACATGGCCTAATTAAAGGTTATTTACTGTGGTTAACTGAGAGAATAAATAAGATCATACGACCACAGGCCCGACTGGATTAATTTTTTATAACACTTTTTAAATTTATGATTTCGCTTTATTTTTGATAAAAATAGTCTAAACTAAGATGGAACAATTTTTATTAACTCAATTAAGGAAGAACTATTATGAAAGGTATTTCATCATTATTAATCGCTGGCGGTCTATTTTTTGTTACCGCAACTGGATTCGCAGCTCCTACGTCTTTAACTTCTAACTGGATTTGTACTACTAATGCCAGTAGCAGTGATACTGAAATGGATAAAGCTGCTGACAAACAAATGTCAGAAACTCCTAAAGCAGCTGCTGAAGCATATGCTTATGCTGCACAACATTGCCGTGATTGCACCAAAATCACTTGCGAATTAAATGATTAATTAAAAAAAAATCCCATACCTGGTATGGGATTTTCTTTCTTACAATCGGTTATGCACCGCCCCGCATTAAAAGTAGAACAATCAAAATTAACACTATTAGACCTACCCCACCACTTGGATAATATCCCCAACCACTGCTGTAAGGCCAAGTTGGTAATACTGCAAGTAATATAACTATAAGTACAATTAAAGTAATCAAATTCATAATAAATTCCTTTTAAATTAATGAAAATACATTTTAATGTGCATCTATTTTATAATGAATTAATTTGCCCATTTATGCAAATTACGTAATGCCATTATATAAATAGAGAAGTGCGAGCACTTCTCTATTAACTCTCTAAGGACCATTACCACCACCGTTATCGGTGCCCACTCCGTGATCGGAACTTGAATCACTATTAAGTGATGTACCTGGATCACTTTGAGGTATAGTTGAGTTGGGATCGCTTCCAACTCCATTATCTACTCCAACACCTTGATCAGTACTGGAATCAGGAGTTGTCGTCGTTCCGGGAGTAGTTGGGGTTGTCGGGACCGTTGTAGGGTTATTAGGGTTGGTTGGATTTAATGCATCTGTTCCGGCATCATTGTTGATACCCGTCCCAGGACCGCTGTTAATTCCGGTGCTTGTACCAGAACCCGTATCTATAGTATTGGCGTGAGCCAGCGGAAATGCTAACAGCGCCAATAAAGCCAGTGATATTTTTTTCATTTTATTCTCCTTTCAGAGTGTAAAACAAATTTATTTATGGATGTAAAAACTTTAATTTGCGTTACACATCTATATTCAGACCAGACAATGTGCTCAAAGCTGAGTTTTTCTGATTTAAAACATATATCTCCTTTCTTTTAAATCATACCCTCTCCTTTGTTAAATTAATCATCTATTTATAGGGATAGAACATTAAAAAAAATAATGCAACCGCCCCCATACAATCTTCCTTTTATCTTATTGAATTATATATATTTATTTTATTAATAAATTAGAACCCTTATTTACGAACTGCCGGATTTATTTGCAAACAAATTAATCATCGCCTCATTAAACTGTGGTATATCATCAGGTTTACGACTTGTTACAATTTGATGATCACGAACTACGGGAGCATCCACCCATTCTGCGCCCGCATTAACAAGATCTGTGGCCACAGAGCTATACGAAGTCATCTTCCGGCCCCGTGCCAAACCTGCATTAATTAATAACCAGGGTGCATGACATATCGCAGCAATGGGTTTATTCTGTTGGTTTATTTTTTTAACCAAAGAAACCGCCTTCGGCAATATGCGCAATTTATCTGGATTCATTAATCCGCCTGGTAATAAAAGAGCATCGAAATCTTCAGATTCAACAGTATCCAATGGATAATCAATGGAAAAAAAATCTCCTTTTTCTGCGTGATTCCATCCTTGTACTTTGTCTTGTTCCGGCGAGATTATAAAGGTCTTGGCACCTGCTTTTTCAAGTGCTTTGCGGGGTTCTTCCAATTCAATCTGCTCAAAACCGTTAGCAACTAATATACCTACTTTTAATCCATTTAAATTTTCCATAATTCCTCCGTGATTTATTAGTTCATTACCTGCTATCTATTAAGTATAGTAGTTTAGCTTAAATATGGTACCTCCCAATTTGTTACTAAAATAAGCAATTGGAGAGGTAAGATCATAAAAAATATGTATTAATCAATTAAATGAATATTGCTATACTTGTAAAAACACTAAGCATTACAAGGGAGGTATTATGAAGAGCAAGGAAATTGCTACAATTGCCTCTTTACACTATATTAATGACTCATCGCCGGGGATAACGCGGAAACGTAGCGGTAAAAAATTTAATTATTATTATCCAGATGGTACTCGCGTAACTGACGAAAAAACAGTGGAGAGAATAAATAGCTTAGCTATTCCCCCAGCATATAGCAAAGTATGGATTTCACCTTTAGCTAATGGTCATATTCAGGCTACAGGAAGGGATAGTAAAAATCGCAAACAATATCGTTATCATCCTTTATGGCGCAAGGTCCGGGAAGAAGATAAATTTAAGAATATGATTCCTTTCGGTAAGGCACTGCCAAAAATCCGCAAACATATAGAAGATGAGCTTAATAAACCGTTAACCATCAATAAAAATCAAATCATTTGCGCCATTATTTATTTGCTGGACAACCACTTCATACGAATTGGTAATGCCATATATGAAAAGCAAAATAAATCTTATGGGCTTACCACCTTAAGGAAAAAGCATTTATCTATAAGTTCAACTCAAGCCGTTCTTGAATTCGACGGTAAAAATGCAAAACCCTGGCACATTGTTTTAAAAGATAAAAAGATTATTAAGTTATTAAAAAAATGTGAAGCATTACCCGGTTACCGTTTATTTAAATATATTGATGAATCGAATAATCATTGTGAAATCTCGTCCCAGGATATTAATACTTATTTAAATGAATTAACAAAACATCCGTTCACTGCCAAGGATTTTAGAACCTGGGGAGCATGTCGGGAAACCTTTTATCGCCTGACCCAAACACATTTTACTGATGAGGATTCATCCCAAAGCTCTTTAAAAAACATTATTTGCGAAGTAGCCACTTTGTTGGGACATACTCCTGCAATTTGCCAAAAAAGTTATATCTATCCTGAAATAATCACCCAGTGGAAAGGAACTCAAATTAAAGAGTGGATAGCTAAACGAAGCAAATTAATGGAAGATAAAGAT
>DEHS01000083.1:21347-41321 GCA_002352055.1 Legionellaceae bacterium UBA2794
TTGTACATTAAAAATTATGAGGGAATTCCTCAGGGTTTTAGCGTTATACCTCTTATGCATACTATATAGTTTTATAACGAACGAATAAATTGGAGTAATGCATCTCTCATATCCTGGGACAATTGAGTATAAGCGGTTCTGCTTGCACTCCCCTCACCACCATGCCACATAATTGCTTCACTGAGCGTACGAGCGCGTCCATCATGAAGATATGACTCTCCACCACTCACACCCGTCGTTAAGCCGATATTCCACAAGGGGGCAGTCCGCCATTCGGAACCCGTTGCACTTCCTTCACCGAGATTATCAGCAAGATCTGAACCCATATCATGTAATAATAAATCAGTATAAGGGTGAATAACCTGATTTCTCAACTCCGCACGAGGATGAAATGCACTGGTAGTAAAGGTTGGTTTATGACAACCAGAGCAACCAATATCCTNNCCTGAAATACTTTCTCTCCCTGTCTTACACGCGGATTTTCTGAATCCCGCTGTGCTCTGACTCCAAGTAAAGACACGTAAGCTACTAGCGCGTCAAGGTGCTGGTCTGTTAACTGATCACCTGAAAGACAATTGACAGGATTGGCAGAGCCGCAATTAGGTAGGGGTAGAATCGTTGTCATTACTCCCATATCATCATTTAACGCCTGTGCTAATTGTTGTTTAACTGTTGCTTTACCTGCTTTCCAACCAAATCTTCCTACCCGTCGCTCACCCGTTTCCAAATCAGTGACGATATTCATTCGACCTGAAATTCCAGGGCCCTGATTGTTAGCAGGATCCGCTAATGCGGCAATGGCACTCTCAGGAATAGCCTCAAGTAATCCCATTCCCACTAATTGAGGAGAAATTCGTGCTGAATAGCGTTGCGGTACGGGGCCTGTAAATTGATAATTGGGTCTGCGCAATCCATTATTTTCGACCCAGTTTTGAATTCGAATACTGCCTTCAGGTTGGCCGGAAGTAGTTAACGGTTGTAAGACACTGCCAAGCTGAGGATGTGGATTCCCATTTGCATCCCCTACTTTAATCGTATAATTGGTCAGTGTGGTTCCAATAGCTGGTGGGAGTCCACGTCCATTATTTCTGTGACACCCAACGCAGGAGCGATTGATGTAATTTCCCCTTAATTTATTTACAAGCTCTGGGAAATTGGGATTGGGTTGTTCATTATGGGCACCTGTAAGCATGTCGGAATGATGTACCCTTCGTCCTAACATAAACAGCTGGCCATTAATATTGGAAGTATTAGTTGCCATTTGTTTAAACACATCATCTGGCTCATTGGAATATTGATGATGAATAGTCGTCTGCCCTCCCAAACGCGCATTTACTGGCATGGGATAAGAGTCTTCTCGCTCAGTACTGGCATCACCAAATACTCCTCTTGCCTCCCACGGAACGATCCCCTGTCCCACAATATATAGGTAGGTTGTACCGTAATAATTGGCTCGACCTTCGGGGGGTGCCTCAAGAAACTGACTGATCTCTATTTCCATTCTATCACCAATACGGGTCTGACGTCCCTCTTTAGTATTATAAGTGACTATGGCTTGGTAGCGCAGTGGGTCGGTGGGATTTCGAGTCATTAATATATTGAACCAATATTCGGCGACTGAACCAATGCCCCGATAAAACGCACGAAATTCAGGCGCTCCTAAAGGCCATTCAGTTCTTACGTTAACCACAATTCGGTTGCCACCTTTAGCTATCTCATCAATAATCTCTATTTGAGCAGTACGATGAATCCAGTAAAACTCCAAATAATGATCGTAGGCTCGAAATTGATCTTCGCGCGCATGTCTGTCTCTTGCTCTGTCTGCAAATCGAGTAATCAGAGCTGTTGGGGTGTTAATTACTGTATCCGGCTCCAAAACTGTATTATTATCATACAATGGATTATATTCCGGCTCAGGAATCGGGTCTGGACCATTTTCTGTTCCAAAGACTCTTACGCCCCAAATGGAATAACCCCACAAGTTACCTGTGCTTCGTCTAGTTCCATAAATTCTTAAATATCGATAATTTCCGGATAAGGCAATTGTATCTGTGCGATTACCAAAGATGCCTCCTGTTTGTGACGAGATAGTAGTCCAATTGGTGCCGTTTGTTGACCCTTGAACTTCATAAATCGCTGGATTTGCTGCTTCCCAATCAATCACCATTTGCGATATAAGATAGGATTTTCCAAGATCAAGCTGCAACCAGGATGGACCAGGCCCATGCTGTGACTCCCAGCGAGTGTTCGGATTGCCATCAATGGCATTGGCTGCCGGCTGCAACTCAGAACTCGCAGTTGCTCGGCTAATTGGTAATTGGCTGATTACGGATTTTGTTCCATTAATCTTTAATTCCCAAATAGAATACCCCCATTGGTTTCCTACGCTACGTTTAGTGCCATAAATTCGAATGTAACGGTACACAGCAGATAAATCAGTGCTGTCAGTTCGATTACCAAATATTCCTCCTGTTTTGGTAACCAGAGTGGTCCACTGTTCGCCATCATTTGAACCTTGAATTTCATAAATNNTGCTTCCCAATCGATAGTAACATTCTCAATTTGGCAAACGCTTGCTAAATCAACAGCTATCCAGGATGGGTCAATACCAATCACTGAACCCCAGCGCGTATTAGGATTGCCATCAACCGCATTAGAAGCGGGTAAACCTTCTGAACTGGCCCAAGCCCGTGCGTTTAACGCCAAATTCTCAGCGGCATATATGGGCATACTTGCAAATAAAATAAGCGCTACGAAGGCGCGACATAGATAGTTTACTTGAAACATAAAATCCCTTATTTTTATTATTGGCAGCAATAGATACCGCTCTGTTATTAGTAACCGATTTCTATCCCTATACTCGATTTAAGTGCTATTTTAAAAAGCTAAAATATTCATACTATCATTAATTTAAAGTAAAAATAAATAAATTATAATAAGACAGTAATGAGAGTGAAGGATATCAATATGCAAGCAATATGCCAGGTCTAGGAGATCAAATTTATAAAAGTATGGGTTAAAAGTACGTTTTATTAAGGATGAGAGCGAGTAAGTAAATCATTTGCTGAAGAGAAAATTTGTTCCTTAACCCAGGCAAATAAATGCATTATTTTATTTTCGGAAAGTTTAAGAAATTCATCAAACAAAGTTTTGAAATCCGGATTTTTCAATATATTTTTAGTGGCATCATTTGAATTATAAATCGTATTGTTTAATACTCCTTTCTCAAACACAAAAGTAGCAGTAGCAACAACCACGGCACAAATAGAATCATCAAAAAATCGTTGCGGACCGTTACGAGGCTCCCAATGGGTTAAACGGTTTTCTCCCTCGGTTTTAATATAAGCATTCATGTGAGAACCATTGCCGCTCCGATTATTTTTAAAAAATCCAGCTGCCATTTGCAATCGTCCTCTTACTCCAATACAAGCTGAAACATTAACTTCTTCATAACTAGAATTAATTTTATTTCTATCAAGCGCCTGGTTAACCAAATTTTTAATTATTTTTTCTCGGACCTGATGACCGCCAACACCACTAAGGTCACAGGGACCAACCGTTACTAAAAAGCGAGAATTACAATCTTGTACTTTAACAGGAATATTTTTTAATCGTGAGTGACCCGGATCTAATTCTAAACCAGAAATTTTCTTAACTTCTACATTAAATTGATGCGGAGGTTCTAACTCCAGTTTCTCAACCTCGTTACCCACACTTTCATTAAGTTTATCATCAAAAACAGTCTTCAAATCATTTATTTGCTGAAGGCCTAAACGCACAGAATTCGTTTGAAAAACAATATAGTCAATTTCAGGATCATCAATTACTGTATCTGGTTTTTTCTTTGCATTTTTAAGGGGCATCGCTCATTTACCTGATATTTGATTTAAATGACTAAATTATCAGCATTATACTGAGTGTAGCCTTAACGCATCCTTAAATGATCATAATAATTTCATTTATGTCGCAAAGAGCCCCCTAATTCTCCCTAAAACCCATATCATGCTGGTGAAATTCATTACTGGTATATATCTGCTCCATAAAACATTTGATATTATCTCGCTGAAGGATTTAAAAATACCAACAAGGATGATTAAAATGACTTACGGAAAAATAGATGTATCACAGATAGAAAGGACTATTATGGAAACGGATGAACGAGTTAGTATGCTAAGAAAATTAGTAAAAGAGAGAATTTCAGCCCGACACGATTCTCATTCTAAAAAATTTTTAGAATCCGATTCGCCACTAAATTACGATGCAGTAAAAGAAGAATTTTTTCTTAAAATTTTGCCGAAAGCACAAAAGCTCTTAAACACTTATAAAAGCACTAATTTATCTTTTTGGGGCACATCAATTTCCGCTGAGGGTGTACAGAGTTTGGCAACCCTGCACATTATGGCTAATTACGAATATAATGCCTAATTAGAGTGCTTTTTTTTCAAACGAATACCATCGGCTTCAATTAAAATTTCTCCTTGCTTATAGAGACGACCAATTGCGCTTTTGAAACTTTTTTTGCTGTCCTTAAAAGCGCGCTGAATGTCCAGGGAGGAACTTTTATCATGCAGAGGTAGGAATCCTCCTTTATTATTTAATTCCATCAGAATACGAGAAGCTAAATCATGAATACTGTCCTGACCCATTTTTTTCAAGACGACATCAATTTTGCCATCTTCTCTAATGTTTTTGATATAGCCAGTCATTCTTTTCCCATATCCAAGTGATTGAAAAATATCACCACTATGAATTAAACCCCAATGAGAATTCTCAATTATGACTTTATTTCCCAATGGTGAGACTTCTGCTACGAGGATGTTAACTTCATCTCCACGTTGCCAGGGAATGGGTGTTTTATCCAAAAAATGATCCAGTTTCGAACTGGCGATAATCCGGCCTTTGTTATCAAGTTTTAAATAAACAATATAGGATTTGTTTTGTTCCATAGGCCTTTGTTGCTCTGGAACAGGTACGAGCAAATCCTTATCCAAACCCCAGTCCAGGAAAGCGCCTACCCGATTTACATCAATAACTTTTAAAAAACCACATCCTCCTACTTGTACACGGGGTCGAGCAGTTGTAGCAATAATTTTATCTTCTGAGTCGAAATAAATAAAAACATCTAAGGAGTCATTTATTTGTATTTCCTTTGGGACCACCTTATTGGGTAACAGAATTTCGCCCCATTCCCCTCCATCAAGATAGACACCAAAAGGGACTTCCTTCACCACAACTAACGTATTAAATTGTCCAACCTTTATCATAGTCACTCACATTTTTTATATCAGCAGAGCTTAACATAGAATGGCTTATGTGTATTTATACAATGAAACAAGAGACTAACAACCTGTTAGGGAAAAAATATCTTTCGTCACGAATTAGGCCACCTCGCCAATGTCTCTTAGTGCCTCAATTATTTTATTTCTTATCAGTGCAGTCGACTTGATTGATTTAACAAAATACAACCGGCTTAATTTATCATCTGAAATATGAATAATTTTATCCTTTAAACCAGGATAATTATACCATAAGCCCTCTAATTCATCGTTCAATTGACCATTGGCATTAAGACAGGGAAAGCTCACTTTTTTTGGAGTCAACCCGTTTATTTCTTCAGGATGTATTGCAAGGTATGTGGTGACTGGATCAGCAAGATAGGTATTTTTTTTATGATTTTCATCTATTTTGTGCCAATTTTTCCAATCTGAAACTACAGCCTTTCCTAATATGGATTGATTGCTTTTCTCAAGCTCTGCGAATTCTTCAGAACTAATATACAAATTATTCGCATCAATGAATTCACTGGAAATACCTATCATTTCAACATCTTCCAGAACTTTGGAACTGATTTGAGGTGAAATCAACCAATTATACCCCTTGGGATAATCGCCGCCCATGGAATAGATCTTGATATTATTTTTAATTGACTCATCAAGCCCAATTGCTGCCTCTATATTATGTAATGGACCAAGAGCAATAATTGTTAATTTATTTTCAGGAGAATAATTTTTCGCTATTCTTGCAATAAAATCGGGTGCGAACTCGTGCTCAATATCGATATTTTCAAATAAGTCGCCGTAGTACTCTTTATAAGGTAAAGCCTGTTTTATATGCCATTCTTTTTCACCACTATCAGGATTAGGATAACCATAAGCTGGAGGCCATAAGGAGTTTTGTTCTAAAAATAATGCTTTCGGTTCATTACGTCTGACCCCTACCCCGCTATAAACAGATATTTCAGGAAAGCCTGATTCAGTTAATACAAGTTTAGCAATACGCGCTTTTTCCTCAGGATCAATATGATTCGTTGTTACAGCAAGTGGAGGATGGCAGCTTTTTAGAGCAACAATTAAGGCAAGTACATCATCAATGTCACCCCCAATATCCGTATCTATTATATAGTCAAATTGCTTTTTATATACGTCCGCACAGTATCCAAAGCAAGGGATAACAATAAAAATCAAACTCAAAAAAAAACTTATCAAATATAATTGAAACACCCTCATTCCCTGAAGGTTATTACTACTCATAATATTCAATCCCTCATGAACTACACATTATTTGCGAAACAAAGAATTATAACGAAAAAATAGGGCTTGTCATTTTAATCAAAGTCCCTTCTATTGAACCCATTATAAAAAACATGATATAGATACGATTCTGTTATACATGAGGTATTATAGAAATGGATTTTCAACGAGCAGTTATCGCTTTTTTTTTAATCATTAGCACCACCTTAACCTTCGCACTTCCTGATACAACTAAAAATACAGGCATCGCATTTGTCCACGGCACCAGAGATCATCGAGTGGATGCTTATGGGGGTTATTGGAAAGTAGATTTTATTCAAAGCGTGTCTGAAGGATTATCCAATCCTGAAAATCACTTTGTTGTCCATTGCGATTTTAGCCGTTATATGTGGCATGAGGATGCAGCAATTTGTGTGGCCGAACAGTTAATCGAGTTCATTAGGGAAAAAAATATCGATTCACTCACCGTTTACGCCCATTCTAATGGGAATAATATCATGCGCTGGATTTTATCCAATCCAACATATGACAGTCGTTTTATGGCACTAAGACATAAAATATCTCAAGTGATTGCAATAGCCCCCTCAAGCAAAGGAACCATTTTAGCAGATGAAGTACTCAACGGTGGAGTATTTGAATCCAGCATGGCCTGGCTGTTAGGTTATCGCTCAGATGCTGTAAAACAACAGCGAGTCGGAGACATGCTTATATTTAATGAAGAGTTATTATTAGGAGGACAGGGTCGTCCTGAATTATCTATTCCTTTTCGAGTGATTGTAGGAACTGATGTGCACGCATCACCCTTCGCATCATCCAGTTATTGTAACGGATATTTTCAAAACAGCGGCTTGAAAATCACCAGACTTTATCTCGACCAATGCTCTGACGGATTTTTAAACTGTTCCTCACAAACCGAAGCCGGAGAGTTGTGGTTTCAGGATATTGACAAAACCGAAGGCCAAAAACCCTTAAGTCACAATCAAAGCAGACACTCATGCTTTGGTTTGGATAAACTTCTTATTAGCGCATTAGATAAAGAAGGAATGAAATCATGAAGATAAACTACCTGATCATGTTATTTGCCATATGTATGTCACAGGCGCACTCTTTTTCTTTACCCAAAAAAAACACAAAATCCTATGAGTGTGATGTCTGCTCTACTCTATCTCATGAAACGCTGCAAGATAAATGGCATATCTCTGGAAAGTCGTTAAATACGCACATTACTAATCGACAAAAGAGCTTTGGGTATCAACAAAAAGTGACTTTAAAACAATTGGAACATGGAGTTATCATTTCCACACGTGCACCAGGCGCTGTGATCCGTATCACGCCATTACAAGATAAACCCTTACCCTCTCTCATTCTTTCAACGCCAACAAACACAAATCTGACAATTAGGGAGGCATCAGCCTTATACAGTCAGGATGAACCCTTTGATGAATCGCTATTAGCTTCTCAAAATCAGACCATGCTGCAAATCAAACCCGAATTAGGGGCAGGGAAATTCACCCTAAAAAGCGTGAACTCAGGGTCTCTCCCTAGTGATGCTTTCATGATTAGCGTATTCGATAAATTTTCTCTGGTTTACCTACAAATAGAATCTGATTCCATTCATTATCAGTATGGAGATAAATTAACTGCTTGGTTAACGTTAAAAGATAATGCCGTAAATTATTCCGTCGATGATTTGGATGTATTTTTAAAAGGACCTCAAGGTGAAGTAATTCCTTTAAAAGCGAAAGAGATAAAGGCTAATAAATTCGAAGTAACCGGGTTTTTAACTTCAGAAACAAATAATCACGGGGAGAATTGGTATATCGAAGCTACTGTTTTTTCTGAATCCGACCAGGAAATTATCCAACGCACTGCGCGTACCGCCTTTTCGTACTCTATTCCTTCTGCCCGTTTATCCAGTATTAAAAAACTCTCATCCAAACCATTAACTTTTGTTGCGACCTTACAAGTTGCAACAGGCAGTAGATATGCCTTACAAAGTGTGCTTTATCATAAAAACAGCTTAGGCAAAATTGAGCCTATTGAAACCTCCCAGAAAGCACAATGGCTGGATCCAGGAACTAAAGTCATTCAATTTACCTTTGACAATTCCAACCAATTATCAGACGATAGCCTTTACTTAAGTTACTTACGCTTGACTGATTATGGCCAGTTAAAGACTGTCTATCAATACAACCAACCAATCAAGCTGACTCAATTAGTGGAATAATGAATGAACTATCTCTTAACCCTGACGGCGATTGAGGGCATAGCTTTGGCTATGGCCCTGCAACTCGTTCTTTTTTTATGGTTTTTGTATAAAAACAAGCAACAAAAAATATTGGTTGAGACTGTTTACGAAAAATTACACCACGGATTTAGTACCCAGCTGCACCAGATTCACATGGATTTAAATCAGTCTTATCAAACAACGCAGTACGTAATTAATGAAAAAATTACGCAAGGCCAATTAGCTACTCAGTTATTAATCAGCGATACCGTTCAAAAACAAATGACCGATGTAAGAGAACAAATGAATCATAGCTTTAAACAGCACGCACATTCTCTAACCTCGCATTTACAATTACTGACCGAAGAAATCAGAACTCATTTGCAAAGCCTTACCCAACAAGTAAACCATAAGTTAACCGAAGGTTTTGAAAAAACATCCTCAACCTTTATTGATGTAGTAAAGCGCTTAACAATAATTGATGAAGCACAAAAAAAGATTACCGAGCTGTCCAATCATGTGGTGAGCTTGCAAGACGTATTGGTGGATAAACGAGCTCGAGGTGCTTTTGGTGAGGTGCAGCTTTCGTCACTGATTAGCAACATGATCCCCAGTGCTCATTTTCAAATGCAATACACCTTAAGCAACCAGAAGCGAGCAGATTGCGTATTATTTCTACCAGAGCCCTCCGGAAATATTGTCATTGATGCCAAATTCCCACTCGAAACGTTTCAAAGATTAATTAATACAGACACCTTATCTATGGAACGCAAATCATTACAACAGCAATTCCGACAGGATATCCAAAAGCACATTAAGGATATTGCTGAAAAATACATCATTCCTAATGAAACATCTGATGGGGCCATGATGTTCATTCCCGCTGAATCCATTTTTGCTGAAATTCATGCGAATTACCCGGACTTAATCACGTTATCGCAACGATTAAAAGTCTGGCTGGTTTCTCCAAGTACGTTAATGGCGGTTTTAACTACCGCAAAAGCAGTACTTAAGGATGATGCTACCCGTAAACAGGTACATATTATCCAAAAACACCTTCATGCGCTGGCTGATGATTTTCAACGTTTTGAAAAAAGGATGGATAAATTAAGTAAACATATTGATCTGGCTCATCAGGATGTAAATGAGGTGAATACTTCTGCCAAAAAAATAACATCTCGCTTTCAAAAAATTGAAGCGGTTGAAATGAATTTGGAAGAAATAGAACTCGCCAGAATGGAATTGGCAACAGCAGAATAATCAAGGAGGATTACCATGCTCAAACGAGACATTTCAACCACCAATATTTTAGTGGCATCCGCAGGTGGCATGATTGGATCTGGATGGTTGTTTAGTCCATACATAAGCGCCCAATTAGCAGGTAGTAATGCATTAATCAGCTGGGTCTTAGCTGCCTTATTTATGCTATTTATTGCGCTACCTTTATGCGAGTTGGGTACTATGTTTCCCGTATCTGGCGGCATGTCCAATTATCCAACATTCACTCATGGGCAGGAAGTAGGTTTCCTGTTTGCCTGGACCTCCTGGCTTTCATACNNAAATTCAAGCTATATTGCAATATTCCAGTCATTTCTTCCCTGCGCTAATAATAGATGACCCTGCATCACTTAAGCTTTCAGGTTATGGCTATGTAGTGGCTATGGGTATTATGTTTTTTGTAGTTATTCTTAATTCATATGGCATTAAAATGCTGGCTGAATGTAACAAATATGCCAGCATTATTAAATTTATCTTACCCAGTATCGCAATTGTTACCCTGCTCTATAGTGCTCCAAATATGAACAACATCTCCATACATTTAACCGACAGAGAAAGTTGGGCTGGCATATTTACGGCTCTTTCCACTGGGGGAATTGCATTCGCATTTACCGGTTTTCAAAATGGTTTAATTCTGGCTGGTGAAGTTAAAAATCCGCAACGCAATATTCCCATTGCTATTTTAGGTGCTGTATTAATTGGCTTTGTTTTGTATTTCATGTTGCAATTAAGTTTTCTCGCAGCAATACCACAAAAATTCCTGACTCATGGCTGGAGTGCTTTAAACTACCCTGGAGATAACGGACCTCTTGTTGGTTTAACTCTGTTATTAGGTCTTGGGGTGGTTGCCGCATTATTAATGTTTGATGCCGCCTTTTCACCATTTGGAACAACACTTGTTTATACCGCGGCCACTTCACGCATTATATACGGTATGGCTTTAAATCATCATTTACCTCAAGTGTTTTTAAAAGTAAATCGTCATAAAATTCCTTATGTAACTCTTTATGTAAATCTGGTTGTGGGGATGCTTTCATTTCTTCCATTTCCTGGATGGCAAAAACTCGTCGCTTTTCTTTCGTCAGCGAGTATTCTCTCCTATAGCATCGGCCCTAATTGTCTCCTGGCCATGCGTAAATTACAGCCAGCTACTCACCGTCCTTTTAAATTATGGTCCAGTTTGTTTTTTTGTCATCTGGCTTTTTATATCTGTAACTTGATGCTCTATTGGTGTGGCTTTTCGATTCTATGGAAACTGGATGTGGCTTTGATGATCGGGCTTGGCGTTTATGTCGCGTATCATCGTACTTCATTGTTAGTCCTCAATTATCCCTTATATTGGTTTATTTTTTATATGCTTTCCCTATTGACCATATCTTATTTCGGCTCTTTTGGCGGCATAGGGGTTTTAAGTTTTCCTTTGGATCTCGCTCTCTTGTTACCCATTAGCATTCTGGTACTTTCTTTATCACAGTCCCTATTAAGTACTACGAACCACAAAGAAATTATTTGCGATATTGATGCTTACCCGGCATGAGTCATCGAAACCAATTATTGAAGCCCATCTCGCTAGTATCGGCGGGTTTGGGTATTCTCTCAAAATCTTATGTTCTTTTATCATGCAAAATGTTTCTTTTGTCATCCCCGCATAGTTGGGGAACCATCCAAATATTTAGCAAAATGCCATTTTATTGAATAGATCCCCACCTGCGTGGGGAAGACAACTCATTAATACACAACATTATTATGCATTAAAAATTATGAGGGGATACCTTAGTGCGCGGGGAAGACAATTAACTAATTAACAACATTATTAGGCATTAAAAATTAAGCCCCACCAATAAATTGAATCAGATGCAGAATAATCAATATAAGGGTATAATGCTCACCTTTTAGAATTTGATTATTTAACCCTATGAAAATCAAAACGCTACTCTACCAACCGACCAAACCCAAAGAAATTTGGGGACAACTTTATGGGAGTAGCCTTGCTCTTGCTTTAGCAGAATACTGTCAAGAGACAAAAGGGATCAAATTAATCATCGCTCAAGATAACCTTAGCGCAAGTCAATTACAAAATGAGCTGCAATTTTTTCTAAATCCTGAGGCAACAACCCAGGAGTTATTATTTTTCCCTGATTGGGAAACCTTACCCTATGATCAATTCTCCCCTCACCAGGATATTATTTCCGAACGTCTTTATACCCTAAGTCGCCTGCAGCAAGTAACCGATGCCATTATCATTACTTCTGCCAGCACGTTAATGCATCGGTTGTGCCCCCCTGAATTTTTAAATCAGTATGCATTAATGCTCAAAGAAGGCCAAAAAATTGATATCGGAAATTTTAGAAATCAATTGCAACAATCTGGATATCACTGCGTTAATAAAGTCCTGGAGCATGGCGAATTTGCTGTGCGTGGTTCCATTATAGATGTGTATCCAATGGGCAGTAATCGCCCTTTTCGGATCGAGTTGTTTGATGATGAAATTGACAGCTTGAGGCAATTCGATACGGAAACTCAACGTACAATTGAAAAAATACGGGCTATTAATATATTACCCGCACGAGAATTTCCACTTAATGAACAAAGCCAGATTTTATTCAGACGCTCATTCCGTGAGCTATTCCCTGGAAATCCAAGCCAATGTCCTATTTATGAAGCCATATCAGAAGGGCAGTTTCCTTCAGGAATTGAATATTATCTTCCTTTATTTTTCGAAAGAACGGTTACTTTTTTTGATTATTTACCGCAAAATGCGAAAGTTTGTCTTGTAGAAAACATCCAGGATAATGCAGAACAATTCTGGTTGGAATTAAATGAACGTTATGAGCAAAGACGATATGATATAAGCAGACCAATTCTGTCTCCCCTTACCTGCTTTATTAATCCAATAGAATTACTTACTAAAGCAAATACCTACGAACAACTGCGTTTACTCCACAAACCCGCTGAAAAAAAAGGGGCCCATAATTTTGATATATCTAAAGCTCCCCAGCTACCCATTGATCGAAAAAGTCCTGAGCCATTGAGTCAGGTTAAAGTATATTCTTCGGATTTGGCACGTCGCTATTTAATCGTTGTAGAAAGTGCAGGTCGCCGTGAGGTACTACTCGATTTATTAAAAGCAAGCAGTCTTTTTCCAAAAATTTTGTCCTCGTGGGCTGAATTCTTAAATGACAATTGCCCTGTTGGAATTACTACCGGCCCATTAATTTATGGGTGTGAGTTGACCGGACAGAATATTGTAATAATTGTTGAGTCTCAATTATTTGGTGAACAAAGTGTTCCACAAAGACGCAGCAACCAAAAAGCCGTTGATCCCGATCTTATCATTCGTGATATGGCTGAATTGCGATTAGGAGCACCTGTCGTTCATTTGCAATTTGGGGTAGGCCGTTATCAAGGATTGCAATATATTACTACCAATGATAACTCCAGTGAGTTTTTAGTTTTAGCTTATGCTGGTGATGATAAAATATATGTCCCAGTGACTTCCTTACACTTAATAAGTCGCTACACGGGCTTCGATAGTGAGCATGCGCCTTTGCATAGACTAGGCTCTGATCAATGGCAAAAAGAGAAGAAAAAGGCCGCAGAAAAAATTCATGATGTTGCAATTGAACTTCTGGATCTCTATGCCAAAAGAGAGGCTCAGCCAGGCTATCAATATGATTTTAATCAGGCAGAGTATATTAAATTCGCAAGTGCCTTTCCATTTACTGAAACAATCGACCAATTAAATGCCATTGATCAAATTATTAATGACATGCAATCAACTCGCCCTATGGACCGGTTAATTTGTGGGGATGTTGGTTTTGGCAAAACAGAAGTAGCGATGCGCGCAGCTTTTGTTGCCGTACAGGATGGAAAACAGGTTTGTGTATTAGTTCCCACAACGTTATTAGCAGGACAGCATTTTGAATCATTTCGTGATCGCTTTGCAGATTTTCCTGTTAATATCGAATTACTCTCCCGTTTTCGTAGTGGTAAAGAATCGGAAAAAGTATTAGCCGGACTTGCTTCCGGTCACATTGATATAGTCATTGGCACTCATAAATTATTTCAAAGTAAAACGGAATTTAAAAACCTTGGTCTTTTGATTATTGATGAAGAACATCGATTTGGAGTCAAACAAAAAGAACACATGAAATCCCTTCGTACTCATGTCGACATCTTGTCTATGACCGCCACTCCTATTCCCAGAACGTTAAATATGGCTATGGCTGGCATTAGAGATATTTCTCTAATTGCCACCCCCCCTGCCAAACGCCTCGCCATTAAAACGTTCTGGCAATCCCGAAATGATATGGTATTAAGAGAGGCGCTGTTACGTGAAATATTAAGAGGTGGTCAAGTCTTTTTCTTGCATAACAATGTTCAGACGATCGATAGAATATGTCAGGAATTGCAAACCCTGGTTCCGGAGGCTAAGGTACGCAGTGCTCATGGACAAATGCGTGAGCGAGAATTGGAACGTATAATGTCTGATTTCTACCACCATAAATTTAATGTATTGGTGTGTACTACCATAATCGAGACGGGTATTGATATTCCTACAGCTAACACCATTATTATCGACAGAGCTGATAAATTTGGCCTGGCTCAGCTTCATCAACTAAGAGGAAGAGTGGGAAGATCACATCACCAGGCCTATGCTTACCTGTTAACCCCTGATGAAAAGTTGCTCACGACCGATGCGGTGAAACGGTTAGAGGCAATTGTGNNCTTGAAGATCTCGGTGCAGGTTTTACTTTAGCTACTCATGACCTGGAAATTCGCGGTGCGGGCGAGCTTTTAGGTGAAGATCAAAGTGGTAATATGCATGCAATAGGTTTTAACTTATTTATGGAAATGCTTGATCGAGCAGTTGAGGATTTAAAAGCAGGTAAAACCCCAGAGCTATCTGCACCTATGCACCAGGGTCCTGAGATTGATTTAAGAATAAGCGCTATTATTCCTGAAGATTACATTGGAGATATTCATAATCGCCTCATCATGTATAAACGGATATCCAATGCAAAAACAAGACAACAAATACATGATTTGCAAATTGAGTTAATCGATCGGTTTGGACTATTACCTCAACCGGTAAAAAATTTGCTATTGATTACAGAGCTTAAATTGAAAGCAGCTGAGTTAGGGATTCAAAAAATAAGCGCTTCGGCTCAGCAAGGAAAATTGGATTTTAATGAAAAACCCTCCATTAATCCCGGTGTATTAATCTCATTAATTCAGGTTCACGCCAAACGTTATCAAATGGAAGGCCCTCAGCGACTAAAATTTACTCTTGATAGCACAAAAGCCGAGGATAGGATTTTTGAAATAAGCTCCTTGCTTAATCAATTGTCATCATAGGTCTGAAGTCTATAAATCGAGTCTTGATTTAAAACACCTGGATCCCTCGGACTAGCCGAGGGACGTAGGGTTTAGAGAAAAAGACTTATATATCATCCCTGAACTCACTCGACTTCCAATACTCCTCAGTCCTACGTCCTTCAACTAACCATAACTCCCCAAACCATACGTCCCTCAACTAACCATAACTCCCTTACCAAACGTCCCTTTACTTCCAAAACTCCTGAAACCCCTACGTCCCTCGGCTTGACGGAGGGATCCAGAAATCAAGGTTACTCTTAGAAATAACAATGTTCTGAGGGCAAGATATCAAGAGAAGGAATGAATAAAAAATCTTCAATTCCTACATTCCCGATTTCCAACCCCCTTAACCCTAAATCTCTCAACTAACCATAACTCCCCAACCCTTACATCCCTCGACTTGTTCGAGGGATCCAGAAATCTCANNCATATCCAGTTTAAAAACCTTCGCGTTGAGAGCAAATTATGAACTGAAATGTAAAATAAATAGGAAAGAGAAGATTAAATAAAACCTGCCACAATAATTTATTACGTCCATATCTTTTTATTACAAACATATCGATCACACCAAAAATTATGCAAATCTTTAATTGATCATAAATTCGAAATCAATACTGTACTAAATAAAATCAAAATGCTATTCTGCACTCATACTAAAGAGGACATGCTATGACGTTTAAGCCGTTGAATATTGTAGTTTTAGGGCAGAAAAAGAGTGGTAAAACTCAGATTGTAAATAAGCTCTTAGGTAAAAAATTTGAAGAAAAATATAAACCTACACCAGATTCTAATACATACTATAAAGACAATTTAACCATAACTGATTACGGTAACAAAAACCTCACCCACGATTCAAATAAGCCTTTTGATCCCCCAATTGATATCGTACTAATTTGCATCGATCTAACCCAACAAGAAACTCAATTAGACTATGCCAGAGAAATAACCGGGTCTTTAAAACACTTTTCACCTGCTACCAAGATAATAATTATCGGAACTAAATTTGATGAGGTTAATTCCCTCAACCCAATTGAATTTGATCAGTTAAAAAATTTAACGGATGACCGAAATTATTTAATCTGTTCTGCAAAAACAGATTTTGGCTTAGATAGTATCCAAAATAAGATTACTTTAGCACAAGCTGAAAAAGCAAAAGCAAACTTAGAAGAAATAACATTAGAATTAAAACGTAATGATCAGCGAGCACTCAAAAAATGTCTCCGATCATTAGAGGCGAAGATTAAATCAGAGTCACTGGATCCTTCACAAAAAATTGCCTCTATTACACACTTTGAAAATCAATGTAAAAATATTATTGATCCAAAGCATGTCAAAGCATTAAAAGCAGTTCTTGCGTTCACCACCGCAGCCATTACTGCAATAATAACCATTACCTGTGGGTTTATTTTAGGATTTGCATGCGGTGCATGGACAGGACCTGGGGCTTTTGTGACTGCACTTTTAGGTGCTGGAACAGCAGCTATTGCGGTTACAGGAACAGCTGGGGTACTTGGTTCTGCGGCTGGAGGGTTAGCTGGTTTTGGGTTATTTAAAAGAACACCGGTTCAGCAAGCTACAATGCAAACCACATCACATGCTATAAAAGCCTACGCACAAACTCAAATAAAGCACCTTGAGAGCACGCAAGATAATCTTATCTTATCAAGTTGAGCTACATGTTCAACTGAGTTTGATCCTGCTTAGCTGAATCAAACTCAGTTGAAACCTACTCCCAAATTACCTTATCTTTATTAGTCATTGTTTGTTCTATTAAATCAGAATACTGCTGCTCTACAATTTTACGTTTAACCTTCAAGGTAGGAGTTACCATATTATTATTGGTAGTCCAGGGAGCCTTAACAATAATAATATTACTTATTTTTTCATATTTAACTAAACGACCATTCACCTCGTGCAAGGTATTTTGCAACGATTGATTAATCTCTTCTTTGCTTTTTCCGTCTTTACTTTCGCTTAAGGTAATTATAAGTACATTATGCGGCAGTCCTCGTCCGACCAGACACATTTGCTCGATCAAACTTTGCGATCCAAACAATTTTTCAATTGGAGATGGAGCGATAAACTCACCACTTTGGTTTTTGAAGTTTTCAGACACCCTGCCTAGTATTTTAACCCGATTATGCGAGTCAATTTCAGCAACATCTCCTGTTCGTAACCACCCATCTTCGGTAAAAGAACCCGCACTGGCCTCTTCGTTTTTATAATAGCCTGACATCATGCAAGGAGATTTGATCAATAACTCCCCCTCTTCACTTAGCTTTATTTCCACCTCGAGTCTTGGAGTTCCAACATACCCTTCCCGACGATCATTAAGCATTGTAAATGTCGCATAGGCCATGTTTTCCGTTTGGCCATAACCTTCCTGAATGTAAATACCAATTTTTTCAAAGAATCGAATGATAGGTATTGGTAAATGCGATGCCCCGGAAAAGCTATTGGTGCATTCATCAAGTCCCAGCCCATGGACAATTTTTTTGGTAATAAGTGTGGATACTCCGGGAATTTTTAATAACACATTAAGAACTTTTGGTGATAATTTTTGTTCAATTTTTTGTTGAAAAACTCCCCATATGCGCGGAACCGCGGTGAAAAATGTGGGTTTAATTTCTTGTAGATTATGAGCAAATTTATCAAGGCTTTCTATGAATGAAACACTGCAGTTTAACGTTACACTTCCTAACTGAATGGCAGATCGTTCATAAACATGCGCCAATGGTAAATAAGAGACCAAGCGATAATGATCTAAAACTTTAATGCGTTGCAAATCAGGAAAATATACTCGTAAATAATCAGATATGGATTTATTAGTATACATGGCCCCTTTAGGTGAGCCTGTAGTACCTGATGAATAAATGATTGTATAAAGATCCTCAGGTGCTGGCTCCTGAATATCCATTAAGGGTTGAGTCGCCATAACGTCAGACCAAGTGTGGTCCGTTTTTAAATCTTTGTGATAATCAAAGCTCACGGTTTTGTACTGCGCAGGAAGAGATGCTCTGACCTTAAGATGGTCATCAAGTTTTCCAACGAAAATAAGCTTAACCCCCGCATGTTCCAGTACATAGTGAATGCTCTCATCGTGTTGATTGGGAAACAATGGCACATTAACCATACCTGCGAGATGAATACCAAAATCAGTGATAAACCACTCGGCACAATTTTTTGAGATAATTGATACATGACTTCCTTTTTCAAGGCCAGATTGCTGTAGAAAAGCAGCGACTTTACGAGCCTGAAGCATCACGTCTGCCCAAGTATACTCTTGCCAAACACCATCTCTGGGTTGTCTTAAATATACTCTTGACGCAGATTCTTTTTCATTGCGCATTAATAATTGATACAATGAACTATCCACAGATTTTCTAGTCATGGCATTTTCCTTTCTCAAAAAATTCATATTAATCAACTATCCCTAGAATTTAGTCTAGACCAAGATATTGTAAAATATTAGTTTTTTTAAAAATGGTTGAAAAAATAGTCCTTACTGTCTGTAAAAGTTGAGAATTCGTTAAAATTTATGACTTAAGATACTGATAATTAATAAATAATTTTAGTTAAATTGTTCTCTAAAACTAAATAACGTATGATATTCGAACTAATTAGCCACTAAGGGTTTATATGACGGGTACCATTGGAGATTTTTTAAAAGAATTAAACATCGATCATAATTTTCCATTAGATCACTCTTTACTTAATCTCCCATTATCTTTATTTCACAAGAGTGAATATTCTGAATTAGCAACTATTTTTTATTTATTAAATATTTCGAAGGATACATCGAAACCATTAGGTTACTTTTCTCGTAAAGATGCCAATACAATTTATGCTAATATAAACTTGGGAATTCAAGAGGGGGTTCATGGAGTTGCATTAAACCAACGTTACATGAAGCTTAAAAACTTTTATTTTTGGTACAATCAAAACCACATCAACATTATTATTAAAGAAAATCCACTTTATATTAAGTTAATAAAACTATCTTCTAATGATTTTATAATATTAACGAAATATATGACCCATAAAAATATTGATAATGAGTATTTGATTCAGTTAAATTCAAATTTGAAATTCTCTTCCGATAATTGGAAATCAAAAATTGACAACATGGTTAAATTTCTAATTCGATCTCCTACCCATTCGCTATTTAATCACCTGGATCAAATGATCTCAGACCCTCTTCTTAAGCCATACCCTTTAATTATTCAATTTTTTGATGAGCTTCGTTATGGTTTATACTATGAATTATTTCGTTTGGTACATTCGAATATATTAGATAAACAATTTACTATCCCTACCACTATTGGATATATGATCACAACTAAGGGAATATCTCTCCCGCAAAAAATACGAAATGATTATGCCCATCTGCTTCATGAAGATCTTGCAGACTATCCTGAGCTTAATGACGAACATCAGCGTAATGAGTTTCTCTTTTATACATTATTGATCATTTTTGGTAATGCTAAGCCTGAACCTGAATTAATTGATTATAAATATTGTGACATGAACACGTCTGTGACGTGGTCAACCAAAATGTTA
>DEHS01000030.1 GCA_002352055.1 Legionellaceae bacterium UBA2794
GAACAAGTCGAGGGACGTAGGGGGGGGACTTTGATGAGTGTATTTATACTTGGATCTGAGATTTTCTGGATCCCTCGAATAAATCGAGGGACGTAGGGGCGTGGTTAAATTTAATGAGTTTATTTTATAATGAGATCTGCGATTTCCTGATCCTTCTAACAAGTCGGGGACGTGGATTAATTTTAACGAATGAGAATGCTCCGGTTGTATCAAGCACTTGGTTTATCTTAGGGTCTTATTCATTATGAAATACCGCAAAAGTGTACGTAATGAACGTTACACCACTCCCTACGTCCCTCGGCTTGACCGAGGGATCCAGGAATGTCACCTATTTATGATTCTGCATCTTCAAAAGTTTTGCACCCTCAATAGCCAACATCCAAAAAATTCAACATGACAAGGATATATATTTATATCCGTTACTGGTGCCAAATATAACACGTCCCGAGACAGAACTAATGGATGGATTGGCTACTCCTAGGATCTTATTCATTATGAAATACTGCAAAAGTGTACGTAAGAACGTTAACCACTCCCTACATCCCTCGGCTTGACCGAGGGATCCAGGAATGTCACCTATTTATGATTCTGCATCTTAAAAAGTTTTGCACCATCAATAGCCAACATCCAAAAAATTCAACATGACAAGGATATACCTATATCCGTTACTGGTGCCAAATATAACGCGTCCCCTGACAGAACTAATGGATGGATTGGCTACTCCTATGCAATGAACAAAGAGTTTAAATAAGTAAATAATTTTTTTTCATTAATCGGGTTCAACACATAACCTATATATTTATCCGGGCGAACGAGAAATAAAGCTGGTTTTTTAATCCCAAAACGGTGATGAATCAACTGCTTTGAGTCATGTAATACATAAGCAGGTTTATCGACGATGATATCATCAGGAACGATTAAATGAATTTTTATAAGGTTGCAATACTCCTTCTGAATCCGGTCAGCAAGCTTAATTAAAGCAGGAAGTTTTTTGGTTTTTATGCCGCTGAATAGAAACAGGTGATGCATTGTCCCTTGAGACAGCTCTATGCTGTTAAAAATATGATGGTTTTTGAGGTTCAATAAATCAAAAGCGGGAATATATTCACCTAATTTAATGCCCCTGATTTTCCCGGAATGACTGACAATAGGACTTCTAACATAAGAGATTGAAAGCTCTGCCAGGTTTTTCATTATTTTATTTTTAAGACAGCTAAAGGAGGTCAACACACGGATTAACACATTACGCAATCGAATCAATAAAGGATTCGTCAGCAATATCATTCGAGTCATGAGATCAGTTTTACGTAATACTTCATAACCCACTGGGAAACGTTCCGCCTGATAGCTCGCTAAAAGGTCACTTTTAGCATAACCACGGGTGACCAGAGATAGTTTCCAAACTAAATTGTAAATGTCCTGAATTCCAGTATTTAAACCCTGTCCTCCCATTGGGCTATGAATATGCGCGGCATCTCCGGCAAAAAATACCCGATCATATTGATAGTTTTGAATTTGTCGATGATGTATTGAGAATTCACTTAACCAGAAAGGATTAGATAAATGAGCGGCATCAGAACTTCGCTCATTAAATTCACTTATAATATGTTCAAGAGTCGGTTCCTTATGCTCTGTTGGTGCAGTCATCACAATACGGTATCGTTTATTGCCCATAGGAAAACAGGCTAAAGGACCTTTGCTGGTGATGTAAGCCATCATATAATGCTCTGGCATATTCCAATCAATCAGCAAATCTGCAAGCCACCATGCCTGTTTGTAAGCAGAGCCCCTAAACTCAGCTCCAACCTGATGTCTTACAGTGCTATGGGCTCCATCGCAGGCAATTAACCAATTAGCATTAACCATTTCGATTTTGTTATTTGGTTTTCTTATGGTTGCCGTGATTTCATCAGGCGCCTGATTTAAATAGGTAAGCTCGGTATCCCATTCAACGTTAATCCCTTTTTGTTGTAGTGACTCGTAGATTATTGCTTCCGTTTTATTTTGCGGTAAATCTATCAAATGATGTCTTAATCCTTCGAGCTCAGAAAATGTTGCATTCACTAGTGTTTTGTCATTGGATTTAAAACAGATGCCCGTTATGAGTTGACCTTCGTGCAATATTTTATCCAGCAAACCACAGTCCGCAAAAACATCCAGGGTACGGATATGAATACCCAGGGCTTTGGATTGATCACTTAGGCCGTTTTTCTTATCTATTATACGGCACGTTAATCCATATCGGGTAAGCTCATGCGCACAGAATAATCCTACAGGTCCTGCACCCACTACAAGTACATCAATGTTTTCTTGCGCCACGGTTTAGGATCCTAAATTATGAACTGGAATTTCAGTGGAACTAAGCTCTATTTTGCGAGCCAATGGTTGGGAGCCTTGGGGTTTAAAAAAAGAAATGAGGTTTAATTCACTTTTTTCTTCCTTGTCCACGCGCCCATCCAATTCAAAATTTTTGAAGCATTTTAATATAGATTCAAAAGTTTTATACATTAAAACCCCTAAAGCCAAAGTCACGTTAACTCCAATAAGAGGATTAAACAGGATTGATGGCAAACCATTACTCATTAAGGAAACAAAGCTTACTCCAAAAACGGCTACTAAACCCAATAGTTTGGCTAAATTTATTAAATTATGACCAATTACCGTTTTCTGACGAGACCAGGTTATTTCCTGTATTACTTCCGTTGCCTTATCAACATCTTTTCGGCCCGCTTTCACTTCTTGCAGCGTTTTAATCAAGAGCATGTACTGATCGATAATGGCTGTTTGGATGGTTTGACTTGATTTTTTTATAAAAGGTCGTTTGAAAAATTCTTTTACTTTCTCCAGTTCGCCATTCGTTTGAATTTGATCAAAAAGGATATCAAGTTGATTCTCGCAATCAACTATCTGTTGGGGTAATTCAGCGGTACAAGTACATGCAGGCATAGGAATCTCGTAACCTCAGGAAAGTAATACAAAAATGCATTCTGCAATTATTAGATATCCTGTAGACTTTGTAAATCCTATGTATAAAAAAATTACTGATAAATCAATGAGTCCCTGATAGCCTGTTCCATAGGGGTTATTTTTAAAGAAGAGCCAACAGTTTCCTTTAAACGGCTTATATCCAGTCGTTTCGACCCTTGCATGAATTCGCGTTTCATCTCAGATGCTCNNCTGTTCCACGCGTCATCCCAGGTTTCAAAAGAGGCTGGACTTTGATGCAACGCCTGGGCAACAAGCTGCTGCAGTGTTCCCATTGGGTTAGGTTGACCATCAGCGACATTATAAATTGAATAACATTGAGAACTTTGCCCTAATAACCAGGCAATTTTTGCTAAATCTTTAACATATATATGATTGATCCAGGGGGCTCGGTGAGCTTCAATTATCGGGAGCTGTGCTTTAGCCTGTTCGATTGGTAATCGCCCAGGACCATAAATTCCCGCAATACGAAGCATTATCGGTGTGATACTTTGCTGCTGGCTGTATTTAAACCACTGCTGCTCCGCATCGAGTCGACGCAGCTGACGAGGATGGTTTATCAAACAGCTGGATTCCTCATTTACCCAGTGCCCTTGATGGTTGCCGTAGACACCGCTGGATCCGAAATAGATGATCTTTTTAGCCTTTAATTGGCTCTGTTGAAGAAAATGAGTTAAAAAATCATCGGTCTCCTCTCTCGCCGGAGGAGGGATTAAATAATAAATGATGGTGTCCGGGTTATCCCAGGTAAAAGGTTTATTTAAGTCAAAGGCTAAATGAGTTAAGCCAGTAAGGTCATATTCTTCCGACAAGTGCCGAGATACAGCGGTCACTTTTTGCTGGTGATATAACAACTCCTGTGCAAGATAGTACCCACAGTAACCATAACCTAAAATTAAGTGCTGCATGGGGATTCCTTAAAATGTTAAATGCGACATAAGTTTTTAAAATCACATTGCTGACAGATTGCCGTACTCGCAGGCTGAGGTTGACAATGTCCTTGCTGAATTTCTTCGGCCAAAGAAAGTAATTGCTGGTACCAACTTTCTCTTAAATCAGACCACAGCTCGTCTTTTTTCAATGAGCCCAATCCTTTAATATCAAGCTTTTGTTCACTTAATCCCAGGCACTGGACCTTTCCCGTCTTTATCTGCATCAGCAGCATGGTATCAATGTCTTCATCTAACAAGGTATAAAGTAATAATTGGGGTTCCTTAGGCCGATCTTCATTCCAGGGCTTGGTTACTGGAAGGCTACTTTTGTAATCAATAACCCATTTTTTAGAACCCACTGTGTCAAGGCGGTCTATTCGCATTTTAATATTAAGACCTGCCAAATCAATGGTATAGGATTTTTCAAGAGCTTCAATAGCAAAAGGCGGCCGTTGTTTTTCCCACTCCAGGCATATCATCACCAAACGTTTAAGCCTTGTGAATTCAACATCCTGTATTAATTCATGAAAAGACTCAGGGTGTTCTTTGTTTAATGGATTTAAAACAGTATATAAAACCGTGTCGATCAACTGCTCTATAGCTGCGGCATTCATTCGCAACAGCTTCTCCTGATTTTGCAGAGTTCCCCATATAAGTTCCATTACCTTATGAATGATTTTCCCTTTTTCTTTATTATCCAGCCCATCAGTGATTTCTGGAGTACTTTTAGCGTTTAGTCTATATTGGGCAAATGCCTTAAATGGGCACTTAGCCTGACTACCCAGCAGAGCGGTACCCCCATGAACTGGTTCATCGGGTGTTGGGGCAATCAGGTAATTGTCTAATAATGCGTCTAAATGCGTTTCATAATTAGTACTGCTTTTATCTAATGGTTCTAATGTTCTTAGTGGATAGTCTGCAATGAGCGAACAGGGTAATTCCGGGCTATCTCCTTGTAATCGCGCATAACTAAATACGGTGGAGCTACTGCCTCTTTGTAAGCGTAGTAATGTTTGTTGGGCAAATTGTAATTCACGTCCCGGGCTACTATGGGGCATCCCCAAATCCCTTTGTAATTGATGGGGGATAAACGCAGATAAGTGGGTTTTTTGAGGTAGACACTGATTCGTAAGCCCCATTACCCATAAACTGTCAAATTCACAACCAGAGGCCTCTAAAAGCCCTGAAATCTGGATGGGCGCGTTAATTTTTTGTGCCTGAAAAATTGTGTTTTTTAGCAGATCGGTAAAAGCGGCTAAAGCCTGATTTAAGGAGAGTGATTTGCTAATGATCTGTAACTGGCGAAACTCATCAAAAACTGTGGAGAAGCGATTAAAGCATTGATATTCTTGTGAGTTTAATCCGTAACTACCCGGAAATCCAATCGTATTTAACCGCTCTTGAAATAGAGTCACCCATTGATGGGGTGTTGCCTCTTCAGGATAAGGGGTCAAGGTTCTTAATAAGATAGCAAGGTTGGGGGCAAAGGGATTCACATCGTTAATAAAAGAATGCAAAGGGAAGGAGCGTTCCTGGAGCAGTGCACTGTCTTGCATNNATGTGATCGAGCTAAAAACTCTTCTTTGGCAGAACCTGTATAGGGTGATTGCAATAATAATTGGGCCTGTTGCTGCGTGCATAAGTCTGTGCTCATCGCAAGCCAATTTAAAGCATGTGCTATTATGGGAAAATCAATTAATGGTTGACCTAGTGAAATATTATATTCAGCAACGTCAAAATGTTGCGAGAATAAACGGTGTACCGTGCGTGACTCTTGTTGCAGATTTGGAATTACAACCCCAATACGTGATTCCTTTAATATGATTTTTTGTTTTAACCACAAAAATAATTGGTCGTATTCCTCTTTATTATCCTGTGCTGCAACAACTTCCGTAATGCCTTTTTTCTGAGGCAGATCGTAGAAATACTGGGTTACTTCATTTGCTGTAAAGTAGCTTTGTAGTCTTACTTGTTGCGGTGTAAAGCCGTCAAAACAAACCCAAATTAATGTGTGGGGTATTTTAATTAAAGGTTCTTTAATGAGGCAGGAGCTGATTTGCTGTTCTGTAATGAGATTAAATGTATCGAGGTGTTTGTTAAAATGATGCCACCATAATTGAAATCGTTCCGTTTGGGTATTGTGTTTAAAAGCAGAGTGTTTTGGGTCTACATCCCACTGTGTGCAATATTCCCAAGCTTGCACTATTGCAGCAAGTAACCCCTCGCTGTAGGTAATTTCAGTGTCGTCTTTGATGATTTTTTGCCATAAATGCCGGGATTGAATGTTATTGAGGAGCAAGGGAAAAGGTGAGTTTGTGCAATTGCGTTTTAATTGATTATAGCTTTGGGTCAAGAACATGGAATAGGGCTGACACCGGGGTTTATCCAGAGTATTTCGGGTGACTGATTTAAAGTAATGTCGCTCCAGATCGGCACTTAATCTATTATTAGGTGTAATGACCACAGCTCCCTGACTCATTAATTCAAGGAGCTTATTTTTATTGTTAAGTTGCATCTGGTGACAATAACCTTGTTAAAAAACTCATAATAGCAGTTTAGGTTTTGTTATAAAAACCGGATTTATCTTTTGCTAATGTTTTGATTTACAGCCCTTTGATGGCGATTTTGAATATGGATCACATCGTATACTAATCGTCCTCTTAAATATATAGCTGCGAATCCTGCAGCGATTGCCAGTATGATGCCAAAGACGATATAACAGTATGCCAGTGCAAATAAATAAAAATGAATCATATCCTGTAAATCAGTCAGCGCAAATACACTGACATTCTCCCATCTCATCAATAATACAAGCCCGAGTGTGAATACGGGGATGGAGGCCATAACCATTGCAAATCCTAACCAAAATGTTTTTGATTTATAAGGTCGTACGCAATGAATAATACTTTCTCCAAAAACAGCACCGGTACCTGTCGCAATCAAAAGCCCGAGCAGAACAGCTTGTGACAGAGGAATAACTTCCTCTACTCCCATTGTTATCAGCAACTCATCAATAAGCACGGTAAATACAATGGATAATAATCCGAAATAGATAGCAGCAAGCAAACGGGGGTGTGAAAAATTAAGCGCGGGATCTGATTCGTTCATGATTTCATCCTGATTCAAATTATATGTATAATTTTAGTACAGATTTTATTCTTTTTGCTGATTTAATTGAATTTTTTTGATTTCTTCCAGTCCTAAATCACGCAAAATAGCCATATTTTTTTCTGGAATTTTATGGGTGTCACCATATACAGCTATGGCTTTTTCCAGGCTTTCTTCCCTTAAGATGTGCAGCATAGGGTAGGGTGACCGATTGGTATAATTAGTTACATCAGTAGGGTCAGTATCGGCAAAGTAATAATCAGGATGAAAACTGGCAACCTGATATATGCCTTCATATTCCAGCTGAACAATCAGTTGCTCGGCAAGCGCAACCAGATCCAGATACGAATAAAAATCTTTAAATGAGTCGGGAAATACAATCAGAGTGGTTTCCGTTGAGGGATGCTCATCAAGGAAATGAAGCTCAGTCATTAATTCTTCTAAAGCATGTGCTTTTTTTACCGCCTGCGAAACAGTCAGACGTAACGTTGATTTGACTACTGGAGCGTTAGCGAATGGGCACAGGTTATATTTTATAATGAATGACTGAACCCAATTCAGTGTTTGTAGTTTTACTTGTTGTTCCAGCTCGGACATTGCAATTCTTGAAAAAATCTTGATTCATTATTATACCTGAAAATCATTAAGGATGTGAATTAATGATGACGATTGATTATAAAATGGGTGATTTGTTTCATTCTTTTAAAATCTAACTTGAGTGAATTGATACACCTCATTGCTTTGTCAACATACCTTATTTCTGCCTGCTTTGCCTTCTCTATGCTTGTGACGACAGGATAAATTGGCTTGTTCATTTTTAAGTCATTACCCTGACATTTACCTAACACTTCAGTACTTGATTCCAGACCTATTATGTCATCATGAATTTGAAAGGCTATGCCGATGTTTTCTCCAAAACAATCCAGAAGCTCCAGCGTCTCTGGATCGTTTATGTTTGCCGCCAAGGCTCCCAAAATTACAGAGGCACTGATCAAACGGCCGGTTTTCATTTTGTACATTAAATCCAAATCATCGACGGATGTTGTTTTGTTTAAAAACTCTAAATCCATGATCTCTCCACCCGCCATGCCTTTAGAACCAATAGAGTGGGTTAAAACATCTATCATTTTGAGTGCGGTATCAGGAGTCAATGAGGGTGACTTTAATGGTAGATTGGCCAAAATGTTAAATGAAAGGCTCTGTAATGCATCTCCAGCTAAAATTGCCACCGCGTCACCAAATACCTTGTGACAAGTTTGCTTTCCACGCCGTAAATTATCATTGTCTAAAGCAGGTAAATCATCATGAATTAATGAAAAAGCATGAATTATTTCTATTGCTGCACTTATTTCATCAAGAATCCTGTCTTCGGCATTAAATGCCTCCCCTACAGCAAAAACAAAAGCAGCTCGCACTCGTTTTCCGCCATTAAATACGGAGTAATTCATTGCTTCGTGCAGCTTTCGTGGCGATGATAATGTGTTGGGCAAGCATCGCTCCAATGCTTGATTGGCTCTTAATTGGCATGCTTGCATATAATCTAGTGTATCCATAGAAGTCCCTGCCTCCATTATTCTTTTGCAGGCTTTACCCCCGCAGCAAGATATCGTTCCACTGCCTTAGCCCCTTTATTCTGTGAATTTAAAATGAATTCACATAATTCACGAACTGCCCCTTTCCCGCCTTCTTTATGGGTAGTCCAATGTGCTGCCTCCAACACTGCAGGAACTGCATTGGGTACAGTCACGCCCAAGCCCACTTTTTTTATCAGGGACAAATCGGAAATATCATCACCAATATAGGCAAATTCATCATCTTTGAATTTTAATTGGTCTTGAATTAATTTATATGCGTTACGCTTGTCGACTTGACCGGCAAAATACGTGTCAATCCCCATTTGCTTCATCCGGTGGCTTATCACGTCATCTCCAGATGTGGTAATCACTGCAAGTTTAAGTCCCACACTCATTAGCATTTGAATTCCAACGACATCTTGGGTATGGAAAACCCTCATTTCGTTGCCATTATTCTCGATATAAATCTCACCATTTGTTAATACACCATCAATATCACAGATTAATCCTTTTATTTTTTTTGCCCGATCAAAAAGGCTTTGTTTGCTTTCCATAAGAATTGGCTCCAGGCTTTTTAAAAAGTATAGTCGACACTTGGTTCAATGTGGAGAAACCTTATTTAGTATGCTTTATTAAATAGCAATATGACTTAAATGCTCTGATTTATCGTCGAAGGTCATGATTCATCAATAATTTCCAACTGTGCTATGATAAAAATGAATCTCCAAAGTTTGATTGGTAAGTCATCATGAACGTTTTTTTTACTAAAGTATTTCATTTATTTGGATGGACGATTGATGGAAAACTACCCACTGAAAAGAAATATATCTTAGTTGTTGCGCCTCATACCAGTAATTGGGATCTGATTGTAGGGCTTGGAGCTCGTTTCGCACTGGGAGAGAAAATTCATTTTATGGCAAAACACTCAGTCTTCTTTTTCCCGTTGGGAAATATATTGCGTCTTTTGGGTGGAATTCCGGTAGATCGGACCAGGAAAGAAAACAAAGTAGAGCAAATCATCAATTTGTTTCGTAGCAAAGAAAAATTAGCTATTGCAATAACTCCAGAAGGTACACGCAGCCAAGTCAGCCGCCTGAAAGAGGGATTTTATTACATGGCGCTGGATGCGAAAATTCCTCTTGTTTTGGTAGGTTTTGATTACAAATCCAAACAGGTAAAAATTAGCGATGCCTTTTGGCCCACAGGCTCGATTAATTCTGACTTTCCGCAAATAATTGCCTATTTTCGTACCATTAATGGTCGCTTCCCCAAAGAAATACCTGATTTTTCGCCAAAATCTAAACCGAAATAATCTATGAGGGCGGTGTCCGTCTAAAAATGTTTGCGTAATATGCTTAATTCGTCACGCATTTTATCCATCTCATCGAGCAGTTCCAGAGCAAGAGCTACCCCAGGTAGATTAATATCCAAATCTTTATGCAGACGAAATGCAGTTTCAATCCGACGAAGTGACTTTTGATCCAAAGCCAGCTGTTTGATATCGGAAGTTTGATTGGTAAAGAGGCCTTCTTCAAGCATTTCACGTAGTAATTCTTGTGGGATGTGGTATTTATAGCAGATCTCGGTTACCGAAAGAGTTGACTCTTCTTCGATAAGCACGCCAACTAATACATTCTCTTTGTTCATGCTTACACTCCCATGTGTTCGCGTGGATTAAAAGGCATTACCTCCGCCATTTTTTGATACAGTTCTTTCGCGGCTTCATCTTTAGCAGGTGGGGTAATTATTTTTAATAAGACGTATTGATTGCCAGGATTTTTTCCTGGGAGACCGCGATTTTTTATACGTAATTTTTGACCCCCCTGCGAGCTCGGAGGAATTTTCAAATCTATTTTTCCGGCCAAAGTGGGAACAACAATGGTCGTGCCCAGAGCGGCTTCCCAAGGGGTGATGGGCAGCGTGAGATAAATGTCATTATCCATAACATCAAATAATGGATGCTTCATGACCTCTACAGTTAGATAAATATCGCCTCGTGGGCCGCCATTTCTGCCCGGAGCTCCTTGACCTGCGAGGCGAATTTGTTGGCCGGATTTGACACCTGCAGGTATCTTGACTTTAAGGGTTTGGGTTTTATCAGAACCATCGCTGGATGGAACTTGCAGGTTTTTAACAGTACCAGTAAACGCTTCTTCCAGGCTCACAGTCATCTTTCCCTGATAATCCTGACCTGCTGAGGGTTGTTGCTGATAACGTGCATGTCCAAATAGTGACTCGAAGAAATCGCTATCGAACTGCCCCCCCTCGTAAGATTGAGAATGGCTTCGTCCCCCGGTGCCTGTTGATTGATAGGCCCTTTGATTAAATTCACGATTTTTAAGGTATTGATCATACTCTGCTCTTTTTACAGGATCATGTAATACCTCGTAAGCTTCACCCATCTCTTTGAACTGTTCTTCTGCATTTTTTTCTTTGCTGATATCAGGATGGTATTTTCGCGCCAATTTACGATAAGCGGTTTTAATTTCTTTTTCTGAGGCATCTTTGGCGACCCCCATTATCTTGTAATAATCTTTATCCATTAAGCAACTCTCTTGTTGGCTCGCTCTGCTAACGCAAGAGGAGGTTATTCATATTATTTTGGTCTTAATTTTCTAATAATGCAAAGGCGTGCATAGCCATCATTTTCTCTTCATTTGCTGGCATAACAAGATGAGAAAAAGGGCGTAAACAGTGAATCCGGGCAAGTATTTTATCTCGAATTAGTTGAGAATTTTCCCCTATTCCTCCGGTGAATACAAGAGCATCAATTCCATCTAACGAGATAGCCATCATCCCAATAAATTGGGCTGCTTTTAAGCAAAAATAATCCAAAGCAAATTGGGCACTTTCGTCTTCACTTTCCTGTAACTCTTTAACATCATTGGTTAACCCCGATAATCCCAAAAGCCCTGAGTCATTGTAAAGAATACCCTCTAACGTTGAAGGGGATATGCCTAATTCTCTCACCAGATAAATAATAGCTCCGGGATCAATACTCCCGCAACGAGTGCCCATGGGAAGTCCATCCAGTGCGGTTAATCCCATAGTGGTATCAATACTTACGCCATCAAGCAGGGCGCATAAACTCGCTCCATTTCCCAGGTGAGCGACCACCACTTTCCCTTTGGCCAATTTAGGATGTTCAATGCGAAGTGCATGGGCTATCCATTCAAAAGAAAGGCCATGAAATCCATAGCGTCTTATGCCAAGCTCTCTTATCTTGAGCGGGAGTGCATACGTAGTAAATACTGGGGTGTGGTTTGCATGAAAAGCTGTATCAAAACAAGCAATTTGGGGCAATGAGGGCTGAGTTTTTTCTATAATGTGTATTGCCGCCAGATTATGGGGTTGATGCAAGGGGGCTAAAGAATTAAGCGTGGATAATTCATCCAGGATTGCAGGTGTTATGAGGACACTCTGCGTAAATAACTCCCCACCGTGCACCACTCGATGTGCCACCGCTTTTACCTCCCAATCAGGCTGGGTCTTTACCCAATCTAGAATAAGTAAAATAGCCTCTTCATGCGTACAATCAGCATCTAATGAATTTGCTACGTTTTGGTTGGTGCTTTGATTGGATGCTTTAAAAGTAGGGGTTGTACCTAAATCGTATATTTTTCCTTTAGCTAATAAATCCAGCTCCTTTGTTTGTGTAAATACCTGAAATTTAACACTGGAAGAGCCTGAATTTATGGTGAGAAGAATGGGTATCGTCATTTATAAAGCCCTGCTTTTTTGGCAGCATTAATTTTTACAGCTACGGCACAGGATAAAAGACGAGTGCGTAATGAGTCCGACCTACTAGCAAGAATTATAGGAACACGTGCACCCAGAACAATTCCTGCCGCGTCGGCGTGACTTAGAAAAGTTAATTGTTTTGCTAAAATATTCCCTGATTCTATTTCCGGTACTACTAAAATATCGACATCTCCCGCGACTTCTGAATGGATGTTTTTTTCAATTGCGGCTTCTTTATTAATGGCGTTATCGAATGCGAGAGGTCCGTCTAATATACCATTAGTGATTTGCCCTCGATCTGCCATTTTACATAGTACCGCGGCATCAACTGTTGCCTGCATTTTTGGATTAACCGTTTCTACTGCTGCAAGAATTGCTACTTTTGGTTTCTGTTCCATGCCGTATAATATTCGCCACAGATTGATAGCGTTTTGACAAATATCGGCTTTATCAGCTGCATTTGGCGCTATATTTATCGCAGCGTCTGTGATCATTAATGGTTTATGATATGTAGGCACATCCATGACGTATACATGACTGATGCGGTGTTTCGTTCTCAGTCCCGAGCTTTGCGGTACCACGGCCGCCATTAACTCATCAGTGTGCAGTGCACCTTTCATTATGGCATCCACTTTCCCCTGGGCTGCCAGCTCAACCGCTTTAATGGCGGCAGCATCACTGTGCTCGGTATCAATTATTTCATAAGAGGCAAGCTTAACGTCCGCCTCTTTGGCAGCTTTTCTTATTTTGGCTAAAGGACCAATAAGTATGGGCGTTATTAATCCCGCTTTAACGGAATCCTCAACTGCTTCAAGCACATTGACTGTAACAGGATGAACGACTGCTGTAATAATTGGAGGCATATCGCTACAGGATTCTATGGTCTGATTGAAACGATCATGCTTATGTATTTCTATATCTGGCAGTTCTGTCCGGTTAATGCGCAGTTTTTTGGTGGGCGCAATCACCTTGGCAATACCATCAATAACGGTTTCACCTTTTTGATTTACTCCTTTGCATATAAAGCGAACCAGATTTTCATCCATTTTTTCGTGCACAACAACTGTAATAACTAATGTATCGCCAAGATGTACCGGCTTTTTAAAATGAATGTCCTGTTCAAGATAAATGGTTCCAGGCCCGGGCAACACCGTCCCCAACAGAGTGGAAATAAGTGCCCCCGACCACATACCATGCCCTACAACTCCATGAAAAATATCACTTTTAGCAAAATCCGGATTTAGATGAGCAGGATTTACATCACCAGACATTGCTGCAAACAGTTCAATATCATGCTGAGAGAGTGTTCGACTCAGACTTGCCTGTTGTCCTATAACCAAATCAGTAAAGGTTACGTTTTCTAAAAATTGGTTAGTCATTGAATATCCATTTATTTTTGTAATACATAAGTTCCAGGTGCGTTTGGAAATTTTGGGTTGATGGTTCTTGCTGGTACTTGTTTTTCACTTGAGTGAGTTACCAGCCAATCATGCCATGCTGTCCACCAGGAGCCCGGCTTTGGATTTGTTTCTTCAAGCCATGTTTGCGGATCAAGGTAATGAGTATTTTTCTTTCGCTCGCGAATGCGATAACTGCGCCCTTCATGGCCTGGCTCACTGACTATCCCTGCATTATGTCCACCATTAGTCAATACAAAGGTGATGTCACCATTAATGAGCAAATGGGTCTTATAGACCGATTTCCAAGGGGCCACATGATCTTTTTCGGTGCTTACGACAAAACTTGGGGTTTGAATATTTTCGGCTACAATATGTTTTCCCTCAATGGTAAATCGACCTTCGGCAAAATCATTATTAAGGAATAATTTTTCAAGGTATTCGCTATGCATTTTATAAGGCATCCGCGTTGCATCTGCGTTCCATGCTAATAAAGCTATCATTCCTCTTTGGGTGCCATGCATGTAATCCTGAACCATCTTAGACCAAATTAAATCATAGGAACGTAGCATTTGGAAACTGCCAGCCATCTGCTTGGTATCGAGATATCCTTGCTCCCACATCATGCTTTTTAAAAAGGAGACTTCGCTTTTGGTAATAAATAATAACAATTCCCCCGCCTCGGTGAAATCACCCTGAGCTGCGAGCAAAGTTAAGCTTTGGAGACGATCATCATTATGTTTTGCCATAGCAGCGGCAGTTATCATCGCCAGAGTTCCACCCAGGCAATACCCCATTAAGTGTATTTTAGTTTTAGGGATGGCCGCGCTTACTGCATCGATTGCTGCCATGGCTCCGAGTCGGTAATAATCGTCTAATCCTAAATTTCTGTCTTCACTGCCAGGATTTCGCCAGGATACGATAAAAACGGTGTGCCCTTGTTCGGTTAACCAGTTTACTAATGAGTTTTGTGGCAAAAGGTCCAGAATATAATATTTCATGATCCATGCCGGAAGTATCAGTATCGGTTCTTTGTATACTTTTTTGGTTTGAGGTTCGTATTGGATAAGCTCAATTAAATGATTGCTATAAATCACTTTGCCTTTTGTAATAGCTACTTGCTTTCCGGGAATAAAGTTCTCCACTCCAGCGGGCGGAGAACCGGTTAGTTTATCCATGAGATCCTGAATTCCTAACTCGGTTCCCCTTACCAGATTTTTACCATTAGAACGGATTGTTTCCAGAAATAAATCAGGATTTGTTAAAACAAAATTGGAAGGGGATAGCGAATCAAGCATTTGCCGGATGCTAAACGCTATGGTGCGTTTTACCTGGGCAGTTAATCCCGGTACCTTGGTAGCTTGCAAACTCCAGTCTTCCAGTTGTAAAAAATTCTCTGCCCATAAACGCCATGGGTATAAACTCCAGTTATTTGTATGAAAGCGTACGTCCTTTCCATCACCAGGTTTTTCATGGAGAATTAAACTGGTCATATAATCCATTGCATGACGCATGGGGTACGTCGCAAGGCGAGATATTGTTCCTGGAGATTGTAATAATTGTGCTACCCATGAGAAATAGGAAGTCTCAATGGCCGCAGGACTTATACCAGCCGTTATTTTGGCAAGATTCGCCTGGTAGAATTTATCCATAAATCTAAAAATGGTGTCTGTTTCCTCATTTTCATTTAACTGATTTCCCAACTTTGTATTATCAGGCTTCTTTTTTTTTATTTCTTTTGCTTTGGCAGGAGTATCTTTTTCATTTTTTTTCATTGCTACATCCTGTAGGTATATGATTAATAAAAATTAGTATAGCAGCTTTTTGTTTTATATTTACATGAGTAAAATTTTAGAAAAATAGCCTATTTAAGGGGATTTCGTATTATGTCTGTCTTTTATCTGAATTAAGTATATATCCCATTTGAGTAAGTAGAATGATGCGCGTAAGCACAATGAGATTACCGGTCTTGTATAAGCATTGGATGGACTTCATGGATGCCTGCGTGGGGATGACAAAAGAAACATTATGCGTGGTGAAAGAACATAAATTATGAAGGGTGCCTCAGCCCTATTCAGGCGGGCACCCATTCCGAAGTTGGCTTAAAGTGCGTGTAAGAACAATAAAACGTACTTATTAAGGTTGTTTTATTGGCGCACAATAAGATGATTTTCAACAGATTGAACACCAGGAACTTCGCGCGTAATCTGTTCTGCCGTATCACTTTGACGAATTTTTCGTACGTAACCACTTAAAGTGACTACATTCTGATTGGTTTCAACATGAATTTGCGCTATAACCGGATCATCACTACCTGCTAAGGCATCTTGCACTGATTGAGTTAAGGTCATGCCCGAGGGAACGGAATGAAATATATTGCCGGTATTTGTTGTGCTGCATCCTGCTAATAAAAGAATCAATCCCGCTATGACTGTGTATAAGTAGTTTCGCATTATGTTCTCACCTTAAATCAAGCTAGTATTAAATATGGCTATAAAATAATCATCACAGTGTAACATAAGACTTGGTTCTGATGATATTAGGACTTTGAATTTCTAGGGAATAAGTTGCTGGATTTGCCTAATAGATTGCATCCAGATTGTTAAATAATGCATTAACAAAAGGGAAGGTCTACACTTAAATTACACTTATCTAAAAAGATAGAGATATGAAATATTTCGTTAGTTGTTGCTTAGGGCTTATGATAGGCACAAATAGTTTTGCCCAAACGGCAGATCCTTCTTTGCCACCTGGATTAGTTAAAATTTCAAAAGATAATAATCCCAAATGCGTTGAGTTTATTGCTTATCATGGTGAGATGTATTGCAGTTTGACTGAGCTGGATAAAACGCCAGTTGATCCCAACGTTTTATCTTACGAAAAGCAAAAAATTCATTTTGATAATCGTGCCTGGAAAGCCGTTTGGGCAAAAAAAACCGATGAAATAACTACCGTCGAATACATCCCTGTTGGAGAAAATCTGAATAATTGGAATGAATTGATAACCACTCAATTTATGCCAGGTATGTCTCAGGTTACCGCGGCTCAATTTGGTAATCAGTTTTTAAGAAGCCTTAACAAATCCGGGATTACCTATAAAGTAACTTCGATTGTGGACAAGCCCAATGAACTTATTTTCGAATTCAAGGTTGAGAAACCACTTAATTTACAGCAAGATGAAATTCAGAAAGTGGTAAAGGGCAAAGATGGAATGTATGTCATTCATTATGCTATAAAAAAATCGGACATGGGTGAAATTAATCGAAAAAAATGGATTGATAATATTAAGAAAAGTACCTTATTACCTGGGGAAGGTGCATAATCAGATCTGATTATGCACTAGCATTTACCGGATAAGGAGTGCATTCGTTTTCAGATGTCTGTAGGTCTTTATTGTTTAAGTCTTTATTCTGAGCCTGGTCGAATTTAACGACTGCTTCAACGCATTGAGTAATTGATTTAATTTGCATGTTACCCATGAATCTTAATTCAACATAAGCGCTGTAAGCTGCAATACCCATTATTAATGCGGTACCCAGAACTACTCCGAGGCCTAAAAAAATTGGCATGGCTCCAATGGCAAGAGCACTTATAGAGAAAATGTAAGCAGCACTTAATGCCAGCATTGATTGATTTATCAGATTAAGGCTGGACCAAAGCAACCTGCTCGTATGAAACATATCATCATCTTTAAGAGTTCCCAGGCTATTTATCAGGGAGTTTTTTAGTTTAACCGGTAAAGGCTCATTAGAAATGATATGCTTTATCGCATCTTCCAGAGAGTACTCCAAGACCCGAATATTTCTTGCAAAATCCGAATCCCGATTTATAGACAGAATTTGTTTGATATCGTCAGAAAAAATAGTGATTTGCTGTCGCAGAATCCGTAAGGATTTATGTTTCTCGACCGGTATTGCGTAAGTATCTAGCTCTCTAAGTTTTTGAGGGATAAGTCCTTCATAGGTGCTTGGGACAAGCCGGGGAGTATGTAGTTTAAAAAACATCATTATCTCTTTAAAATTAGGATTATTATTAAATACTTAATATTGCGCCAATTATACACACTATTTAGTGAGAAACAATCATCAATTCAGAGCTCTGCCCTGGTTTCGCTGGGTTCTTTATCGGTTAATTCATGCCCATCTTCCTGTTTTAATGAGCTAAAAATAATGAGAGAAGCAATGGTAAGAATGCCTAAAGCAAAAAATGACTCATGAAAGGTGATGATCGATAAAACTGAGTTATTAACTCCAACTGAAAAAAACCGGAGAAAAAGGGCCGCTACAGCAACTCCAAAGCTTTGAGATAGTTGCTGGGTAGTACTCACGATACTTGTTGCAGCACTCATATCCTCTTGCGAAATATTAGCATAGGCTAAAGAATTCATTCCGGTGTATTGTAAGGAGATTAAAAATCCATAGCAAAATGTTAAAACACCTATTGAATAAATGGAGGTGGTTTGATCAATAAGGATAAAAGCCCAAAGATTAAATCCCACTAAAATCGTATTCAAAAACAATAATTTTTTAAATCCTAGTAATCTTAAAATATACACGGATATTGGTTTAACCAGTAATACGCCCAAAGCAGTTGGCGCTAAAAGAAGTCCTGATAATTGAGGTGAAAAGCCGAGACCCAATTGGAAAAGCAGGGGTAATAGAAAGGGCGTGCCCCCAAATCCAAGACGTGCAAGCAAATTTCCAAGGATGGAAACGCGAAATGTTCTGATTTGTAGCAATTCTATTCGGACGATTGGATGAGCCTTATTGTGGGAGTGCCATACGTATAAAATTAACAAGATGGAGGATACTGTTATAGTGAGTAACGAATGAAAGTTATTACCTGATGATTCGCTTAAGGTCGCCAAACCAAAAATTAACAGTGATAAGCCACTTCCAAAGAGGACAAATCCCACCTTATCAAGAGGATGAATAATGCGAGGAGGCATGTCGGGTAATATTTTAGAAGCCAGCAAAAAAGTGATAAATCCGATGGGTGCATTAACCCAAAAAATCCAGCGCCAGGAAAAATGATCTGTTATCAGACCGCCTAATACAGGACCTAACATCATTCCCAATGCAGCGACCATAACTACCATGCTCATTTTGGCCACAAGTTCGTGTTTTTCGCAAGTGCGGATTATAATTAAACGTCCTACAGGTAAGGTCAGGGAGCCTCCTAAGCCCTGGATGAGACGCGCAATAATGAGCTCTAGTAAATTTTGGGTAAAACCGCACCAGATGGAACTTAGAGTAAAGACCATAATGGCACTCATAAACACTTTTTTTACCCCAAATTTATCTGCAATCCAGCCACTGATCGGAATGAAAATTGATAGACTAAGTAAGTAGCTAATTAAAACCAATTTTAAATCGATAGGGTTTACATTTAAACTATGGGCCATCATTGGGATGGAAGTATTAATAACTGTAGTGTCAACAGCCTCCATGAACATGACAAAGGAGACCAGCAAAAGTATCAGGTTTTTATTTATATTTGTCTGATGATTCATTCCAACATTCCCTGAAGTCCCATAACAATTCCAAAAGGCAGACATAGCTCCAGCGAGGAAAGTAAGTTTCCAACCGCTGCTTTATATCCTCATCGCTACAATATACTGAAATTTTGAAGGATAGAATCAAAACTGCAATATGGGTTTGCTTTAATGAAGCCCTTCGAAATGAAAAATAAAAATATGTGCCATAACTGTGATTTATGGAAAAATCCTATTAATTATCTATCGATTGTCTATCTTTTTAGATTCCAAAGCAAAGTCAATTTTATAATTTGATTATAAATAATACTATAATATGTAGATTCCAGCGAATTTAGAGATCCATGTGACTGAAGAACATTCCGATTCCATTATAGAAAGTGACTTTGTCATCATAGGCTCTGGGTTTGGTGGTAGTGTTGCTGCTTTAAGGCTGGTCCAAAAAGGGTATAAAGTTATCCTGGTTGAGCAGGGTAAGCGATGGGATGAAAGCCAGTTCCCAAAATCAAATTGGGATTCTAAAAATTACTATTGGTATCCTTCTTTAAAATTAAAGGGTCTTTTCAATATGACTCTGTTAAAGCATGTTTTAGTTATTCGAGGAGTAGGGGTTGGCGGTGGGAGTCTGATCTATGGAAATACATTATATACCCCTCCGGACTCGTTCTTTAAAAAGCCAATCATTCAGTACGTTGCCAAAGATGATGAATTAAAAGAGTACTATAAACTGGCCAGCCTTATGATGGGTGTAACCTCTAATCCCGGGCTATTTAGCGGTGATATCGCTCTAAAAAATACAGCTGAAAAGTACTACAGAAACCCTCATTTTATGGCTAGCCCTAATGGTATTTATTTTGGCTCTTCCGCAAAAATTAACCCCGATCCTTATTTCAGTGGTGAAGGTCCAATGCGCTCTGGATGCAGGTTTTGTGGCGGGTGTTATATTGGTTGTCGTTACAATGCTAAAAATACTCTGGATAAAAATTATTTATATTTTTCCGAAAAAATGGGACTGGAAATTTTAGAGCAAACAAAGGTAGTTGCTATAAAACCTCAATCGTCTGATGGAGCGTCCGGATATTTACTTGAATTGCAAACACCAAGCTCTGGTAAACAATTGATCAAAACCAAGGGAATAGTTTTAGCTGGAGGTGTCATAGGAACCTTGGAGTTACTATTACATTGTGTTGAAAAAAAATATCTGCCTAATCTATCCAATAAAGTAGGCAAATACGTGCGAACTAATAATGAAAATGTAGTTGGTGTGCGTGCTCGTAAACCTGGGGCGAATTTTCATCAGGGAACCGCAGCATCTTCTAGCATTTTTTTAAATGAACACACGCAAATTCAGTTAAATCGTTATCCGGAAGGTTCAGATGCCATTGCAAATTTAACCACATTGATGGTTGATGGTGAAACACGGTTTGGGAGAATTCTTCGTTTATTAGGACGAATCATTACTTCGCCAGCTGATTTTATTCGCACTTTAAAACCAAAAGGTTTTGCTAAAGACACCATGTTATTAGTAGTCATGCAAAGCCTTGAAAGCAGCATTTCAATCAAATGGGGGCGGCGATGGTTTTGGCCCTTTAAAAAAGTACTCATTTCCTATACAGAAAAAGAGCCCAAGGTTCCAGCATTTATTCCCCTTGCCAATCAGTTTGCTCGTCAATTAGCTAAAGAAATCGATGGGATTCCGTTGAATTCTTTACCTGAGATATTTCTGAATATTCCCACCACATCCCATATTATTGGAGGATGTGTCATTGCAAAATCCTCTGAAGAGGGGGTTGTTAATCGGAAACAGGAAGTATTTGGTTATCATAATTTTTATATATGTGATGCTTCAGTAATTCCAATAAATTTAGGAGTTAATCCATCCTTATCTATTTTAGCATTAGCCGAGCATGCCATGTCACATATTCCTAATAAATCAAACCATAGTTTTCAACATCTCCAGGCGGAGTGTGATTGGGAACTAACTCATTTGGTTGATAAAAGTGATTTTAGATAAAATGAAATATTTGTTCTATAATTGAACAATATGTTTTTTATGTAGGAATATGTAATGGCTGTAGATCAAATCACCTATTTGAACCGTAATGAAAGCCAGTATGACCTTTCCCCCCGTTGTAAAGGTATAATCGATAGTCTCTCACCCCAAATGCTGACCCATTATCCTCAAGCGAACCCCTTATATACCCCGGAAGTGCTGTTAAATAAATTATCAGTCTTCCTGGATTTGCCAGCACATAACCTTTTATTAGGAAATGGATCAGAAGATTTATTAAAAACCTGTATTCATAAATATTTACAGAGAAATGAATACCTGCTCACTCCAGAATGCTCCTGGTGGTACTACGATGAGTTGGTTACCGAGATAAAAGGGCATGTTTGTCATTTTAAAACAACAGAGCATGATAATTATTTTAGCCTTGACCTGGATTCGTTTAAAGAAGCATACCGGCAATACAATCCCACTGTGGTGTTATTAGCTTCGCCGAATAATCCAACGGGACATTCTATTGATGCAGAAGTATTGGAGGAAATACTTACGTTATGCAAAAATTCAGTGGTTATAGTAGATGAAGCTTATTGGGGCTTTAATTCGACCAGGTCTTATAGCTACAAAAATCTAATGGAACGCCATCCAAATGTCCTGTTTATCCGTTCTTTTTCGAAATTTTTTGGCTTAGCTGGTGTGAGAATGGGCTATGCGATATCTAGCGATTATTTTTATGAATTAAAAAATTATATGAAACGCTATTTGGGATACTCATCCTTTGGGGTTGCTTTGTGTATTGCTGCATTGGAAGACATTGACTATTTTGATGCGATCAATCAGCTGTTTATTAAAGATAAACTTGATTTTTACGAATTATTTAATTCAACCAGTCCTATTAAAGCATTTCAATCTGATACCAATTTTATATTACTAAGACATGCTCCAGATTTATATGAACCCATTAAAAAAACGTTCGATGACGGGGGTTACCTACTTTCCTATTTACGTTCGGGTTTATTAAAAGATTGTGTGCGAATTACTTTGGGACGACCTGAACAAAATCGTGAGGTTCTCAAATTGATGCTTTCTGTATTACACAATTATCAATTGGACGGGATCTGAAAATGACCGCTTTTTTATTTGACCTTGAAGGCATATTGTTTCACACCTATGACGCTTATTTAAAAGTATTACTTCACACCATGCTGATGATCAAAAAGAAATATCAGTTAATTGGATTACCACTACCCACTGCTTACGAACTCGCTCAACTTGTGGGTGATAAACCTTTAAATGAAGCGCAGAACATTTTATACGATCACTACGATGTATTTAAACCTTATCAAAAAGAGATGAATGAATTTTTTCAGAGCAATATTAAAGATGAACTAATCCATTCCAAAACAATTTTAATTCCTGATTCAATTGATGTGCTAAAGACGCTACTAAATGAAAGACAGCAAGTAGCCATAGTAACTAATTGTCCCCGAAATATAGCTCAATTATTACTACATATAATTAATGTTCCCATTCAGTCCAATGGAGACATCAATGATGGTGCGGTTTTACTGATTACCCCTGAAGACTGTAACGGTAGAATTAAACCCGATCCCGCTATATACCTAGTTGCGGCGAACACCCTGGGCATCGCTCCGAAACAATGTATTGTTTTTGAAGACTCATCCAGGGGTGCCCAGGCAGCAAAAAATGCAGGAATGTATGTGGTGGTACTTAAAAATTTTATTTGGAATACTTCATTATCAACGGATATAAAACCTGATGAAGAAGTTGAATTACTAAGTGATTCTAGTAAGGTGAGTCAATTTCTGAATACAGAGCCCCCCGGGGGGGGGAAAGTAAATATTAGTACCCTTGAACATCATTTTATTAAGCAGTTAACCAGGGAGAAAATAGAACAGCTCGCCTCCGAATCCTTTACGGTTTACCGCAATTTATTCATTGGTAGAAATTATGAGCAATGGTTGCAATTATTTTTAGATCCTGAATTAAAAGATGCTATTTTCTATTTGGTACGTAATGAAGCTCAGGAAGTACAGGGATTTTATTTAATTAGCGTCTATGAGTTAATGTATCAAAATAAAAATCGTTTGGTATTAAAACTCTATATGGGCATGTTACCTGATTTTCAAAGAAGCGGGATTATTGCCAGGGCTTATCGGCATGCAGGAAACTATTTATCCAAAACTTACAAAGGCATGATTATAGAGATTTTTGAAAATATCACCGGGCCAGTAGCTTATGCTAATGCATGTCGATTTTTTGGCAGTTATTTACGCCCCAGTCATATTCAGGATTTCAATGAAGAAAAAAAGGAATATTTAAATTTTTTATTAAAAAAATTCAAATATTCAGCTTTAGATGAGAAAGACAAGTATTTGGTTGAGTCGCAGAGTTGTGTTTATATAGATCCCGTTTTATATCACCAATTACTTAAATCAAACAATCCGGACATTCAATTTTTTATTGCTAAAACCCAATTAAAACCTGGTGTCGGTCTTGCCTGTCTGGTTGAAGCCATTCCTGGTTTCTTTGTTCACTTTCGTGCCACTATAATTATGGCTTTACTAAAAGTGTACAGTAGAAAAATTGGTCGTAGGTTTCGTGCATGGTTTTTTACCAATTCCTAAAAGGAAAACGTTCATTTCTCTCCATTCCTTAATGAGAAATATAGATCATCCTGGATCTCTTTATTTAAAACTACTTCAACAACTATAATGACGCATGAGATTTCAGAAATGGAGAGATTTATGGGAAAGCTCTATTTAATCCAAGATGCTGAGAAAATAGTAAAGCAATTTTTTGGAATTAAAGGATGGGCCACAATACTTCCAGGAGGATATGATTTAAATTTTCATATTAAATGCGAGGATGGACAACAATTTATCCTGAAAATTGCCAATGCAGAGGAAGAAAAATCAGTTATTGAAATGCAAAATGCAGGGTTGCAATGGCTAAAATCTGCTCCCAGGACTTTTGATTTCCCCAAACTTAAGCAAACCCTATCTGGGGAGTCTATTGCAATCCTCGATGACGATCAGTCACGCTATGCCAGATTATTTACCTACGTGCAGGGTACGTTATTAGCAAATATGAATTTTTCTTTTGAATTATTAAAAAGTTTGGGTAACCAATTAGGTCAGCTCAGTTTGGCTTTTGATCAATTTCATCATTCTGCCGCGAAACGCTTTTTTAGATGGGACTTGCTTCAAGCAGCATCGATAGAAGAAAACATATCAGCAATTAAAAATAAAGAAGATAGATTACAGGTTGAAGCAATTTTTAAACGCTTTAAAACTGATGTAATCCCAAAATTGTCAGCAATGCGGACTAGTATCATTCATAATGATGCAAATCCGTGGAATGTGCTGGTTACTACTACTATTTTTGGCAAACCACAGATTACAGGATTTATCGATTTTGGTGACATGGTTGAGAGTGCTACGATTTGTGAGCTCGCCATTGCGTTAACCTATGCCATTATGGGCAAAAACCAGCCCTTGCTTGCGGCCACAGCTATCATCAAAAGTTATCATGCTGTTTATCCATTGCATGCGGACGAAATTGAAATATTGTTTGATTTAATCTGCATTCGGCTATGTGTCAGCGTAGTCAATTCAATGATTCGAAAGGAGGAATTGTTGAGTGATAACGTTTTAGCAATATCAGAAGAGCCGGCGTGGCAGTTATTGAGAAAGCTCGGTAAAATGGACTCTCTATCCGTTGCAAAAATGTTTAAAGAGGCCTGTCAGGTTGATATGGATAAAGAGTTAGTCGGAGCAGACTTGTATACATGTAACATTTAATTTATGCAAATGAACCTTCAAGGTTACAATAGGGAGGTAGTAACATTTTTAATTCTTAAGGATGCACGGATGTACATTATAATTCACAATAAAAACATATCACTTACCCGCGAAGTTAATAAATTAAAAAACTTTGATTATAAAGTAGATCTCAAGAACACAGAGGTAGCACTAAGTTCTCTAAGACGTCAAATTCATTTACTCGCTCATCTCTATCCAACTGATAATTTTACGGTTGAAGTAAGATCAGACTCTGATGATTATATGGATGATTTAATCACCTATCTAAGCGAGAATACTCGTGAAATACCTTTAAAGATAAAACTATCTTTTATCAATGAGGAAAAAGAAATAGATGGGACAGGAATTATTCGGCTAGATTACATTTCTTCGTTATCAAACGCTAATGAAGAATTTCAGACAAAAAAAATGTCCGATTTATGTAATAAATTGAATCAAAATCTTGCACTAGCTTTATCGGTTAAAAAACAGGAATATGCCCCAGCCTTATATGTCTTGGCTCATAATGCACAGTTCAAATTTATACATCTAAACGGTCTTCCTGAGTATGAGGAATTTATTAAGGTTTTTACACAATTTACTCTTATGCTTGGCCCGGCAAAGGGAAGCGTGAAAGACAATTTAGAAACGTTGCTTACGAACGCTTTGTTTCTTTTTCGAAAGGTCGACAAAAACAGTTTCTTAAAAAATCTATATTATTTTGCTACTTATTTTTCCGTGGAGGAGCTCAAGAAAACGACTCATCTGCTCAGCTCTTTACTTGATGTGATTGAAAATAATCAGGAGAAAATTAATAGAAATCAGTCGCATAAAGATCGTCAGCTGCTTAATCATATAGCGCAATTAAGAGCAACGCAGAACTCAAATTTATTGTCCTACATGATTATTGGCTCTTTTACGGTTACGTTTCCTTTAATTCACATTTTTTTGACCGGGATAACCTTTATCCCGCCTGTCGCACTGGCCATGCTCATCATTGTCGTTGCAAGTTCATGCTTTTATTTTTCTTTAACCGGGATGATAAATTTAGGTAAACAAAAAGAAATTAAAAATACTAAAGAAAATTTGATAGAGGCTGCCAAAGGCCTTAGTCATAGCCGCTCCACTATGTTACCTTTTTTTAATAAAAAGCCAATTAGTACGGATCAAGATAAAACAACTGATTGTGACATTTCCTCTCTTAATTATCAAAATTAAATTATATTCTGGATCCCTTGGTCAAGCCGAGGGACGTAGGGGATTGGATTAAATTTAATGAATATATTCTATGTCTGAGATTTCTGGTTCCCTCGGTTAAGCCCTGAATGCTCTTCACTTTTTAAGTTTGTTACTATCAATTATTTATTTTTATCAGCCGAATCTAATAAAAAAACCCCTTCGTACCGCGATTTATTCGCGGTATCCAGAATCCATGCTCAAACGTAATAATCAAATCCATCCCTCCGGGCAATTTTTTTACTATCAATTAGTTATCTTATATGAAAAGAAAAAATATTCCTGACCAACTCAGTGAGTACTTGACCTTTAACCAGACCACAGGTACTTTGACGGAAGAATTTCACTGGCACGCAGTGTCGCGTGATTGATAAAGCTTTTTGTGACAATAAGACAAGGACAGTTTATGTTAAATCCAAGGAATGTCAAAACCATTGAGGATGCGAAAAGGATAGTTGAAGAGAGACAATTAACCCATGTAAAGGTTGGAATTTTTGACATGGATGGAGTAATGCTTGGTAAATACATGAGCCGCAATAAATTCTTCTCGGCACTCGAACATGGTTTTGCTTTCTGTGATGTAATCCTGGGATGGGATTCAAAAGATCGCTTATATGACAACGCAGTATATACCGGTTGGCATACAGGCTATCCTGATGCGAATGTACGAATTATTCCATCAACCTGTCGCGACATCATTTTTGAAGAAAATCAGCTCTTATTCATAGCCGAATTTAGCGGATTGGCCGAAACAATTTGTCCGCGGGGAGTTCTCAGACGCGTTCTTGATAAAGCGGATGCGATGGGATTTGAAGTGTGTGCCGCATTAGAGTATGAATTTTTTGTTTTTGATGAAACCCCAGACAGTGTCAGAGCCAAAGGATTTCGCAATTTAAAGACCATCACTCCTGATAATTTTGGTTACTCCATAATTCGCAATACCGTGCATGCAGAATTTTATCACCAGATTCTGGACATGGGTGAACGTATGGATTTTCCTATAGAAGGGTTACATACAGAAACCGGTCCTGGAGTAATTGAGGCCGCAATCGCCGTAGATACTGCGGCCGCTGCGGGAGATAAAGCAGCTCTGTTTAAAACATTCATGAAAGTCCTTGCTCAGCGCGATAATAAAATGGCAACGTTTATGGCGAAATGGTCCCCTGATTATCCAGGACAAAGTGGTCATATTCATATTTCTTTAAGGAATAAAGAAACAGGCGACTCTGCCTTTTTTGATGCAGGCGGTCTTCACCAAATGAGTAGCACTCAAAATCACTTTCTGGCGGGACAACAACGTTTGATGCCGGAATTACTATCCATGTTTTCTCCTACCGTGAACAGTTATTCCCGTTTAATTCCAGGATTCTGGGCACCCACAGATGCAACCTGGGGTGTAGAAAACAGAACAACTGCCTTGCGAGTCATTCCAGGTAGTCCTAAATCGCAGCGTATCGAGTATCGTCTAGGTTCTGCCGATGCGAATCCCTATCTGGCACTTGCTGCAGCCATTGGTTCGGGATTATATGGTGTTAGCCATGAAATGGAGCCTGAAACTGAGGTGAAGGGTAATTCTTACGAGCAATCGCATAGCAAAGATTTAGCCTTACCCCGCACTTTATGGGACGCCGCTCAGAGATTAAAGCATTCTGATGCAGCGCGTGAATTATTTGGCGCTGATTTTGTGACTCATTTTGCTGCTTCTCGGGAGTGGGAAGAGAGAGAATTTAGAAAGCATATTACCGACTGGGAGTTAGATCGGTACTTTGAAATCATCTAATGACTTATTTTTAGTAACACAATTAACGGATGAACCATGAGCCATACTTTAAAAACATTTTCTCCAATTGATAATTCATTGTATGTCGAGCGCCATTTTGCCACGCAACAGGAGATTAATGCTGCTTTAAATAATGCCAATGAAGCACAAAAATTATGGCGTCTGGCCTCACTGACTGAGCGCGAGGAGTACTGCAGTGTGGCTGTTGATTATCTGATAGCACATACGGACGCAATCGCTCAGGAATTATGCTGGCAAATGGGGCGACCGATAGCTTACGCGGCTGGAGAGTTAAAGGGTCTGGAGGAAAGAGCAAGATATATGATTTCTATTGCAAAATCAGCCCTGGCGCCCCGGAAATTACCAGAAAAAGAAGGATTTATTCGCTACATTAAGCGAGAGCCATTAGGAGTAGTGCTGGTTATTGCTCCATGGAATTATCCATTTTTAACTGCGGTTAACGCAATAATCCCGGCTCTGATGGCCGGAAATAGTGTGATTTTAAAGCATTCTTCACAAACCCCTTTAGTAGCAGAGCGTTTTGCTGAAGCCTTCAAGCACGCACGTTTACCAGAAGGTGTCTTTCAGTATCTGCATCTGACCCATGACGATACTGAACATTTGGCCCAATCACAGGTCATTAATTCCATAGCGTTTACAGGTTCTGTTTCAGGTGGGGCACAAATCGAAAAAGCCGTAGCAGGTAAATTTATAACAATGGGTCTGGAGCTCGGAGGGAAAGATCCGGCTTACATCCGTCATGATGCGGATTTGGATTATGCTGTTGCGACCGCAATTGATGGGGCATTTTTTAACTCGGGCCAATCCTGTTGTGGCATTGAAAGGATATACGTACATCAGAATGTTTATGATGAATTTATCAGTAAAGCGGTGGCTTTAGTAAAACAGTATAAGCTTGGTCGATCAGATGATCCCCAAACCACTTTAGGGCCACTCGTTCGTGCCTCTGCAGCAGATTTTGTCCGCGGGCAAATTGCCGATGCGATTGCGCAGGGAGCTAAAGCTCATGTTAATCCTCTTGATTTTATTATGGACGAACCAGGGAGCACTTATTTAGCACCACAAGTATTAACCGATGTGACCCATCAAATGAGAATAATGACCGAAGAAACGTTTGGCCCAGTGGTGGGGATTATGTCTGTTCGCGATGACGATGAGGCAATAAAAATGATGAATGACAGTGATTACGGATTGACTGCTGCAGTATTTACTAAAGATATTGAAAAGGGTATTGCCTTGGGTGAGCAACTTCAGACCGGGACCTTTTTTATTAATCGCTGTGATTATCTGGACCCGGCTTTGGCATGGACGGGAGTCAAAAAGTCAGGACGAGGTTGTACCTTATCCGCTATGGGTTATGACTCGTTTACCAGGCCTAAATCGTTTCATATAAAAACCAGTATTTAAGGAAAAACACATGAATAACTCTTTAAGAGCTAATTGGAATTATCCTACCCGAATTCGTATTGGTTCCGGGAGAATCAGCGAGCTGCCGCAAGCATGTATTGAGCTAGGAATGAAGGCTCCTTTATTGGTTACCGACCCCGGACTTGCTCCCTCATTGCTAGTAGGCAAAGCCATTCAGTTATGTTCTAGTGCCGATTTGAAGGTTGGGGTATTTAGTCAAATCAAAGCCAACCCAACCGAAGAGAATGTCATGGATGGGGTAAGTGCTTATCGCGCTGGTCTTCATGATGGAGTCATTGCTTTTGGGGGGGGGTCCGCTTTGGATTGTGCCAAGGCAATTGCCCTCATGGTTGGGCAAAGCAGGCCGCTGTGGGATTTTGAGGATGTCGGTGATAATTGGCAACGGGTAAATGTTGCTGCGATGGCACCTGTTGTGGCTGTGCCGACAACAGCGGGTACAGGGTCAGAAGTGGGTCGTGCCTCGGTGATTACTGACACGCGACAACATATTAAAAAAATTATTTTCCACCCGCACATGTTGCCAGCTATAGTAATTATTGACCCTGATTTAACAGTAGGATTACCCCAAGCATTAACTGCAGCAACCGGTATGGATGCTTTATCTCATTGTCTTGAGGCCTATTGCGCCACTTATTATCATCCTATGGCGGAAGGGATTGCTCTTGAGGGGATTCGTTTAATAAAAGAGAACCTGCTCAATGCATTTCATAATGGTACCCATATTGAGGCTCGTTGTAATATGTTGGTAGCATCAGCCATGGGCGCCACCGCTTTTCAGCGAGGACTTGGAGCCATGCATGCTTTGGCTCATCCCTTGGGAGCGATTTATGATGTCCATCATGGCCGTTTGAATGCAATATTAATGCCCTACGTGCTTGTCGCTAATCGCCCAGCAATTGAGCAAAAAATTAATAGATTGGCTGGTTATCTGTCCATTGATAATGGTTTTGATGGCTTTATTGATTGGATTCTTCAACTTCGTCTCGAGTTAGGTATTGAAGCATCATTGACAGATATTGGTATTGATAGAGTTCAAATTGATCGAATTGCAAAAATGGCGACAGAAGATGCTTCTTCATCCTCAAACCCAATGCAGTTTGCTATAGAAGATTATAAAAATATCTTATTTCAAGCGATTAAAGTTTGAGTTAAATTGGAATCGGTAAAGGGAATAAGTCTGATGAAGCATCTGTGGGTCAAGATGCTTCATCAGAATTTAAAACTTAGGATTAATTGGAATTTTCCTTTTTCAATAATGGATTGGTGACTAAACTCTTGTCTACAATTTTAATGTCATCCGCAAAACAATTGGTTTCTCCGCGCCAGGGAGCGACTAATCCTTCGCAATGATAAGTAACGATGACATGATCATTGTTTTGTAATGCTGTTTCTGCTTTTTTTACCAGCTCCGAGCGAAATTGGCCGATGGTAAAATGAAATTCGCGTCCAGTAGCTCCACTGGCATTCTCCAGACCACCTCTTATAAGCTCTCCTTCATAGGTAGCCCAATAATTTCCTTCTTTGGCAACTTTAACAATAATCCCTGATTTTTGTCCTGATTTAGTAGTCCAGCAGCCTGAAAGGCAAAGTGTGGTCACGAACACCAGAACGTACATTCCTGCTTTTTTATACATGGTCATAACTCCTAATTGGAACTAGAGTGTAACTATTTACTTAATTATAAACAATTATATTGCCTGTGTAAGGCTTGAAACACTTTTTAGTGCAAAAGGGGTGATTTACCTAACGGTCTGATTCTTAAAGACTCACCTTTTAGTCCGGATGTTCCTTCAGTTTTAATTACATTAATATTAATCAAGAGCCGTGATAAGCACTATTTATTAGTAGTAATTTTATCTTCAGCCCCTTTCTTCATCACGATAATACTGATTCTGCGATTTTCCGGATTCAATGGATTCGTTTTGTCGAGCAGCACTGTGGACGAGAAGCCCGTTACGGTCATGACTTTGTGCTCATCCAATCCTGCCTGAATTAATGCACGGCGTGCCGCGTTAGCTCTTTGCGCGGATAACTCCCAGTTGGTGTATTCCAGTTCTTCAGGATTATGGTAGGGACTCGCATCGGTGTGTCCCTGGATGGTTATTTTATTGGGTACGGAATTGAGTAATTTGGCAATATTGTTCAGGATAGGCTGGATGTCAGGATTGATTTTGTCGGAGCCTACATCAAACATGGGCTTATTCTGATTATCAATCAACTGAATGCGCAAACCATCGGTAACTACATCCATTAGTAATTGTTTTTTTAACCCGGCAAGTCCAGGATCATTATCCATGCTTAGATTAATATCTGCTTTTAAGTCTTCAAGTTTTTTCTGTTCCGCTTTTTTTGACTCACCTAACTCCTTGCTTTCTGCAGCTTGTTGGTTAACTAATGGTTTATTGCTGGCTGAAACTTGACCGTCGGAATCCTCGACATTTGGCCCGCCCCCCTTCACATCAACTTTTTGGTTTCCTATGCTCTTGCCCCCCAGAAGGGCTATTTTAATAGGTTGTTTGAAGTACTCTGAAATACCCGCCTTTTGCGCTTTATTTAGGGAAGCTACCAACCACATTAATAAAAAAAAGGCCATCATTGCGGTAACGAAATCAGCAAATGCAATTTTCCAGGAGCCGCCATGATGTGCGTGTCCGTGTTTTTTTACTTTTTTAATAATTGGCGTGATTAAAGGTTTGTCCTTTTTTTCTTTTTTATCCGGCTCATCATCAATTGGATCACTAATATCGTTTATCTCATTCATAAAGGGCTCTAGCTGGTTGCGGGTTCAGTTGCGCTGCTTCCTTCTGCTGCGGCTGGTGCAGCCTTAGCATTTTTAATTTCATCATTGAGTTGATTGAATGAAGGTCGTTGTGCGGAAAACAATACTTTACGACCAAATTCAACAGCTATAATGGGAGGGTTATTATGCAAGCTGGCCAATATCGTCACTTTAATGCATTGCAACATGACTTGTGTTTGATTCGCGCGCTGCTCCATCGCAGTGGCGATAGGGCCGATAAATCCATAACCGATAAGAATACCTAAAAATGTTCCAACCAATGCATGAGCTATTAACACGCCTAATTCAGACGGAGGCAGGCTGATGGATTCCATGGTATGAACCACCCCTAATACAGCGGCAACAATACCAAATGCAGGCATTGCATCGGCCAGTTTGGTAATGGCATTTGCCGGGATCATTTCTTCTTCATGATGCGATTCAATTTCCATATCCATTAACGCTTCCAGTTGGAATGGTTGCATATTAGAGGTGATAATAAGCCTTAAATAATCACAGATAAATTCAATAACATGATGTTGCGCGAGCAAAGCTGGATAATTATTGAAGATAGCACTTTCTTTTGGATTATCTATGTCTGCTTCCAGAGACATTAAACCTTGCTGTCTTGCTTTGTTTAATAGAGCATACAGTAGACCTAAAAGCTCTATAGACATCGTTTTGGCATTTTTTTGTCCTTTAAAAACCCCGGGAAGAGCTTTTGATACCGATTTTAAAACAGTGGTACTGTTGCCGACAATAAAGGACCCGAGCGCAGCCCCGCCGATAATAAGTAATTCGAGGGGCTGAAAAACCGCAGCCAGATGACCTCCTGCAAGGGCAAATCCTCCAAACACAGAGAGAAAAATTACCACATACCCTATCAAAATTAACATTTAATTCTCCCTCACTAAAATATCAAGCAATTACCGCATGTAATTATGGATCACCTTTCCATAGGGAAGGGTTAGATCGGATTGTAAATGTACACCACTTATTATTTTTTTTATAGGCAAATTTGCAACAGGTGCCAGAGCATGATGAGTTAGTTCCAATTGTGCTGGCCCCTGCCATGCTCCTTTGACAGTAATATCTGTTAAATAATACTCTACAAGATCGCAGATTCGAACGCTGCCGTCAACATCGGGAATTATTTTTAGTAAATAATTCGGCATTCGCATTGATTGCGCCACTTTTTCAGTCTCAAGCGTTTCATATTTATATCCCATAGTTGCAGTTGCAATACGACATGGGCCATATTCCAAGGTACCGAGCAATGTTTCATTAATAACCTGTAATTTGGGGTTAGCCAGTTTTTTGGGAAAACCCCATATTTCCCGTCCTGCAGCTATAGGTGGATGATCATCAAGATACATGGCATGAGTGTAATTCCCTGTGCGACCTTCAAACCGCACGGGAATAACCTGTCCTGATTCGGTGTAATCGCCAAAACCAGTTGAATCCGGCATGCGAATGAATTCAAATTTTACAATGGGTTCGGTCACCTCCAGCGGTGCTGGAACCACTTCTTTCAACAGATCCAAATCGGTTTCATAAGTAATAATTAAATATTCGCGGTTAATAAATCGATACGGTCCTCGTGGGTATGCAGGACTACTAATAGGCATTGCAAATGCCTGTTTTAATACCTCCGCTTCATTCATTCTATTGTTCCTTTTGAACGTATTTTGTTTTGGATATTTCATGTAACGAAATACCTTCTGTTAAAGGTACTCGCTCTATCCAGGGGGATTTTTTAACCGCACGTTTGCCATCCCGATACCCCTTACCCATTCGTTCTCGAATTGTTTTTTGGGAGAATTCATAATCTTTGGAGGAGAGCTCACTTTCATCCTCATCATATAGAAAATGAACCAGGGATATAGTGCATTCATGTCCTTTGGCCATGCACAGTTTTAATTCTGGATCAGAACGTTTTTCTGGGGGAACAAATTGTGCCAATAGGTTAATGCTGTTTTTTAAGGATTGTATTTGCTGGTATAGCTGAATGAGCTTGGCAAAACGGCTGGAGAATTCAATATCTTTTTTACGTTTGTATACTTCATCAAGAGTAGTAGGATTTAGTCCATAGGAGTTAAACAGATTAATCATAAAGCACAAGGTATGTCTTTGATCCTGGTTCGCTAATACATATCCAATGGGGGAGTTATTCGCAATTCCGCCATCCCAGTATAATTTTCCCTCCACTTCTACAGCAGGAAAACCCGGAGGAAGGGCAGCACTTGCCATGATATGCTCGGGACCAATTTTTTGATGGTGCGAATCAAAATAAATCATCTTCCCACTACAAATTTCAACCGCTCCCACACTTAAACGTGTGATTTTTTTGGAGTTAATGCGGTCAAAATCGACAAATTTTTCAAGAGTATCTTTTAGTTGAGAGATATCGTAATAGCTAATTTTATCGGCTGAATTGTGCCAGTGTAGTTCCGGAGGCGGAAATCGCGGCGCATAAAATCCTGGTTGACCAAAAAGCATCGAAGAGTGTGATGATAGAAAATGAGCCAGTTTTCTACTGGAAAGGTTATCAGGAATTATTTCTGCCTCAAGAAGGGGTGGGGTAGAAATATAATCCCAAAATTGATACATTTTCTCAACGCGAATATTCTCAGGATTACCCGCAGCAATTGCCGCATTAATTGCTCCAATAGAGGTGCCTACAAACCAGTTCGGATAATAACCTGCTTCATCCAGTGCTTTTAAAACGCCAGCCTGGTATGCCCCCAAAGCACCGCCACCCTGGAAGGTACAGGCGATGTATTTAAAGTTTGGCTTTTTATTTTTCTTATTGGCAGCCATAATTACTCCATAAACCAACCATGACTTACAATCAAAGATTGACCCGTCAGAGCGTTAGTTGGGAATGAAGCAAAAAAGAGGGCGGTCTGCGCTACATCATCGGTAGTGGTAAATTCGCCATCTACTGTTTCTTTTAGCATGACTTTTTTAATGACGTCCTCTTCGCTGATACCTAATTCTTTTGCTTGTTCTGGAATTTGTTTTTCGACGAGTGGTGTGCGGACAAAGCCTGGACAAATCACATTGGCCCGAACGTTGTGAGCAGCGCCCTCTTTGGCGATTACTTTACATAAGCCAATCAAGCCATGTTTGGCAGTTACATATGGGGCTTTAAGCACTGAGGCTTCCTTTGAATGAACGGAGCCCATAAAAATGATGCTGCCTCCTTTACCTGCTGCATACATATGTTTCAAACAGCTACGAGAGGTTAAAAAAGCGCCGTCTAACTGAATGGCGAGCATTTTTTTCCAATCGGAAAAATTAAGTTTNNTTCGATGGACTCTATAATCTGAATACCGGCATTACTGACAAGAATATCAACACCACCAAACTGTCGCACTACATTCTCTATGCCCTCATTAACCTGTTGCTCATTCGTAACGTCCATGGCAACAGCTATTGCTTCTGCTCCGAGCGACTTAATCTCTTCGGCTGCAAGATTCGCTTGTTCCAGATTAAAGTCAGCAATGGCAATTAGAGCACCTTCCCGAGCATAAACCATTGCTATTTCTTTACCGATGCCACTGGCTGCACCCGTAATGATTGCCACCTTATTCTTCAATCGCATGATTACAATCCTTGTAATTTTATCTAAATCCATTATAGCAACAGAATTGGTAATTTGCTGATCGCATTATTGTTTTTTTGCTGTTACCTTGCTTTAACCCTTTTTGTTAAAGGGCTAAACGCAACAAGGTATATTAGGATAACATTGAAGTGTATTTAAGTTTGGAATTAGTAATAATATCCATTTCTATAATAACTATTTCGATAATAACCGCCGCGATAACCATTTCCATAATAGGCATTACGGTAATAACTATTGCGCCAATAGCGTCGGTCTTGGTTCTGACCGATTTGATTACCAACTAATGCACCGGCACCGGCACCAATTACAGTTCCAAGCGCACTGCCTCCGGAAANNCCGCACCAGCAGCTGTTCCCACCTGAGTATTGGTACATCCTACCAAAGTAGTAGCGGATACCCCGATACAAAACACTGTTGTGATTATTTTTTTCATAGTGACTTCCTTTTATTGTTGTCTTCCAATTGAAGGATAGTACAAATAAAATAAAATATGTAATAAAAATAATCAAATTGCATTTATAAAATATAAATTACCGTATTAAACCCAGGGGATTATATTTAAAAATTTACTATGACCCTGCTTTTCCAGTAGTATTAGAATAATAATAAAAATACTGAGGATATTATGTTTAGAGGAAGTATGGTGGCACTAGTCACTCCCTTGCGAGATGATAAAATTGATGTGAACCGTTTACGTGAACTGGTGGAGTTTCACATTGAAATGGGAACTCATGGATTGGTCGCTGCAGGAACGACTGGAGAAGCCGGTACTTTATCACATGATGAAAAGCTTTTGGTTATTAAAACGGTAATTGAACAGGCAAAGGAGCGAGTTCCTGTAATTGCTGGCACGGCCATGAATGCCACAAAGGATTGTATCAAATTAACGGAGCAAGCCATGGAGTATGGTGCGCATGCCGCATTAATCATGACTCCAGCATATATTAAGCCCACACAGGAAGGCCTCTACAAGCACTTTAGTCTTATTGCTCAAGAAGTCGCTATCCCGATTATTTTATATAATGTGCCTGGGCGTACAGCGTGTGACATGTTGCCCGAAACCGTTGCACGACTTGCAAAAATTTCTAATATCATCGGCATTAAAGAAGCTACAGGACAAATGACCCGCTTACAGCAAATAGTGCGCCTCTCTGAGGGAACTATTGACGTCTACAGTGGTGATGATATAACGGGTGCGCAGTGGATTTTGTCTGGAGCGAAAGGAATAATTTCTGTTACTGCGAATGCCGCGGCTAAACTTATGGCAAAAATGTGTGATTTGGCTATGGACGGAGATCATGCGGCCTGTTTGCGGCTTCATGATAAACTGATGCCTTTGCATGAACTTATGTTTATCGAATCAAATCCAATTCCAGTGAAATGGGTAATGAATCGAATGGGTCTAATGGATGGGGAAATTCGTCTGCCCATGACAGAGCTTGCAAAAGAGCATCATGAAGCATTGGAAAAAGTTCTAAAGAATCTGGATTTGATATAATTGAGGTATGTTGTGAAAAATTTAATTGTGTGTGTTGTGGCTTTATTGGTTTTATCAGCGTGTTCCGCTCGTTATTCGAGTAATGGCGAAAATTTATATTTGCAAAGCCATAACGGGGCCAAAGTAACGGTTCCTCCCCCGTTAACGAATGCAAATATAAATAATTTTTATGATTTACCACCGCAAACTAAAGATGCGCGTGTAAATATAGCACCACCGATTTAAAAGATGTTGTTTTATTGCAATTGAGGATTGAGGACAACTGTAAGGGATTATGGTTTCCTCTTTGCGACATAATTAAATAGGGGTTTGTCATGACATCAGAATCAGCTGAGTTGCTCATTATCCAAGAGTTGTCCCAGCGCATTGTCGACGCACAACGCAAAATCAGGATTCTGGACAGCATTAAGTGGGATGATACCGTACGGCAGGAATTTTTTAAGCATAAAGGTAAAAAATTACCCCCTGTCGATACTGCTTATTATGAAAACAAACCTCTTCCTTTTAATGTTCCGGAAAAGCAGGAAGAATTTCGAATTATTTTACGAGATGCCCAAAACCAGTTAGGGCAATACTCCACTCTAACGCGATTGATTAGAAGACAGTGTGATGAATACAGTCGCGCAGCACAAATGCTTGCAGTTCGTGGAACACCCGCTTTTTGTGAAATCGCCATGGAGCTTTATGGTAGTCCTGATGATGTGTTTTACGCAGGGGGGCCGCGGATGTGCGAAATGGGTACTTTATTATTTGATGTTCTGACGGATCTCGATGTTCAATTACAATCAGAAGCAGATTTAAAACGTCATACCCCCGAACAGGCTCAGGAAATTTTACAGACGCGGCTAGGTTATTTTTTTGATAAACACCCAAGTAATGTCACGGTGATGATAAGTGATGGTATGGTTGCAGATGCATCTGCTGGAGCAGAAAGTATTAAATTAAGCCAACAGGCCATGTTTAGCGATAGGGATTTGAAATATTTAGAAGTCCATGAGGGATGGGTGCATGTTGGTACCACGTTAAATGGTGCAATGCAGCCCAATTGTTTCTTTCTTTCCAAGGGCTCACCATCCAGTAGCGTGATTCAGGAAGGATTGGCAGTCATAACCGAAATTGTGACGTTTTCCTCTTATCCTGGGAGAATGTTAAAAATCACTAATCGAGTAATAGCTCTGGATAAAATTACCCAGGGAGCCAATTTTCTTGATATTTATAATTATTTTCTGGATTGCGGTTTAAGTGAACTTGACAGCTACAATCAATCGGTACGTTTGTTTCGTGGCAGTACACCCACAGGGGGCCCTTTTACCAAGGATTTATCTTATGCCAAAGGTTTTGTGCTGATTTATAACTATATTCGCTTTGCAATAGGGGAGCGTCGGGTTGATTCCATCCCATTATTATTCGCAGGAAAACTGGTATTGGATGATTTGCCACTATTGGGTGAGTTAAAAGAGCGAGGGATATTAACCAATCCGGTATATTTGCCCCCACCATTTCAGGATTTAGCTGCACTTAGTGCCTGGATGAGCTTCTCTCTTTATCTTAATCAGTTTGATTTAAATGAAATTCAGAAAAATTTTCGATTCTTATTGATATAGGTCGAATTTTGATGCGTTGAGAATTTAAAGACCTACGCGCCTAAAGCAGTTCTGATCCTGGACTAGCTCCTCCTTTATTAACTTCGAACAGAATGCACTCATTTTGGTGCATCTATCTTGATCGCTTGTTTACTTTTAAAACCATTTTGGGTATAATTTAATCAAATTTTTTTGAGGAATGTCTTCATGGAACATAAAGTAGAGAAAAAGATTAAAAATGAACCAAGCAATAACAATGAACCAAGCAATAACAATGAACCAAGTAATAGCAATGAACCAAGTAATAGCAATGAATCAAGTAATAACAATGAACCCAACCGTTTATTTGAATTACCAAACGAACTGTTTCAAAAGATAATGGAGCATTTAATTACTGAGCCTGTGAGGTATGGTTTTTTTTCCGGGGTGAGTAAAGAAGTCTCTACAAGGTGGTCTAACAAAAACTGGTTTCGTTTAAATACTAAAATGCATGGTTTAGAATCCGAATATGAACCTGGCGTCAATTACAAAGAGTTATTTTATTCACAGGTAATTCATGTACCTGCCAATGATGAAATTCATAATGGATTATATAATTTTGATAGAGATGGTGAATCTTTTTTAATTCATGACATCAAACATCAATTTTCATTAATTTCTTTGGTGAAACATAATAATGGGAATAAGAACCCGGAATTTTTGTTGGTGTATTTAAAAGACCAAAAATTACATCAGTTAAAAATATTTTTTGAATTCAAAAATAATGAGTATGTGCTTAAAGCTAAATGTATTCCTTTAGAGCAAGAAAGTAATTATGAGTTATATAGTTTCCAGTGGAATGTAAGCTGCGAAGCCCTACTAAACCAGTTAAATAGTGGTATCCTGAATAAGCCAATTAAAGGCGATCCACTTGAATGGTTTAAGGAATTTTTATTATCAAAATATGAGGATCATTTGAGTGGAGCACACTATTTAGATCAAAGATTAGATATCTTTTATCAAAATGCTCCTGAAGTTGATTCTGATAACGAAGCCGAAATTACTGGTTGGAGCAGATTCTGTTCCATTATTTAATAACATTTTATAGTAAAATTCAGGAGTAAAGAGGTGGAATTGGTCGTCTCTTTACTTTTGTAGAGCATTTTCTTTGCATGAGCCTCCTGACGTTGCGAAGTATTTATGCCTTAATTTAAATCCTCTTAACAAGTGGATTCTTGTCCTAATTGTTGATTAATGTTTTTTCGTATTTATACCCATTGCAGACCTTAATCTTACCCATCCCCGGAGTCTAATTGTTATCTTGATGTGTGTTCTACTGGATCCCTCGGACAAGCCGAGGGACGTNNCGTAGGTTATAGGTACATCGCGAGGTGGCACAGTGGTATCCATTATCGGGGTCTCATTTCCGTTTTGATGTTTGGACAACTGGATCCCTCGGATAAAGACGAGGGTCGTAAGTTGTGGGGTACTATTAGGAAGTAGGAATGAAATATTACAATTCATACTATGAGAAAAATATTGGTCCTACGGAAATACAATAGTGAACCGAAACCTACGTCTCCGGCTCGCCCGAGGGATCCAGAATTTAGCAATGGGTTTAAACAATAGTTACTAAAATTGATGTATACCGGTTAAAACGGTATACATCAAAAAGAAAATAAAAACCAACCGTTAAGGCCAAATACGAATGGTATCCATTACTTTTTCGACCTGATCCGCAGTTTCGAGAGACATCTCGCTCATATGCTGAATAGCATCAGTTAATGGAGCTGGGAGAATTTGCATCAACTCATCAATTGCTTTCTCAGCACCTGGCATAGTAATAATGAGCGTATTTTTTAGAATACCTGCCTCACAACAACTCGTCCACGCTTCAGGAGTATATTTGGAACCATAAGTGCGCATTAATTCTCCAATACCAGGAATGATTCGTTCACAGATAGCCTCCATTGCGACCGGAGTTCTGTCAAAAGGAGAAACCCCTGTGGCCCCTCGAATCATGATTAGTTGTGGATTTTTTTCTTCAACGAGCTGTTTTACATAATTAGTAATTTGCTCTACATTTGCCGGAAGCAACTTATATTCAATTACGTCAGCACCCTGAGCTTCGAGATATTTAACCAGACGATTTCCCACATCCGGCATCATTCCCTGAACCGCTTTATCACTAATGGACACAACGGCAGTTTTTACTGCATTTAAGACTTTTTCAGGTGCGATAAATAAAGATTGAACTTCTTTCGGAATACCCTCTTTACGTACCCATATGCCTTGATGCCCATGTTCACGATATAATAATTGGACATTTCCAAAAGATACGTCATGACTAATATTTTTACATATTTCAAATACTGCAAGTGCCCCAGTATTGACACCGGACATTGCCTCTGTTTCAATAGCTCTATCTGAAAATGCAGAAACATAACAGTATAAGTCAATGGAACAATCCTGTTCATTTAACATTGCGCGAGCCTGAATGTGATCTACATTAGCAGGGCAAAAAAATGAGAGCATTGAAGAAACTTGTTTAGCGCCATTGATTGCTGATGTTTCAGCTAACTCAAGGATATTCGTCGTACCTTTAAGGCTTTTGTTTTTAATTTTATCGCAAAGTTCTTTACCAATATAAACTTGAGCTCTTGCAAGTGCCCGTTGGGTAGTTGAAAAGTTAAATTCTTTTTCAGATGGTTGAAAATTACTTCCAGAAAAAAACTCATCCAGTTTGTCTTTGCTTAAAGCATGAGTAGCAATCCTGATGTCATGCTTTGCCATTTTATCATCATGTTGATGCGAATGTTGGTGTGCCATTTATCTCTCCATGTTAAGTGGAACTTCATATTATGCTAATTTAATATTATGTTAATTTTCTGATCTTTCCAGTTTTTTAAGAAATTGATAGAGATAAATATACTAAAAAATAGAGTAAATATTGATTCAAAGGTAAAATTAACTTGCAGTTTGTGATTTCTCAAAGATTATCTAAAATTATAAATAGATTAGTTAATAACCTCGTTTAAGCGAGAACGTAAGATGGCAATTTATGCTATTGGCGATGTACAGGGATGTTTTTTCGAGCTAAAGGCCTTACTTGCCAAAATTCAATTTGATCCGGCAGAGGATACACTCTGGTTCACTGGAGATCTGGTTAATAGAGGCCCTCAATCACTTGAAGTTCTGCGGTATGTGAAATCTCTTGGGGAAAAACATTGCGTGGTATTAGGGAATCATGATTTACATTTTTTAGCCATTGCTTATGGTGTTCGCGGCACATCAGCAAACGATTGTTTTGATGAACTCCTCAATGCCCCAGATCTGCAGGAATTAGTAGATTGGCTGCGATTTTGTCCACTGCTCCATCACGACGAAGTACAGGGTTATGTTTTGATTCATGCTGGTTTGGCACCTTTTTGGACACTGGCTGAAGCGCAGCAATTGGCTCGTGAAGTGGAGAATGTAATACGCGGAAATAATCCTGAGTTATTCTATAAAAATATGTATGGTTCCAAACCGGATTATTGGGATCAGCAAATGACCGGTTTAGAGAGACTTGCATCTATTACGAATTACTTAACCAGGATGCGATTCTGTTATCGGGACGGAAGGCTGGATTTAGCCCCCGCAAAAAATCGATTTAACAATAATTTATCCGAATTGATTCCCTGGTTTGCCATGCCCAATCGAGTCAATACTCACGAACAAATCCTGTTTGGACATTGGGCCACACTGGATGGTAAAACCAATGTTCCCAATGTTTATGCCCTTGATACCGGGTGTGGAGGAAGTAACATTGAGGGTGGAGCCATCATGAATAACCGTCTTACTGCTATGCGTTTGCATGATAAAAAAATATTCAGTGTCCAGTATAACTGTTCATAACCGATACAAAAAATGAATTAAATACTATCTACAGTAAGGATAATTATGATGGATCTAAATCAGATAAATCAAATGATTCGGGATTTAAAAATCACTAAGGAACGTATTAATGCACCTGAGGAATTGGCAACGAAAGATCCTTTTGTAAAATTTATGGACTGGTTTGAAGAGGCATTGCGCGTCGAAGAAAATCCTGGGGTAATGGTTCTGGCCACTGTAGATTCAGATAATGTTCCGGTAACACGTGCTGTATCGTTACAAGAGTTACAAGAAAATCAGTTTATTTTTTATTCAGTATATAACGGACGTAAAGGGAAGCATATTGAGCATCAAAATAAGATTGCCGTTAATTTTTACTGGCCTGATGTTTTTAAACAAATAAGAATCAGAGGACATATAGAAAAAACCAGTCGTGAGAAAAGTGAGAGCTACTTTGCTAAACGACATCGTGATATCCAACTTACTCTCCATGCATGGAAACAAAGTGTTTCAATTCAATCTCGTGATGAGATGGAGCAGCAACTTGCAGAAACCAAAAAACGATTTGTTGATAAAACCGTTCCCTGCCCCGATTATTGGGGAGGCTATGTTATTACCCCTTATGAATATGAGTTTTGTTTCCGTAGAGGAGGCTTAAAGAACGATATACTTTTTTATACGCTTGAAGATGGCATTTGGAAACACGAAAGACTTACCCCCTGAAAGGATGGAGTCATAATCTGTGTACTAAATTTTCTTGTGCTATATTAAAATTAATGGAATGGAAAATAAGGAAAAAGCATGTCAAAACTTACGGATAAACTTGGCAGAGAGATCAAAGACTTACGTATTTCTGTGATAGATGCTTGTAATTTTCGATGTCCTTACTGCATGCCTGCAGCAATTTTCGACCACTACGAATTCTTAAAAAAAGACGAATTATTATCTTTTGAAGAAATCAATCGCCTTGTGAAACATTTTGTATCGTTTGGGGTAGAAAAAATACGCTTGACGGGTGGCGAACCTCTATTAAGAAAAAATTTGGAGAAATTAATTGAAATGTTAGCCATGATCCCTGGAATAAAAGATCTGGCTTTAACTACGAACGGTTATTTGCTGGCTGAGAAAGCGCAATCACTTAAAGATGCTGGTCTGATGCGGGTCACAGTAAGTCTGGATGCGCTTGATGAAGAGAAGTTTAAGAAAATGGCCGGGCGAGATGTAAAACTTGAACGAGTTTTAAAAGGTATAGAAGTTGCTAAAGAGGTGGGTTTGGGACCTATCAAAATTAATACCGTAGTAAAACGCAACGGAAATGAAGAGCAGATTGTACCTCTGGCTCGTTATTTTAAAGGGAGTGATGTAACGGTGCGTTATATTGAATACATGGATGTAGGAAGCGCCAATGGCTGGAACTTACATCATGTGCTGACTCTTGATGAAATTACGCAAATGATTAATAAAGAATTCCCTCTAGAATCTGTCTATGAAGAAATTGAAAGCTCTGATGTAGCGAAACGTTTTCATTATAAAGACAATACCGGGGAAATTGGTGTGGTCTCTTCAGTCAGTAAACCATTTTGCCGTTCTTGTGTTCGAGCACGGTTATCTGCCGAAGGAAAATTCTACACTTGCCTCTTTGCCACAGAGGGTACTGATTTACGCACGCCCTTACGTTCGGATTTGACTGAAGAACAGATGGCTGCATTTTTAAGTAATATCTGGGCGAACCGTTCGGATCGGTATTCAGAATTACGTCAGATGCTGCCACCTGAAAATATAGAGCAAACTGTGAAGAGAGTCGAAATGTTTAAAATGGGGGGGTAAGATTAGGGGTTGTTGATAAAATTTGCCTCGCCTGAGAGATGCCTTAAAAATTATAAAATAATTTTAAGGCATCTCTCATCTACCAGGTTATGAAATATTTTTTCCTACAGATAAATTTATTCGTAAATTATCCAGTTGGAATTGGGATATTCAGTAGCATGATTATTGAAAATCAGCATGATTGCCAAATAAAAATATTATCTTACTCAAATGAATTAAGAGAAGAATTGGTTAAGAAAACAACCAAAATAAAAAAGACAGCTGCGATTAAGCTGCTGTCTAATGGTGTGATCTTAAGCGGACATCTTATGCTTAGGCTCTGGTTTTGATAATTGAAATTGGCCAGGAAGCCATTCGTTGGTGCCATCTGTGTAATGCTCGTATTTCCAAATAGGCAGACGTTTTTTGATTTCATCACCCATGAACGCACAGACTTCATTAGCTATTTTGAAATTCCTGGCAGATACCTGCACCAGTGTGCACAAACCACCGGATGGAATATATCCTTTAGTATGCGCTGCATAAATTCCGATATCTTTATCAAAAAAATGTTGCGCTTCCTTTGCTATTTTAAGCAGGGTCTTTTCAGCCATAGAGACATGCATATCATAAGTGATGCCTTTAACCTCTTTGTCTTTATTGTGATGATCTACATATCCAATCAGCATGCCAATAGTACGTGGATGCATCTGATTAAAAAAAGTTTGGTAAATGGACATAATATCCATAGACCCTTCCAATATCTCGACAGTAATATCTTTATGATCGTTACACATAATTTAACCTCCACATACAGGTGGTAAAACTGCAACCAGATCGTTTGGTTGTAAAGAATTTTTATCATTCTGATCGAGTATTTCATCACCTTTGGCAAACGCAGAACTCTCAATGAGTTGCATTAGTTCCTGTGATTTTGCTGTAGGTAACTCTTTGTTGCGTTCAATTAGCTCTGCATGAAGTTGTTTCGCTAATTGAGGAATAGAAGCAGATTCCGGCACCATAATTAGAAGCACGTCTTCATTTTGCGCATAACTTTTTAACATGCCATAAAGCTTCAATTTGATATTAATCTTGTCCATAAAATAATCCTCTTAAAGTTAAACGCGATGTAACTCTCGCACAGCCTTTGCAATTAATTCCGGTAAAATAGTCATTGCTTCGTAAATGGCATTTTTACTGCCAGGAATGGCAATGAGCAGTGTTTTATTAATGACTGCGGCTGTGCTGCAACTTAACCAGGAGTAGGGAGTATAGCTTTCACCATTTTTACGTAAGAGCTCTCCTATTCCAGGAAGAATACGGTCGGCCATTTCGTTCACAGCTGTAGCAGTCACATCATTTGCAGTAATCCCTGTCCCGCCATGTAACATAATAAGATCGCAGGATTCATTCACTGCCTGTTGAATTTTTTTCTTAATCATTTCTTTATTGTCAGGAAGTAACTCATAATTCACTGGACTTGCTCCTGATTTTTCCAGTTCTTCTTTCAAAAAGACCCCAATATCCGGATAGTTTTCCTGTTTCTTAAACGCTCTATCACTCATTTCAAATACCTGGGCTCGAATATTGGCTAACGGCAGTTGAGGGTTATTCAAAATTTTTCGCAATTCATCGGGAATTCCTTGCGAATGTGTCCACACACCGGATTTGCCGCCCTCTTTATACAATAATCGGATATCACTTATTGCAAGGTCCGCATTAACAATTTTACACAAATCGTAGATTGCCAAAAGGGCTGAGTTAACACCAGCCAAAGCCTCCATTTCCACTCCTGTCTTGGCAAAGGCAGCCGCCATACAATATACGGTTATGGAGTAATCTGAAGCATCCGGTACGGTGTAAACTACCGCCTGCTCAAGGCTAAGAGGATGGCATAAAGGTATAACCTGANNGCATTTTGCCCCATTGATACCAGCAACTTCGGCTAATGTTAGCGGATCGCCTTTAGGCATTGTTTTGTCCTGAATTTGTCTGAACGCTTCTTCGCCAACATAAATTTTTCCTTGTGCCAATGCACATCGAGAGGTCGCAATTTTTCTTCCAACATTAATCATGTTATAAGCATGTTTTGGGAACGTTTGCATTACTTTATCCCGAAGATTTAGTTGGAGAGCGTGTTCATGACTATCATGTTTATTTTCCATTTCTTTTTCCTTTATAATGAAATGTGATAAGAGCAACTGATTTTTTNNTTTTGCTTGTTAAATATTTTGCCTTTATTCAGATCGCATACTTTCCGTATAATATGGCGGAGTCGTTCACTAAATGAATGTTCAAGATGTGCGTTAACCCCACGTAAGGATTCTCGCTGATTAGGACATTGTTTTATCATACCACTCACTCCTCCCTGATTTTGCTAATGGCTGTTTGCATTCCATTCAAGTGGTTGAATTTTTTATATACAAGCAATTTAAACATAGATAACTAATATTAATTTGTAAAGTTTATGACGGAGAACCGCAAGGAATAGTAACAGTGTGTGTCATCAATAGGGACCAGAATATCTTTAGGGTTAAATTTAGACCAGTTTGACCATAATAAAATCTATGAGCTATATTTGTAATAGTATTAAATATTGATCAAGGATTGATTATGAGTAACGTGCTATCCACGGAAGAGATCAAAAGATATCAGCGCCAGATGTTGCTTGGTAAAGTAGGTATTGAAGGTCAGCTACGACTTAAACAGAGCCGTGTGCTCTGTATTGGTGCAGGAGGGTTAGGCTCACCGGTGTTGCTATATCTGGCTGCTGCAGGGATTGGAACTCTGGGTATTGTGGATATGGATGAGGTAGATATTACGAATTTACAGCGTCAAATACTTTTTACCGAGTCTGATGTAGGCGTAAGGAAAACGACAGCTGCTAAAAATCGACTAACCCAATTGAATAAAAACATTGATATCATAATTTACGATGAACCTTTTAATGAGCTCAATGCAGGTAATATTGTTCCTGGTTTTGACTTAATAATTGACGCAACTGATAACTTTTCCGCAAAGTATCTTATTAATGACAGCTGCGTGAAATATGGAAAGCCCTATATTTATGGCTCTATTTTAGGGTTTGAAGGACGAGTCAGTGTTTTATCTGCAAAACATGGACCTTGCTATCGGTGTGTCTATCCTGAACCGCCCAAAGGCTATATTCCTAATTGCGCTGAATTCGGAATTATTGGTGCGTTACCTGGCATCATGGGATGTATTCAAGCTATGGAAGCCATTAAATGGATACTTGGGGAATGGAGCGCTAAAAGAGCTGATGAACTGGGACAATCGTCTTTTCAGCCCTTGCTTGGAAGATTATGGATATTAGATGTGCTAACGATGCAAACCTTGCATTATCAAATTAAAAAAAATCCGGAATGCCCTGTATGCAGTAAGAATTTAAAGGATATTAAAATAGAAGATAAACCAATGCACTGCGCGAGTAAAAGTACTTCAGCTGTACCTACTGTCACTCTAGAGGAAAGTAAAATACACATTAATGATGAAAACACCCTTTTTCTTGATGTCCGGGAAATATCTGAGTGGAATGCCGGATTTATTGATAATGCGCAACATTACCCACTTTCAGCTTTATTAAGCGGTGAGGGAATAAACGTTTTGGATCCTCAAAAGAAATATATTGTTTATTGCCAACATGGAAAAAGAAGTCAAATAGCAACTGCCTATCTAATGGAGCTGGGATTTTCTAATGTGGTTACATTGGAAAAAGGATTTTCAACATGGGATGGTGAAATTAACTTCCCTGAATAGAGTTCTTAGCGATAAAGAGCTTGTAAGTAAAAAGCTCTTTATCGGGAGCGTTATTTAAGGTTTGGTTGCTTTGTATAACGAAGCCAGGGTTTTACAGTTCTAAAGCCGGGAAACATTTTTTTGGCTTCTTCATCGTTTAGAGATGGAACTACAATACAGTCATCCCCCTGTTTCCAATTTACTGGTGTTGCAACATGGTGTTCGCTGGTGAGTTGTAAGGAATCGATAACCCGCAATAGTTCATCAAAATTCCTGCCAGTCGAAGCAGGGTACGTTAGCATTAAGCGTATTTTTTTGTGATTATCTATTACAAATACAGATCTTACAGTTAAGTTATTTAATTCATTGGGGTGAATCATTTCATATAAATTAGCTACTTTGTGTTCTGGATCTGCAATGATAGGATAATTGACGGTGCATTTTTGCGTTTCTTCGATATCTTTTATCCATTGTTGGTGACTGCTTAAAGAATCAACGCTCACTGCGAGCAATTTAACGTTTCGTTTATCAAAATCAGGTTTTATTTTAGCCATATATCCTAATTCAGTAGTGCACACGGGCGTAAAATCTTTTGGATGTGAGAAAAGGACAACCCAGTTATCGCCTGCCCATTGATGAAAGTCTTCAATAACCCCCTGAGTAGTTTCAATCTTTTTAAAATTGGGAGCGGTATCTCCTAATAAAATTGCCATATAAATGTTCTCCATATATAGATTAAGGTGTCTGTTTGTTTGTAGTCTCTGTTTATGACTGTGACACGAAATGTCATATTAAAGGTATATACCATTTCTGTGAATTTTACCTAATTAAAAAGGGATTCAACGAAATAGGTAATCCATTGCCTGAAGTGCTTTGGTATGTTAATTTCAATTTATCTACTCTCTCTTATATTTGTTATGGATAAAGAATTTTGGCTTAAAAAATGGGGAAATAACGGGTTTTCTTCTTCCAGTAATGAAATTGATTTGGACTTGATTCGCAACGCTCCTCTTTTGAATTTAGAGCCGGGCGATACAATTCTGGTTCCCTTATGCGGGAAGACTCCTGATATGATGTGGTTAGCTGAACAAGGGTATCATGTAATTGGTATCGAGCTCGCCTCCATTGCTTGCGAGGATTTTTTCAAACAGTTTGGGATCACACCAGAAATCACCCGATCAGATTCGGGTTTTACTCGTTATAAATTTAATAATATAGAGTTATTGTGTGGTGATATTTTTGATTTAACTGCAGATTATCTGCCAAAAATATCGGCTGTCTACGATCATAAGGCCCTGGTTGCGCTATCTCCCGAGATGCAAGATGCTTATGTGAATCAGATTTTTTCCTTTATCAGCCATAAAAAAGGCAGCATGTTAGTATACACTTTGCAAACGGACAATGACGTCAAAGGTCCTCCATTTCCAATCAATGAGACAAAAATTAATGCTCTCTATGGTGCCAAATCCCAAATTAAAAAAATAAAGTCAGAACCATTGATGCCCGTCCCAAAAAATTTGGCGCAAAAAGGGTATCATGATGTAATAGAAGAAATTTATCTGATGATCATAAATAATGAATAATATTGAGAAAATAATTGGGAACTATCAAATGTTCTTTTCAGATATACTTCATCGTATTCGCAATTTGCAAATCAATATTATCGGTATGCAGTTAAGTCACTTCCTACTGCGAACTGCTACGCTAACAGATTATGCAAAAATAACAAAGGCGTTAGAAGAGTATTGTTGCGAGGTAGTGGAAACAGGTTCTAATGATAAGAGAATTTCTATCCTTACCTTAACTACCCCTTTATCCCTTGAACAGGGCTTTGAATTGCCCGTTATAGAAATTCCAGCTCCAAATTCCTCCAAAGATGCTTTAACCGGTTTTGAAAGTATGGGCATAGTAGTAGGTCCACAATTTCAGGAGTTTTTAGAACAGCATGACTCTGTTTTTACCGCTGTAAAAGAATATGGGCCTTATTTGAAGGCGGCTTTAATCACGTTTGATAATCAAAAAACCGTTAAATTCTATAATCGCTCAATACGTGAAGTCATTCGTTTAGAGAGTGGGGCTTAAATTAATCATGATTGAGGCGGAGTATTCCCGACCTCTAGGCCTTAATTTTCTCATTTTTTCTTCATCCATTAATGCGTCTGCATCTCACCCAGTCGGAATGGATAATCATGCCGGCATCGAGCATAGGCGCTTCCTATTTTTAATGAGTTTGCATAATACGCATAATGAGTTGCATTATAGGCGCAACAGGGAACAGAGCTGATAAAGCATCCTCGTTTCGCATTCCATACAAATCCACTTACTGTAGGATCAAGGGTTCTGCCATCAAAACAGACATAATGTGGCTGAGAAGGGCGATCTCCTCTGATGCATCCCTGAGCATATAAGGTCACTGAAAGGAAACTGCTAAATAGAATTATTATTATTCTCATATATTTAACCTTAAAGTTGCTATACTTCATAAAAGAACGTGCGATGAAATTATTCAAACGTATTGTTATGATTAGCGACACATTTAAGGATAACTTAAGAAAATAAGTTTAAAATGAATCCAAAAGGTTCAGGAGTTTAATCAAATGCCACAAAATACCGCTTTATCTCATGCTTTAAAAGATACCCGCAGGTTAGCCACCCTAGGTCTCGATGAGTGTATGAAGGCGCTGGATGAAATGCTAAGGGTACAACCAACGGATGCTGTGGGTTTTCGTAAAGCGGTGGTTGATCATCAAAATTTTTGGCATCGATATAACGAACAATTGGTCAAAGCTCCGGCAAAACCAACGGGTTTGATAGCACAAGCAACAGGTTTAATTGCACGAGCCTCTGGTTGGGCTTTACGAAGAGTAGGTTGGTCAACAAAAATAGGTGAAAATTCTCAGCAAGAAGCAAATTATTTTTTATCACCTGATTTTTTAAATCCTGATGATGAGGTTAGTTTTCCAGTGTTACAGCAACTTGCTGCCGAACAACTAGCTATTTTGAGTCTATATAATGCTTCTAATGATAAGTTAGCTTCTCTTATGAACCAAAATAATCGTGAAGATGTGGAGAGGCAACTTAAATCACTTGCTGGGCAAGAACGCGCTGACCGCATTTTAGTAACAGATGAAACTATTGCAAAGGTGCGCTCGTTGGCAACCCGTCTCTATATTAGAAATATAGTTGATACCATGAATGATGAAAGTTCTTTAAACGAATTAATTAGTGCAAAAACACCTGAGGAATATCATGCCGCTTTAGTGGAGCTCCTCCAAATGCCATTTGGAGTAATAACAGAGCTCTATCCTGAGGATCGAACTTTATTAACAAATCGATTAAATACTCTTAGAGCCGCTGCTGCCAGAAATGCTATTTTTACGCAAATTCTTGCAATTGGAGATGATGCTTCCTTAAACAACATAAAAGTTGCAGCAAATCAGGAAGAGTTAGACAGGGCTGTGCGGGTTTTAATACCCGATTATGAAAATGGCTCATTAAGTCTCTTAACACCTGAAGAAAAGGATTTAATTGCTATCCAGCAGAAAAAAAATATTCGTCTTAAATTATTAAGTCGCATTGTTGAGCTGGCAAATAGTCAGGAATCTCTTGATACCCTGACTAACGCAGCAAATCAGAATGCGTTGAACAATTCTGCTAAAGCGTTGCTCCCTTCCTATGCTGATGATGCCTTAATCTACCCGTTGCCAGCTGAAGATCAAAATATAATTAATTCGCGTCGAATTAAATTAAGAAATGAGGCAGAAAAAGTCAGTATTACTACCTATATAGAAAATGTATCAGATAGTGACATTTTGAATTGGAAGAATGGGTTGGAAAGCTCGGGTTTTGAGTTCGCCAACAGAGTAAGACAACAATTCCCCAATTTTCATAACAGAGACATTGATTGGGCAAAGAGTAAACTAGGTGTTCGGTACTTAAAATCAGTAATACCTACGTTAAATAATGACCTGCTTCCTGTTATCAATGCTGAAAATAAAGATTTATTTCTCAATAAATTAAAAGAAATTTTAGGAAATCACGATTATATCAGTCTTGCTGTTACAGATGAAAACGTAGCTGAACTGAAAAACATAATGATAATAAACCATCTTAATAGATGGACGAGCGCAGATAATTCTGAACCCACTATTAAAGTATTGTATGAGTTACTTAATGCTCCAAAATCATCAGATTTTAAACAAGACTTAAACAAAGTCGGAGTTCGCGCTGATTGGTTAGACAAAGCGAATATTGAGTTAATGAAACAGGACATTGGTGCTCGTATCTTTTCGATGGCTATTGGAAATATCTCTAAGTTTAGGGCAAATTCTTATGCGGAAATCAACAAAGTATTTCGTGATTTACCTGTAGAAAAACAAAAAACTCTTTTAAAAGGCTTGGAGACGGGAGATATCCCTAACATCCGGCATTTGATACACGCGGCGGATGCTCATGGGGTTGCATACTACCTGGGTGATAATCCGGCGGTTCAGGCGGCAATTCCTGCTATCCTTACCAATAATAAAAGAATCTCTTTATTAGGACAAATACATAATGCAGGGGTATCCAGAGCTTTGGCAAGCATTAAATCGGATCTAAATTTAGATGATCAAAGAATTAATGCAATAAATAACTTACCTCCTTTTACAACTCCTGAGCAATACCTGGGGTTTGTAGCGGGTATAAAAGCACAATTACCTCAAGGCCTGAGTGATGAATTGTTAAACAATGCCTTTGGTGTAAATAATAATGCCATACACAATCAAAGGATTTATAATGAGATAAGGACTCAGCAGGATTTTAATGCCTATTTATTAGGAATAAATGATCCGACAATTAAAAAGCATCAGCAGTTTATTAATTTATTATTAAATACCTACAAACGTGAACATCTTGATGAACAAAAGTTTAATACTATTTTTTCAGCATTAAAAAATAGCAACACCTTATCCAAGTTCCTAGACCTGCTTCCAGATGTCACAGACGCAGATAAATTTCTAAAAAGACAATTGACTAATGAACTATCTGCCGTGTTATTTAATAATTTAAAAATTGAACACAGAACAATTGATTTAAAAAATATTGTTCCATTACCTATTCTTAATAAAATGCAAAAGGAATTGAAGGAAATTCAGCTCGATAATAAACAACACGTTCAAAATTCAAAATCATTAAAATACATCACCACAATTAACTCGGCAGCNNTCAATGATCATGAAGTCAGAGCAAAATATCAGGATTTATTAAAAAACTGTGACTTAACGATCAATAAGTTAAATGTAAATATTAACACTCTTGATGGTTTATTAAAATCATTACCCACAGAGGAACCTAATGCCTCGCTAACACAAGTTGTTGCTTTAAGATTAAATTTAGATAAAGAATTGGCAATTGCAAAACAGAACCTGACTTTTTATCGTGAAGTGCAAAATAAATTATCCGGCGATCAAGGAATTTTGAAAGCCATTGATAATCTCATTATTAATAAAATCAATTATGTGTATGAAGCTCGGGGTGTTACCTGTGCAATTAAACCTATTGATAAAGCACACGAGGGGATCCCTGCTGGTGGAGCACCTGTTGTTGCTCAGCAGGGGGCAAGAGTTTTGGAAAATACCAAGCCGGGCGAAGTGTATGTTTATGATGTCACCCATAGAACTGCAAACTTTGAAGCTGTGGGACGGTTTACTCAAAATTACAATGGTATTGAAAACGCACGGTCCCAAAGTGTTAAAAATGATGTGTGGTATAACCCCATGCCTTCTAAAATACAAGTAATTCAGACTCCGAAACAAACTATTCCTGTTTTAGCAGATGGTGCTCGACCTGATCCTCAAATCGAGCAGGCAAAAGTGAAATTTTATATGGATATGGCAGTTGCAATTGTTAATGCAAATGGAGGAAAGGTTCCCACCAAGAGCAGACCCGTTCGTTTAAATGGTTCAAATGCTGAAGAGGTAAAATATTTGTGGACTGCATTGGTAATCCTGGGTGAGGGGAAACTAAAGTTTGGCGAAGATACTATCGTCATTGAGTCAAGTGCTTTTGTACCAAAAGATGAAAAGGGAAATAAAGGACGTTTTACGAACACTTCTGCTTATAATGAGTTTAAAAAGCCTGAACATATTGATGTAATTAAAGAAGCGCAAAAGAAAGTGACTGAATTTTCCGGTAAAGTAACAGAACGTCAAGAAAAAAGAGACAAGGCCAGTGATGTTACGAGCCAATATAGAAATAAGGTTCGGAATAAAAAGTTATTAGTAGGACAGGAAGAAAAAATTGATAAAGAGGGTCCAGCGCCAGCCGCACCTTGAAGGTAAATAATAAAAACAGGGGAATATAAGTGGATGCAAAAAATTTGGCAATAGGTGTATTTGATTCTGGTATGGGCGGATTAACGGTATTGAGTGCCCTTCAGGCGCACTTACCGAATGAATCATTTGTCTACTTAGGCGATACTGCTCGCCTTCCCTATGGCACAAAAAGTCCAGACACAGTGAAACATTATGCCATGCAGATGGCTCGCATATTAATTGAGCGTCGCATTAAAGCCCTGGTTATTGCCTGTAATACTGCTACCACAGCTGCCTTACCTCATCTACAAAAAATGTTGCCTGAGATTCCAGTCCTGGGGGTAGTAGCACCTGGCGCCGCTGCCGCAGTTGCCGCAACTAAAAATCAGCGCATTGCCGTTCTGGCAACGGAGACTACTATTGCTTCAAAAGCATATCATGATCTAATTATTGAGCAGTTGCCTAAAGCTTTTATTAGTAGTCGCGCGTGTAGCGTTTTGGTAGCTTTAGCAGAAGAAGGTATGGTGAATAATGCCATTGCCAGAGAGGCTTTAAAACATTATCTTGCTGATATAAAAGATGAAGATGCTGTCTTATTAGGATGTACACATTTTCCAGTATTTAAAGACTTATTGCTAAGCTTATTGCCTCCAGGAGTAACTATTGTTGATTCTGCTCAAGCTACGGCTCTTGCATTACACAATACGTTAAGTTCTCAAAATCTAATGGCTGATGCGACATCAGAAGCCCCTAAAATCAATTACCTGGTCACTGATTCTGTTAAACGATTTCAAGCTGTGGGCGAAATCTTTCTTGGTAAAAAGCTCGTGGCCACAGACATTGAATTAGTTGATGCAATGCCTGGGTGAGTCTCTACATTTGTTAAGCATCGTTCGGGTACATAAGTGAGTTGTTTTAATCGCTCACTCATGGCCCTTGTTTCATCTTCCTCACGGATTTGGAGTCTGATACTGGATAGGGATTTTTGGTCTCAGCAAAGTTGATAATGTAGCAATCGCCGTAGATCAAGTCCTATCAGAACATCTTACATGTATCCCTCTTACTCAAATTATTTTCTTCTTGAATTTTTTTTTCATTAAGTTCCACTTCTGTAAACTCATCCTGATAAATAAGAAGCGTGGTTTGCAATAAAGTGTTGCTTAAATTCCAGAATTTGTTGTTACCATCAACTTGAATAGTGGATGCCAGGCTGTTTAAGAGTGAAATACATATTTGTTCATCAGAGCTGGTCGGCGTAAGTGCCTGAAATGTTCCACGATTATGCCTGAAATAGGATAATGGTGCTGGTTTTAGTTGTGAAATATAATGGAGAATTGCTAAGCATTCAGGAGAGTTAATAACTTTTAAAAGACTTAATATTCGTACGTTTATCAAAGTTGATGGTTCAAGAATTAAGTTTATAAGTAATTTGATAAGTGGTCTTACCTTGGGTAAGTAATTATGAGATTGAAAATGTTCCAATTTTGATATTACTTCTTGAGCCTCCTTATTTATCCCCTCAAGATGCTCAATCCAATTCTGTAGTTGTCTGTTCAAAACATAAAACTCAATTCTTGAAAAGCGAATTTTATTTAAGCCTGTTTGGCATTCTTTCAAATAATCAATTAAGTTATCAATTGTTTTCAAATGGGGAAGGGTGTTGATTAATTCTTCGACAAGATTTTTTACGAGAGGATTTTTAACCTGTTCTTTAAAATGACTTAACCACAATACATATGTTTCGTTTATAGAGTTCATAGACAGTACCCCTTGGTTCGTTAGGTATAATCGATTACTCCCCTTTTGGAGGGCGACTCATCAGATTAGTTACTGCCTCCTTTGCATTTACTTCAGATCGCAGGAGGGTATTTATTTGCTCACAAATAGGCATTTCAATTGCATATTTTTTTGCCAGAGCACATATTTGTGCTGCATTGTGTTTTCCCTCAACCACTTGGCCTATTTTTTGCTCGGCTTCTATTATGTTACAATTTTGTCCTAAAAGTAAACCAAAACGTCGATTCCTTGATTGATCATCGGTACAGGTTAATACCAGATCGCCTAATCCAGCTAAACCCGTAAACGTTTCCTGCTTTGCTCCCATTTTCAACCCTAGCCGCGTCATCTCAGCTAATCCACGAGTAATTAACGCTGATTTGGCATTGGCTCCGTAACCCAGGCCATCACTTATACCACATGCAATCGCTAAAACATTTTTTACAGCCCCACATAATTGCACACCAATTAAATCATCACTTAAATATACCCGCACATTGTTATGATGTAATAAATGATGTATTTCTTGTTGGTAGAGGGCATCATTGCCAGCCAAAGTTAATGCTGTAGGTAAAAGCCGGGCAACTTCTTTCGCGAACGATGGGCCTGAAATTACCGCCAAGGGATAACCCATGCCAAATTTTTGAATAACCAATTCACTTAATAACTGATTCGTTTTTGGATCAACACCCTTTGTTATCCAGGTTAGCCCCGCGGGTTTCTGGTTTATTTGGGATAAAATTTCCGCGAACGCGTGGGATGGCACTCCAATAATTGTATGATCCGCTTCATTGATGCATTGGTTCAAATCAGATACCGGTAAGAGGTGTTCGGGGAAAGGGATATCGGGAAGGTAGCGGAAGTTTGCCCTGTCGCTTGCCATTTGGATAACATGCTGTGGGTTATGTCCCCACAGCAAGACGCGATGACCTACCTGAGCCAGATGGATGGCGACCGCGGTGCCCCATGAGCCAGCACCCAGCATGGCTATAGTTTTTTTCTTCATTAATGAGCGATTTTCTCTTCTTGGGATTTTGTTGTATTTTGCTTTTCTGACATTTGTTGCATATACAGCGCATCAAAGTTAATTGGAGCCAAAACAAGCTGTGGGAAGCTGCCACGAATCACTTGTGAGGTAATCGCTTCACGTGCATATGGGAACAGGATGTTCGGGCAAAAGCTATTGAGTAAGTGTTCGAGTTGGGGGGTTGCAGCGCCCTGAATGGTGAAAATACCAGCCTGCTTTACTTCAACCAGAAATGCTGTAGCCTTTTGGTTTGCAACAGTTGCAGTTACGGTTAATACCACTTCATAAACACCTGCTTCTAATTCACTACTGGTAGTATTAAGATCCAGAGTAAGCTCAGGTTCCCATTGTTGTTGGAATACAGCGGGGGTATTGGGCGTTTCGTAGGATAAATCTTTAACATAGATTCGTTGAATCATGAATTGAGCTTCGTCAGCTGCTGCGTCTTTATTGGGTTGATCAGTCATGCTATTTATTTCCTATTCATTTAACAGTTGGTTTAATTTTCCCTGAGCTTCCAGGGCATATAAATCATCGCAGCCACCAATAGCCTGGCCATTAATGAAAATCTGAGGTACGGTTCTTCTGCCACTTTTAGCAATCATTTCATCACGTAATTCTGGCTGTAAATCGATACGAATATCAGTAAAAGCAGTTCCTTTTTTATTGAATAAATCTCTGGCTCTACTACAGTAAGGACAGTAACCAGTGGTATACATAATAATTTCAGCCATAAAGTTATCCTTTCTTAACTATGGGAAGATCGGCATTTTGCCATGCTGCAAGACCACCTTTTAATACCATGGGTTGATATCCCTGAGCTTGAATTTTGGCAGCGAGAGCAGGAGATTGCAAGCCGCGAGCGCAAACTAGAATTACGGGTTTATTTTTGTATTTATTCATTTTTTTATCATCAAAATCTTCGGCTTTTACATTGATTGCATCAATGATATGGCCATTTTTAAAAGACTCTTTGTCGCGAGTATCGATGACTACCGCATTCTCATTATTAATTAAATCAACTGCTGCATGGGGTGTTAGTTCTTTAGCTTTGTTTTTTTGAGACATTAGTTCGTTAATAAACGTTAATAGTAAAACAGCAATTAAGGCTAACCATAGTAGCCAGTGGTTCATAATAAATTGACCTAGATGTTCCATAGTGTACTCAATTGTTTGGTTATGGAGGAATTATCCTTGTAATAGGGATTTTACGCAAGTAATCATAATGTTCTCAAGAGGTGTAATTCCTGGAAGTTTAGGTATGACTAATCATACCTTAAAATTAGGCTATTTTTTCAAAGTCAGTTCTATTCTAAAATTCGGATAAATATTCTTTATAATTATTTTTGTAATCACTGGATGCCTGGTATTGCAGGATTGCAGCATTAATATCCGTCAACAGCTGTTTCTCCGTATTATTCACTGCAATTCCAAGTCCTAACCCATACATATAAGGTTCACCAAGTGTTCTAAACACTCCGGCAGAATTGGCTGCCCAATAGATGGCGGCTGGATTATCCAATAGCAGATAATCGACTTCACCATTTCTTAATGCTTCGAGAGAGTCTTCGATTGACTCATACTGACGGATGACCGGATCTTTTACTCCCATTTGAGTGAGTTGCTGTTCAAATATAGTGCCGGTATCAATGCCTATGGTTTTACCTCGCAGCATATCCAGGCTAAAGGATTGCGTTGGGTTTAACACTTGGTTAGAAAGGAAACGAGAATAGCTAAGCAGGTAAGGAATACTAAAATCTACCTGTTGTGCCCGCTCCGGGGTAATGGTAATTGAGCTTATCGCAACATCAATTTGTTTATTGGCAACTGCAGGAATTAATTCATCAAAGTCCATAAAGCGAAATTCACAAGTACGATTCATAGCTTTACATAGGTAAGTCATGCTATCGATATCAAAACCATACATTCGTTTGTTTGCACCCTGCATGATAAAGGGGGGATCAAAGCTTGACACGCCAATTTTGATAGGCTCTCCCGCAGCAAATAAGGTAGACATGGCAATCGCGAAGAGACACAGAGAACGAAAAAAAAGTTTAATCATATCAATCACTTTTTATAAATAGTTTTCTTAGTATAGCGATATTATAAGATTTGTGTAGTGAGATGCGGGAGGTAGCAAGAATACTCAGTTGGCATGATGGTATGTAGAGGCAATTCGACCGGTAAAAGATGACGTCCTGATGTTCTTTATGATTTGGCAAATGTAGTATAAGGTATTCTTTTCGTTAATTGAGTTCCCCAGTCTATGTCATCCATACTTACGCTTGCAGATCTTATAGCGTCTAAATCCTGGTTTATCGAAAAACATGTAACTCCATTAACCCATCCCTTAAAAAAAAGTGTGGCAAAGCTTGTGGCTGTGAGTGATTTTGCTATGCGACATATTCAATTATTGGAAACTTTATTAAAAAAAGATGCGTGTGACGCATTATTATCTCGAAAAGCTTACTTCTCAGCCCTTGATGCCCTACCTGTGGCTCAGCAACAGCCTGCTTACATGTTGCAAATGCGTCAGTTTCGTCATACGCATTTTTTACGATTAATGCTCTTGGAGGCTGCCGGGCGTGCAACCACCCAGCAGGTCATGGAATCGTGGTCCGATTGTGCCGATGCCCTCATTTTACATGCTTTAAATTACTGCACATGCACTATTTCCGCTCGGTATGGAGTTCCTCGAGATGAGATGGGTAATGAGGTGGGTTTATCGAGCCTTGCTATGGGAAAGCTAGGGGGACGGGAGCTTAATTTTTCTTCAGATATTGATTTGATTTTTGCTTTTAGCGCCGCTGGAAATACGGATGGGATCGAATCCATTCCCAATCAGCACTATTTTAATAAGGTAGTGCAGTTATTTGTACAGGTACTCCAACAGAGCACGAGTGATGGATTTGTTTTTCGAGTGGATTTGCGATTGCGTCCTAATGGAGACAGTGGGCCTCTGGTCTCAAGCCTTGCCGCGATGGAAACGTACTATCAGGAACAGGGGCGTGATTGGGAGCGCTATGCGATGGTGAAAGCTCGGGTTATTGAAGAAGACTTAAGTCAATCTCCTGTGTGGTTTACCCGGTTGATCACTCCTTTTGTTTACCGACGTTATGTTGATTTTAGTGTGATTGAGTCACTACGCAGTATGAAAGCGATGATTGAACGCGAGGTACAGTTAAATCCACGTCTGGATGATATTAAACGTGGCCAGGGAGGTATCAGAGAGGTTGAGTTTATTATTCAAAATTTTCAGTTAATTCGTGGGGGGCGGTTGCCGCAATTACAGCAACAAAATGCAATGAAGGCGTTGGCAATATTAAAAAAAGAAAAACTTTTGCCGCGTGCTGATGCTCTAAATCAGGCCTATATTTTTTTACGAAAACTTGAAAATGCCTTACAAAGCCTAAACGATCAACAGACTCATTCATTGCCAGTTGATCCATTGAAACGAGCCCAGATTATTGGCGCTATGGGTTATGATCATTGGGATGAGTTCCACAGTAAATTACAGAAATATCAGCGAATAATTAGCCATTCTTTTCATTCGGTTCTGGGTAAAGTGGAAGCGTATGAGGATGAAAACAGAGTATTGGCCAATCAATTATCCAGTTTATGGCAAGGACATGTTGAAACTACTATGGCAATTAATTTACTTACAAGCCTTGGTTTTACCCACGCTGCCCACTGTTATCAAATGATTAATGCGTTCAGACATAGCGCGCGTTGTCGCAGGCTGCCCCAAGGGGCGCGCATGCGACTTGATCGGCTAATGGTCATGCTTCTTACTGAATTAACCCATAATAAGTTAAAAACAGATGAAGTATTATTGCAGGTGATGCACCTATTGGAAAATATTGTGGGGCGTAGTGCTTACCTTGCATTGTTAACTGAAAATCCTCAAGCTTTAAGGGAACTGTTATTTTGGTTTGCAAATAGCCCCTTCATCTCAGCTCTACTTGTAAAACAGCCTTTTTTGCTGGAAGTCTTATTAGATCAAGAACAAGATTGGCGGCCGAGCTCATTTACCAGACTGGAAATGTTGTTAACAGAGCAGTTGGCACTCACTCCGGATGTGGAAGCCAAACAGGAAATTTTACGTCAGTTTAAATTAACCAACTGGCTGATGGCCGCGCGTTCTGAATTATACGGTCATTATAGTGCAGTGCGCATTGCTAAATTTTTAACCGATGTGGCCCAGGTCATAGTGAGTCAGGTATTAGCTATCGCGTATGAAGAACTCGTTGAACGTTATCCTCATATAGAACGGATGAAGTCATCTTTTGCAATCATCGCGTATGGTAAATTAGGCAGCCGCGAAATGAATTATAACTCAGATTTGGATTTAGTGTTTCTCCATACAGCAAAGCCTGCGGAGGAGGCATTAGTTACTCGATTAACTCAAAAAATAGTACATATGCTAACGACTCGGACGCAATCAGGCGTTTTATACTCTGTAGACACTCGCTTAAGACCATCCGGTGCGGCGGGATTATTAGTGAGCCATTTGGATGCGTTTATGGATTATCAACAAAACCAGGCCTGGACCTGGGAACATCAGGCTTTATTAAAAGCAAGGCTGATCTCAGGAACGGCCAGAATCAAGCGAGGTTTTACGCGTTTGAAGCAATCACTGATAGGTCGTGAGCGAAACCACGTGGATCTGAAACAAGACGTTTTGGGAATGAGAACCAAAATTGAAAAATTGCCTCATACTGGAGTGGTGAAACATGCCAAGGGTGGATTGCTTGATATTGAGTTTCTGGTGCAATTTTTACTATTGGACTCTAAAGAGCCTGACATGGCTCGGTACACTCATACATTAAGTCAATTAAGGCAATTGTTTTTAATGAATAGACTAAGCCATGAGCAAATGAATATTTTATATAAAGCGTATTTACACTACCATTTTTTGTTGCACCAACAGGTTTTATTGAATAAAGAGGAGGAGTGCAGCGACTTTTTAGAGCAGGTTGCCAAGGTTTATCGGGAGGTTTTTGCTATTGACCTACAGTAGGGTGCAACGTCGGTCATGAATTTTGGCGTGAAAATGTTTTTTTACCGTTTTAATATCCTTTGGATTAAGCGAGTTCCAACTCATTTGTGTTCCATCATAGAACGTTATTTGATAAATCATTTTATGGGCTGGCAGTTGCGTATTAAAAAAACCGGATTCGTAACAGTGGGTTATTCCATCGTATAAAGCATCTACCTGAATGACTCGTTGGTCAGCGAATTGTTTCTTTACCGCTTTAAGCTCCTGATCATTTACTATTTCTTCGACTTTTTGGGTCAATTGGATATATAAATCTGGATTGGAAATGCTACTAAGTATTCTCATTTGAGGTTGGGTAATGCTTTCCCTGATTAAAACAATATCTCGCATGGCTTTCAACAATAAAATAATGGCTTTAAATTGATCCGGTGTCTTGAAGTATTCTGTTAGTATTTTTTTATAAGCTAAATTGAGTGATTTCAAAGTTTGAATTTCTTCAGGGGTCATATACAAAATCCTTTTGTAATTAAAACGCTGAGGTGGCCTGTCTGCTGAATTTAAGTCCTTATGTCCAGCTGAATCAAGGGCTTTCCAAGAGCTGGAGAAACCCTTTATTTAGTATATCCATTTTAATACTTATTTGTTTAATGTGCCTTACTTCAATTGTGCGTATAAATCGTAATCATCACTGTCAGTAATAATGACTTCCGCGAAGGAGCCCGCTTTTAATCCAGCGCTCGAGGGTAAATAAACCAGTCCATCGATTTCCGGGGCATCACTTTTGCTGCGGGCAATAACAGTCTCTGAATTCACTTCATCAATAAGCACAGTTTGCGTGGTACCAATTTTATTTTTCAGACGATTGCGGCTTATTTCTGCCTGTAATTGCATGAAACGATGGTAACGTTCTTCTTTCACTTCTTCAGGCACAGGTGAGTCGAGATCATTCGCCTTGGCTCCATCTACTGGAGAATATTTAAAACAGCCCACGCGATCGAGTTTCGCTTCGCGTAAGAAATCGAGTAATTCAACAAACTCTGCTTCCGTTTCCCCTGGAAAGCCAACGATAAATGTGGATCTTAGGGTGATGTCCGGACAAACTTCGCGCCAGGAGGCAATCCTTAACAGGGTATTTTCACTGCTGGCTGGTCTTTTCATTGCTTTTAAGATACGGGTATTTGCATGTTGCAGGGGGATATCAAGGTAGGGCAAAATCAAACCATCACGCATAAGAGGTATGATTTCATCAACATGGGGGTAAGGATAGACATAATGCAGGCGAACCCAAATGCCCAACTTCCCTAATTGCTCACACAATTCATAAAAACGCGTTTTTATGGTTGTTCCTTGCCATTCTATAGGCTCATAACGCGTATCAATACCATAAGCACTGGTATCCTGGGAGATGACCAGAATTTCATTGACCCCAGCATCTTTTAATTTTTTCGCCTCAGTTAAAAGTTGCGCCATGGGATAACTTTGTAATTTACCGCGCATGGTTGGAATGATGCAAAAAGTACACTTTTGATTGCATCCCTCAGATATTTTTAAATACGCATAATGACGGGGGGTTAATTTAATGCCTTGAGGAGGAATCAGTTGGGTGAAGGGATCAGCAGGGGGTGGTAAGTGTTGGTGGACTGCATTGACCACTTCTTCATAGGCATGTGCACCGCTGATATGAAGCACATCAGGGCAAGCTTCTTTGATAATGTCGGCTTTAGCCCCCAGGCAACCAGTCACAATAACGCGACCATTTTCCGCCATCGCTTCCTTAATTGTATCTAAAGATTCTTTCACTGCACTATCAATAAACCCGCACGTATTGATTACGACAACGCCTGCGTCTTGATAACTTGAGACCAGCTCATAACCTTGTGCCCGTAATTGAGTGATAATACGTTCCGAATCCACTAACGCCTTGGGACAACCCAAACTGACAAAACCAACTTTATGATTCATATAATTCTATCTGTAAAAAAAGTGAACGAATTATACGCTTTCCAGCTGACTTTGTCGACTGCGATTTTAACGAGCATGGAACTATAATCTTTCGTTATTTATCGGCCTGGTTGTGCAAAATACCCTATTCCATGCTGTTAATGACATTAATTTACGCCACTTTTATTTTGTTTAAAGTATTTAAAAAATCTTCAGTATCTCGCTCACCCACTATTTTAAGCTGATTCAATTCATCTCCCTGTTTATTGAAAAAGATAAATGTAGGCGGTGCAATCACCTTAAAATAGTTCATTATGGCCTTATTATTGGAATTATTTTCAGTGACATTGACTTTAATGACTTTAAATTGACTTAACGCTTCCTGAATCTTGAGATCTTTAAAAGTGGTTGCATCCATTACCTTGCAGGCTGTGCACCAGTCGGCGTAAAAATCCAGCATTACAGGTTTGCCGGCCTGAGCAATTTCTTGCTGGATACCCTCTAAAGTTTGGTTCTCAAGTACTGGTAAGGATGCGACAGGGTTTGTCGCATGAGAGTTAGCTAATGGCTGTAACGGATTAGTAGATCCCATGCTCGCTCCAATCAATATGAGCAACCCATATCCCAGCAGTAGGATACCAATTCCCTGTTGGAATTTTTCTCTGCCGGTCACTGCATGATTTAATGCACCTGAGTATATTCCTGAGAAAATGAGCAGGCTAGCCCACAAGCCCATCACTAACCCAGTCGGCAGAATACGTTCAAGAAGATAGAGCGCAACGCCCAGAAGAAGAATTCCAAAGAATGCTTTTACGGCATTCATCCAGGTTCCGGTTTCTGGAAGCCATTTCCCTGCAGAAGTCCCTATAAGGAGAAGGGGTGTGCCCATACCCAAACTCAAAACAAACAAGGTTAAACTGCCTAGCAGGATGTTACCGCTTTGTGCAATGTAGGTTAAAACACCGATTAAAGGAGCTGTTACACAAGGGGATAAAATCAGGGTGGAGAGACAACCCATAATAGCCGCTCCAATATAATGCCCCCCTCTCTGACTCCTACTGGACCCTGCAATCTTTGATTGCCATGCATCAGGAAGTTTGAATTCATAAAAACCGAACATCGATAAAGCCAACAGTATAAAGATAATACTAAAAATACTGATAGCCCAAGGAGACTGCATGCTTATTTGTAAGTTCGCCCCTAATAATGCAACCACTGCACCAAATATGGCGTAAGTTACTGACATACTTAATACATAACTCAAGGAAAGGAAAAAAGCTTTTCGAGTGGTAAGCGTTAAACCATGCCCTACAATAATTCCAGATAATACGGGCACCATGGGTAAAATGCAGGGGGTAAATGAGACCAGCAGGCCAAAGCCATAAAATATAAGGAGAATCATTGCCCAATTATGATGGGTAAAAATATTTTCAATTTTATTATCTGCTACCTGTGGCGACTCAACTGCAGGCAGCGGAGCATCTTCCAGACTCACTGAAGACAAGGCAAGACTGTCATCGATGCCTACTTTAATATGCTTTACCTCAGGAGGATAACAAAATCCATCGTCGGCACAGCCTTGATAATGAAGTTCCAGAATCGTTTCTCCCGGTTTCTCACCTAATACGCTTATGGGTAACGATAATTGATTACGATATACCGGGTACTCATGACCCTGTCTGTCCGTTTTTTTTAGCGGGGCCGGGAAGCGAATGGTGCCCAGATGAATGTTGCTATCAGGAGCCTCTGTCAGTTTAATTCTATCGCTATATAAAAAATAATCGGGTTTAATTTGCCAGTTAATAGTAAAGGTATTGGGATCGAGTTTGGTCACATCCAATTGAAATACTTCAGCAGCTGGAAGTGGTTCTGCCTGGAGGACAAATGAGGTAGTAAGCAGTAAAACGAATAATAACCATTTTTTCATTCGGAAACCTTGAGCAGTAAAAATAATTACCCATTGTAGTGTGACATGGAATAAATCCAAAATTTTTTTTGTAAATACCCTTGAAAGATATTTTCCCGTCCCCATATGCCTGTC
>DEHS01000100.1 GCA_002352055.1 Legionellaceae bacterium UBA2794
ACAGACAAGAATGTCTGTGCTACTATATCCTCTAAATAAAATTTAATGAAGTCCATACTCTTCATTCAACAATAAGTGGATTTCTATTTTATCACAGATCCCCTTTTATTGGCTTAATAATAACATCTTCAATCACAACCTTTTTTGGCTGGTTTGCGACTGCGAAAGTAATATCAGCAACTTCGCGCGGTGTCATCATTCTGTTTGCTGATTTCTGTCGTACAGCTGGGCTCCACATCGGGGTATCAGTAGCCCCCGGCATAATATTGGATACCTTAATATTGAACTTCCTCACCTCTGCCCTTAAACCGTTGAACATCGCAAGCATTCCCGCTTTGGAAGCCGCGTAAGCCGAGCTGTTGGTAAATACGGTGTGAGCCGCCACAGATAATATATTNNTGTCCGCGCTTTTTCTTTATCATCATAGGCAATACCGTACGCGCCATAAGATAGCTGCCCCGAAGGTTGGTTTCAATGATATCGTCAAATTCCGGCGGTTTGGTATCAATAAAGGATTTAAACGCAGTTATTGAGGCATTATTGATTAGTATATCAATAGTACCGCACTTTTCTAGTATTTTTTTCTTGGTACTAATGATACTCCGTTCTGAGCGGACATCGCAAACAAAGGCGTAAGCTTCATGTCCAGCAAAACGGATCTCATTGACAAGGCTTACAAGCCTTGATTTTCTTCTGGCCGTAGCAACAATAATATAACCTGATTTGGCAAATACTTTGGCAAGCTNNCGCCTGTTATCCATACTACCCGGTTCATAAATTATGGTTTAGTTCAACTTATTGCTTTAGGATCCTAATACTCGCCCCAAACTCCGCGAAGCGTATTGGAAATTTCGCCAATTGAACAATAACTTTCAACACATTTCAGAATATACGGCAGCATGTTATCATTTCCTTCGGCTGCTTTTTTTAACGCATCAAGATCGCGCTTAACTGTATCATTATTTCTTTCTGCCTTAACTTTTTTCAGCTTGGCTATCTGTTCTTTCCCTATAGCTTCATCAATATGCATCAGGTCAAGTTTTTCAGGGTGATCTTCATCTACAAACTTGTTCACACCAACAATTACCCGCTCACCTGATTCAATTTCTTTCTCAAATTCATACGCGCTGTTCGCAATTTCATCCTGCTGGTAATTAAGTTCAATGCATTTAACTGCCCCGCCCAATTCATCTATTTTGTTAAGGTAATCCCATGCGCCTTTTTCTATCTGATCTGTAAGATACTCAATGTAATATGAACCTGCAAACGGGTCAACAGTATCTGCAACGCCGCTTTCGTAAGCAATAACCTGCTGAGTCCTTAAAGCTGTTGTTACGGAATCTTCGGTCGGAAGCGCAAGCGCTTCATCTTTGGAGTTTGTGTGTAAGGATTGGCATCCGCCAAGAACGGCTGCCATTGCTTCAATGGTTGTCCGGATAACATTGTTTTCAACCTGCTGCGCTGTAAGCGATGACCCTGCTGTTTGGCAATGGAACCGCAGCATCATGCTTTTTTCACTTTTTGCATTGAAGCGTTCCTTCATGATCTTGCTGTAAATCCTTCTTGCCGCGCGGTACTTGGCTACTTCTTCAAGCAGGTTTATCTGTCCGTTAAAGAAGAAAGAAAGCCTTGAAGCGAATTTATCAACATCCAGTCCGGCTTTAACCGCAGCTTCTATGTAAGCTATCGCATCAGCAATTGTGAAGGCTACTTCCTGCACGGCATTGCTGCCCGCTTCGCGGATATGGTAGCCGCTGATGGAAATTGTATTCCAGCTCGGAAGATTTTCATTGCACCATGCGAATATATCGGTAATAAGCCTCATTGAGTGTTTGGGAGGATATATATACGTACCTCGTGCAATATATTCTTTAAGTACATCGTTCTGTATGGTACCGCTGATCTTCTTAAGATCGGCACCCTGTTTTTTGGCTATCGCGACATACATACAAAGCAGCACAGCTGCTGTCGCGTTTATCGTCATTGATGTAGTAATTTTATCAAGTGTTATTCCATCAAAGAGTATTTCCATATCTTTCAGAGTATCAATGGCAACGCCTACTTTTCCAATTTCGCCTTCGGCTATAGCTTCATCACTATCGTAGCCAATTTGCGTCGGTAGATCGAACGCGATACTTAAGCCTGTAGTGCCCTGCTCCAGCAGAAATTTGTATCGTTTGTTAGATTCTTCAGCGGAACCGAAACCCGCGTATTGCCTCATAGTCCAGAATCTGCTGCGGTACATTTGTTCATGCACACCCCGTGTAAAGGGGAATGAGCCTGGGTTGCCTAACTTGGTTTTATACTTTTCTGAATCCTCTTTTATGAATGCAGGGATCTCAATGCCTGAATCAGTAAGGAATTTTTCTTTTCTGTTTTTGAATTCTTTCATAATAACTTACCTTCTTTGATCTTATGGGTATAGTTCATAAATTTTCATAACAAAAATAGCTAAAATAGCGTTTAAATAATATGATTAAGATTAGGTTTTAACTGTACTTATGAAATTTGTTGCACAAAGGCTATTGGATTAGCAGTAAAAAATCTCTATCTTTGCCTAAAATAATCCATTAAAAACCTAAATATTTTAAAGCTATGAATAAAAAATTTCTTGGAGCAGCGGCATTAGTAGTTATCTTTGCTTTTGGCTTTTTATATCTTAACCAGTCTTATTTGATAGCTAACGATAAAGACGGTAAGGATTGCAGCAAAGAATGCACAACAAGCGCAGGCGATAAATCAGGCTGTGATAAAACAGCGGCAATCGAATCTTCCGGAGATAAAACCGGCTGTGATAAATCAAAATGCGACGATAAGAATAAAATCAAAGCAGGCGGCGAGTTTTCAAGCTATCAGTTCGTAACAGATAAAGTTACATGCGATGATTCAAAAGCAGATCTTCAGAAAAATATACTTACCATAGCAGGTGTTAAAGAAGTTAATTTCGGTTCAACCTGCAATGTTTCAAAAATGACAAATGTCACAATAATGTACGCAGCCGGTGAAACCACCGAAGAGAATATTGCTGCATCACTGAAAGAAAAAAATATGGATTGCTCAGGTAAATCAGGCTGCGATAAAGACGGAAAAAATTCCGGCGATAGCAGCAAAGAATGCCCAAGCAAAAACAAAAAATCAAGCGATTCAAAACAGCTGTAATTAATATATCCTGAGCGACTGCCGAAGGCAGGAGAGAAGGATCTTTTCAAGTTTTAAGAGTGACTGAATATTCAGTCACTCTTTTTTTATGTACTACTGTATGTCGAATCGCTGATTCGACTTCAGCTTAAGAATAAGTAAAAAATACCCGTGCCGTGAAAATAGTTTCTATAACAGTTAGTTTCACTTAAGATCAATCAGCTTTCCTTGATTTACGAAATTTCTATTCGCGGCACGAGATAATAATAAATAATTCACTTTTAACCCTTTACCCTGTTTCCCAAACTCCAGTTTGGGAAACTTCTTTGACCTTTATCCTCCCGAAAAGTCTTTTGGGCAAACTTCGATTTGGAACATTTTTCCACATTTTTCATTTTAACCCTCTTCATATTTCATTAACTTTGTTTATTGATTCCCAAACTGGAGTTTGGGAATCAGAGTATTAATATAAAAAAGATTACTTTATGCCTGAAAAAATATTAATTGGCGGTGAATTCATTTCAACCATTGAAGTTAAACCCGTTGTAAATCCATATACAAATAAAACCGTTGGCGAAGCTTACATTGCCGGGGAATCTGAATTCAGCACTTCCGCGGAATACCTTACATCAATTGCAAAAGATTACGCAAACCTGCCAACATACAAAAAGCAGGAATTACTGTATAATATATCTGCCCGGATCAAATCACAAAAAAGCGAATTAGCAAAACTAATTACTGATGAAACCGGAAAGCCTATAAAGTTTTCGCTTATCGAAGTTGACCGCGCAATTTTTACATTCAGACTTGGCGCGGAAGAATGCTCACGCATTCACGGCGAGGTGTTGCCAATGGACCTGCTTCCCGGTTCAGAAAATAAAACAGGGATTGTTTGCAGGTTTCCTGTTGGATTAATACTCGGAATTACTCCGTGGAACTTCCCGATCAATCTTGTAGCTCATAAAATATCACCCGCACTCGCAAGTGGCAATGTAATAATGATAAAACCCGCATCAAGCTCAATGTTAACCGCCATCACTCTGGGTAAAATAGTTCACCAAGCCTGTAAAGAGCTTGGCATAACATCAATCCCGGTAAATGTGCTGCCAATATCAGGCAGTAAGTTAGATAAACATATTGCAGATAGCCGGATCAAGCTTATAAGTTTCACAGGCTCAGGTGATGTTGGCTGGGGAATTAAGAAGAAATCAGACAGGCAAAAAGTTTCACTGGAGCTTGGCGGAAATGCAGGAGTAATTGTGAACAGGGATGCTGATATTGATTCCGCGGTAACCAAAATTACAATTGGTGGATTTTCACAAGCCGGACAAAGCTGTATATCCGTACAGCGGGTTTATGTGCACAAAGATATTTATGATACCTTTCGCACTAAAATTACTGAAGCGGCAAAAAATGTTAGGTATGGCGATCCCTACGATGAAAATACAATAACGGGACCTATGATTACCGAGGAAGAAGCAATTCGCGCCGAAAAATGGGTCAACGAAGCAGAAGCCGCCGGCGCAAAGATACTTTGCGGCGGCAATCACAGCGAAGCTGTGCTTGAACCGACTGTGATAGAGAACGCACCTGATAATGTTAATGTTAAATGTGCAGAGGTTTTTGCTCCGGTAATTACAATTGAAGCAGTAAATAGCATTGAAGAGGCTGTTGATAAGGTTAACGATTCACGTTTTGGCTTACAGGCAGGTGTGTTTACAAATGATATGAAGGCAATTATGTACGCGTATAATAATATTCACACAGGCGGAGTGATTGTAAACGAAGCTTCTGCATACAGAATGGACGCAATGCCTTACGGCGGCGTTAAGGACTCCGGTAACACACGCGAAGGCGTGCGCTACGCGATAAATGAAATGACTGAAGAGAAGATATTGGTGATGTAAGTCGAATCGCTGAATCGACTGCCCGAAACGGCGTTTCGGGCTACATAAATTTATTCTTTAACATTCCCAAACTGGAGTTTGGGAATGAGAATCAAAACAATATAATCCTTAGCGTCTTTGCGTGTACTTTTTTTCCCTCACCCAAACAATCTCTGTATCAGCCTGTTTTCAACACCGCAGAATTCGCAATCAATGGGTTTAGCCGGAAACTCGGGTACTTTATTATCCGCGCCGCAGGACATGCATTTGAACNNGAACTTTTGTGTTCTTGTGGCAGCTTTCGCAATGCACTTTGTATGATCCTTCGGGTATATATATTTCAGCTTTGCAGTGTTCACACTCCCCGGTTCTGCCGGCGGGTCTTTCGATATCCACATACTGCATGCTGAAACCGGTCATTTTCAGAAATCTCTCCTGTTCAGTTTCCGTTAAATATGGGATCCAAACCTGCACGAACATTGACATCTTCATTTTCATATGCACCTGCTCCGGGATAAGGTCGTGCATTATAGCGTATTTCGGGTTTTCATAAAACACACGCATGCCGTCTTTTGTCATACCGATAAAAAATTCAGCAAGTCTGAAAAATCCCGTGCTCTCAACTTTATTCCCAANNCTCAATAAATTCTGCAGCTGCTGCTGCTTAACTCCGTACTCCTGCCACTTGGGGTCAAAGCCGTATTCTGTGCTTGATTCCGCGCATACTTCAAGGTAATCTCTGTACTTATAGCCATCATCAATTGATGGCGGCAGGTATGCGGGGAATGTGCGGTAATAGTAATCCCAGAAATCTTTTTGCAGGCTGTAATACNNCTGAATCTTGTTCATAAGAGCAATTTTAGTAGCCTGGTAGTTCATCGTTTTAACAGTTGATTCGTTCCATTTATCGAGCCCAAGGGTATAATCAATATCAGTAAACGATCCGCAGTAATCACACATTATGTAAGGTGATTTATACTCGTTCACTTTAGGGGCACCGCAGTTTACACAGGTAAATTTCTTAATTTTCATGAAAATTCCTAATTGTTAAAAATTCCAAAAGTTATGTTTAAACAATTTAAACACAAATTATTCTAATTACAAAGAAAACTAATTGTATATGTTTGCAATTTATGACTAATATCATTGTTTAAAGTCGTAAAAAAACGGTATTTTTGTATATGAAAACAGGGATAAAGTTGCAAAAGACCCTGAACCTATCAATTAAAAAATCACGCTAAGAAGGAGCATTTCAATGGCAAAATCGTCTTCAGTAATTAAAGATGTAATTGAAAAAGTCAAAATTAAAGATGCGGCTCAGCCCGAATTCCATCAGGCAGTAGAAGAAGTACTAACAACCCTTGAACCCACAGTAGCAAAACATCCCGAATTTGTAAAAGCAAAAATATATGAAAGGATAGTTGTTCCCGACAGGGCAATATTATTCCGCGTTCCATGGGTTGATGATGCAGGCGAGGTTCAGGTAAACCGCGGTTTCAGGGTTGAATTCAACAACGCAATCGGTCCATACAAAGGCGGCTTAAGATTCCACCCCTCAGTTAACTTAGGTATTCTAAAATTCCTTGGTTTCGAACAGATCTTCAAGAACGCTTTAACCACTTTGCCAATGGGCGGCGGTAAAGGCGGAAGTGATTTCGATCCTAAAGGAAAATCAGATGACGAAGTTATGAGATTCTGCTACGCTTTCATGAGAGAATTATTCAGACATATCGGACCCGACAGAGATGTACCCGCAGGTGATATTGGTGTTGGCGGAAGAGAGATCGGTTTCTTATACGGCTATTACAAAAAAATAGTTAATGAGCATACAGGCGTTTTAACAGGCAAAGGACTTGAATACGGCGGAAGTTTAATAAGACCCGAAGCTACAGGTTACGGAACAGTTTATTTTGCAGCAGAAATGCTCGCAGCAAACGGCAAAGACTTTAAAGGCAAACGCGTTGCAGTAAGCGGTTCAGGAAACGTATCACAGTACGCAATTGAAAAAGTTAATGACTTAGGCGGTATCCCGATAACATGTTCAGATTCAAACGGCACGATAGTTGATGAATCAGGTATTGATCCGGCAAAACTGGCATTCTTATTAGACTTAAAGAATAACCGCCGCGGCAGAATAAAAGAATACGCTGATAAACATAAAGTGAAATATTATGAAGGTTTGAGTGTATGGCAGGTAATAAAAGAACACGGCTTAAAGGTTGATATAGCTTTACCGTGCGCAACACAGAACGAGCTTGATGAAAGCCTTGCAAAAGGTTTAGTTGATGCAGGCTGCTATTGTGTATCAGAAGGCGCCAATATGCCGAGCGATCTTGCAGCGATAAAGATATATCAGGATAACGGTTTCTTGTACGGACCCGCAAAAGCTGCTAACGCAGGCGGTGTAGCCGTATCAGGACTTGAAATGAGCCAGAACAGTATGAGATTGATGTGGAGCAGAGAAGAAGTTGATGCCAAGTTACTCGGAATTATGAAGAGCATTCACAAAACATGTCTTGATACCGCAGAAGCTTACGGTAAAAAAGGCGATTACTTAACAGGCGCAAACATCGGCGGCTTCGTAAAAGTAGCCAACGCAATGCTTGCTTACGGAATTNNTTAAGTCATCCGATGAATAAATAACAATTAAGGGGCGCTTAGGCGCCCTTTTTATTTGTAGTAGTACTGAACAACTAAATCAAAATTAATATTCAGGTATGGTTTTTAACGAGATAAATTAATATTTTAATGGTCATAAATTGATCCTGAATGTTAAAGAGAAAAATTTTATCCATCCTGATCCTGCTGTTTTCTGTAAACACAATTTTTGCGCAGGCAAATTATCAAATAATTATCAACGGTCTAACCCTTCCCACTGTCTTTGCATTTATGCCTAATGGTAATATTATTGTCAACCAGCAAAAAGATTCAACTTTTATTTATAATTCAGCAACAGGTCAAAGAATCTCTTGTTTCTGGAATTTTAAAGACTCTTGTTATTACAACGGTGAAACAGGCGTTATTGGGGTTACTCTTGATCCTTCATTTAGCTCTAACCGTTTCGTATATATATATTATGTCGGCACCGATTCAACAATAAATGTTGTGCGGTTTGTAGAAAATAATAACCTGGGTACAAACCCGGTTAAAATTTTCAGATATAGACGGCCGGGTACTTCTTATCAGGGGCCACACGCAGCAGGTAATGTCCGTTTCGGTCCTCTTGGCAAGCTTTATATCAGTGTTGGTGATGCCGGTGTAAACTCTAACGCCCAGTTGCTGACTAACCCTCTTGGCAAAATATTGCGGATAAATTCAGATGGCACAATCCCTGCTGATAACCCTTTTTACGATGACGGTAATCCGGCCACAGGTAATGATGACAGAATATGGGCATACGGATTTAGGAATCCCTGGGACTTTACTTTCAGTCCATATAATGATTCAATTTACCTGACAGAAAACGGACAATCGGCAAATGACGAGATAAATTTTGTTCGAAAAGGAAAAAACTACGGTTGGCCCGTTTGCCAGGGATATTGTGTACCATATAATCCATTGTACAGGCAGCCAATGGATACAATAGGAGGTAACGGTATACAGAATTATGTTCCGACAGGGATCATAGTTTATAACGGAACAGTTTACCCCTCTTTGACCGGTAGAGTTATAACATCTAACATGCAGGCTTCGGGACCTGTTACAGGTATATTAAAGTATGAACTGGGTAATCCGCCGTTCAATGATACAATTACTTCTCACAGTGTCATATCTCCGCTCTTAGGAACAACGCTGGTCCAGCATACCGACNNTACATGAGCAGAATGGCAAATGGTCAGATTGTAAAACTTCTGCCTGACCCCGTTGGCATAAACAATAACAATGAGCCGGCTGAATACAGCCTGGAACAGAATTTTCCAAATCCATTTAATCCCAAAACATCTGTTAGATACTCTATTGGCAGTGAAATTACTGTTTCGGTTAGAATTTATGATATCACAGGTAAAGAAATAGCGGTATTAGTAAATGAAAACAAACAACCGGGAAGCTATGAAGTAGTTTGGAATGCAGAAAGCTATCCCAGCGGAGTTTATTTCTACAGGCTGAGCGCGGGTGAATTTTCTGAAGAAAAGAAAATGGTGCTTATTAAATAGCAATATTCCATTTTATTTCGTGTATTCATTTCACAGTACGCCCAAGTTCTTCCGCCAGTCCTATCAAAAGCCCATCGGCTGCACGAATATAACAAAGCCTGTAAGAATTTTCATACTGAACTACTTCTCCCTCAAGTTTAGCTCCAAGCTTGGTTAATCTTGCTACCACTTCGTCAATATCTTCAACGGTGAACATAACCCGGAGATAACCCAGCGAGTTTACCGGCGCATTGCTGTGATCTGATACTATCGGTGGAGTAATGAACTTAGAAAGCTCTATCCTGCTGTGCCCGTCCGGGGTGACCATGATCGCGATCTCTACAGTTTGATTGCCAAGTCCCGTAACACGGCCTGCCCACTCCCCTTCAATTTTGGCTCTGCCTTCCAGTTTTAAACCAATTTCTTCAAAGAACAATACAGCATCATCAAGTGATTCCACTACAATGCTGATATTATCCATCCTCAGTAATTTGCTTTTTGCCATGACTTTTTCTTGATAAGTTCTTTTAAATTCCGTTTTCAGATCAATTTCGCATTTGAGCTAAGAAAAACTTTATAACTTCTAANNCTGAGGTAGTCCAATGCCCGACATTTTCATATGTTTTGAAAACTGCATTTACGCCTTTCTTAGCATAGATCTTCTGACATTCCAAATATCTTGCCTGCACATTACTGCCAATATTTTCATTGATAATTTTACGTTCCTCTTCAGTATATGCATCATCAAACTGAACCGCGTCATTATCATCTAAGGCACCCATGTAGATAAACTGCGGAATTTCTTTGTATGAATCCAAATCAAATTTATCACCGAATATCTCCATGAAATCGTTGATTCCGAGCGGGTAGTTGAGTTTAATTCCGTTTATCTTCTTTTGAGGCAATATAAGTTCTCCGTTGAATCCGCCTATTGCCAATGCCTGTATTTTATCAGGATGAATGAAACTAAAACGATTTGTAAACGTGCCCGACGCTGAAAATCCATTCATGAAAAATTTTGGTTCAACCTGAATATCCATAGACTTCAGCAGAATTCCGGCATCAGTTATCATTTCCAATAATTGCAGATCAAGCCGCTTCAAGGCTTCTGTTTTCTCTAACATTATATCTCTATCCAGCGCGTGGGTGTACATCAATGGCTGAGATTCAAGTCGCGGAAAAACCGGAACAAGCAAAGGTATTTTTAACTCAGTCGAAACATTATTCCCAACCGAACTTACTGAAGCTAAGTTTACTGCAGATCTTTTATGAACTTCCTTGCTGTCTGAGAGCTTACCTGTATTGTTGGGCTCCACCAGTAAAAAAATTTTCTTCTTTAGTGGGGTGCCTTTTGGAAGAAACAAAATGTAATCATGGTAAAACCCTTTTTCAGGGTTCATAGAAACAAAAATTAAGCTGTCACTTTTAACAGTGAGCGTTTCAGAGTTTTGTGCATAAGAAATAATATGAATGAATATAAAAAAGAAAAAGAAAATATACCGTGCTGTAAATTGTTTCATTTTTATCTACAAAGTTAAAATTTTATATTATGTACACTTCGAAAATGTATGAACCAACTCCGAAATCGGCATGCTTCATAAGGCTGCGGAGTCTTGCCTGGTTGGGGTTAGGAGTCTTTGATGCAGCAAATTCGAACGAATCAATCATTGCTGCGCAGTATCTTCTCCATCTTTCTGCCTTTTGCAAGCTCATTAACAAGTTTATCCATGTATCTTGCCTTTTGCGTCAGCGGATTATCGATTTCCTCAATGCGGTACCCGCATATGGTTCCCTTAATTAAATGCGCATTCGGATTCAGCTTAGCCCGTTTAAAAAATTCTTCAAAAGTGACCTTCTCTTTTATCAGTTGCTGCAGTTTTTTGCTATCAAACCCGGTTAGCCATTCAATTACCTCGTGCAGTTCTTTTTTTGTCCTCCCCTTGCTTTCAACTTTAGTAACATAGTGGGGATACACAGAGGCAAAGCTCATTTTTGCGATACGCTCGTTATGCTCTGCTGTAGTTTTCATACTGTAAACTCCTAAATAAGATCTTTATTTTTCAGAATTTAATAATTGCTTAGTCTTGTTTCAATGTAACAATTAGTGTACGCTTATACGGAATATTAACATTCAATTACAATTAATTGACTAAAAATAAAACTAAATTACAATTATTATTGCATCAATAAATTGAAAGGAAAATTGAAATGGATCTAAAAAACGCAAAAGTACTTGTAACAGGCGGCAGTCTCGGTATTGGTTATTCAGCGGCAAAAACATTAATTGAAGCCGGCGCAAAGGTCGTGATCTGCGGCAGGGATTCTAAAAGGCTCGAAACTGCCGCTAAAGAGCTTGGCGCAGTTCCTATCCGGGCAGATGTTTCAAATGAAAGTGATGTTATTTCACTTGTAGAAAAAACAATAAAAGCGCTTGATGGTTATAATGTGCTCATTAATAATGCGGCTTATGGATATTTCAGTCCGTTAACGGGAATTGATACAGCAAAGTTCAACGAAGTATTAATGACAAATATTACCGGCGCAATGCTGTGCGGGCGGGAATCAGCCAAATATTTCACTGAAAAAAGTTATGGCAATATAGTTAACATTGCTTCAAGCGCCGGTACAGGCGGCTTCGCAAACGGCTCACCCTACTGCGCAACAAAGTTCGCGCTGCGCGGTATGAATGAATGCTGGCGCGCGGAATTAAGGAAGCACAATATTCGAGTGATGCTTGTAAATCCAAGTGAAGTTCAGACTAACTTCGGCATAAATGCCGGCGGCAAGCCGCGTGATTTTAATCCGAGTAAGCTTGAAGGTGCGCAGATAGCCCATTTAATAAAAGCTATGCTTGAAATGGACGACAAAGGTTTTATCCCCGAAGCAGGTGTGTGGGCAACAAACCCGCAATAGCAAGGTAAATTATTGGTATATTAATATTTGCTATTAAGCGGGTAACAAATAAGTAACAAATTATTACTGTTGTTTTGTTAAATGATAAATTTGAGGATTATTATCATTTCAGCAAAACCATACGTTTTGTTTCAGAGTATGTTTCAGCCTCTAGTTTATAATAATAGACTCCACTGGCCCTATGAGAAGCATCCCAGTCGACCTCGTAAATTCCGGGTTTTAGATCTTCATTCACAAGTATTGCTAAAACACGACCTGTGATATCATAAATGGTCAGCTGTGCAAATGAATATTTTGAAATACCAATTCGAATTTTTGTATTAGGATTAAATGGATTAGGATAATTCTGCGCCAACGCATAATCCATAGGGATCTCATTTGATATTGGTTGAATTCCAATAGGACTCCCACCGTTTGTTGTATAAATTAAATTGCCATAACACGGCTGTGCCCAGACAATTTGGGAATTTACGCAAAATACATTCTTAATATTAACTGTATCGGGAACAGGTGTTGTTTGCTGAAACCAATTCACACCCCCGTTGACAGTTTTGTACATTTTTCCCAATCCGCATACATAACCGGAATCTATGCCGCTGAAATCTACTCCATAGAAGTTTGTAGTATTGAAAGAGCGATTTATCCAGTTTGTACCGTTATTTGTAGTAGTTAAAATTACACCATTCCAGCCAACGGCGCACCCTAATGTACCACTAAAAACGATGTCTCTTAAATTGGCTCCTGTCCCTGACAGCTGATTTATCCAGTTAAGTCCACCGTTTGTGGAATAGATTATTGTGCCTGAAGCACCAACGCAATGAATGATCTGGCCACTCTGCATGTAAACCGAGTATAACCTGCTCTGATTATTCCGCATAAGAATTTGCCAGTTGGAACCGCTATTTGTCGTCCTAAGGATAACTCTGTTAGAATCCAAGCTGCCTACTGCCATGCCTGTGTTTACATCATAAAAATAGATAGTATATAACCATGATTGAACGCCAGAATTTTGTGGAATCCAGGTAATTCCTCCATTTGTTGATTTAGCAATTATTCCATGTTTGCCCGCAACCCATCCTGTGTTGCTGTTAATAAAATGTATTGATGAGAGACCATTTGTATCGTTTATAAAATAGCTTGTCCAGTTCAAACCTGCGTTTGTAGTTTTAAAGACCGAATCTTTTGCCCAATGTACAGCCCAGCCCGTATTTTGATTATCAAAATCAATTTGAATCCGATGTTCATCACAGTATACATCCCAAATTTCTTCTTCTTTACCATCAGATAACCATTGAGTAAAGGTTAATTGATTAACGAAGATCATTGCGATGATAATTATTAATGTTTTCATAGAATTATTGTTTATATTTATTTAATATCAAATACTAGATATGATTTGTAGTTAAATTTACCTTAGAAAATCAAACTTTAAGCTGCTGCTTGTTTCGCCTCTACCAACCTTTTTTGTTTTCTTAAGCCATGTGTATATCTTTCCGTCGGCTCCACGTGATCTTTTCCATTTTTTCGAAACAATAATTCCTGAACGGGGGATTTCCTCGTTAAATATTTTATTTTTTTGAATATTCTGATTTGCGTTTAAATCCTTTATTATTGTGGAGGCTGGCTCAGTTAGTACCATGGCATTATCAATATTGACATATGGTATTGCTGCAAGCTGTAACATGTTTGCATTACTTGTCGAATCCCTTTGAGGAATAAATGGTATCCAGTTGGGAGAGGTGGTTCTAATTAAACTATAGGTTTGCTTATCACTATTTACATCAGGTTCAATCTTTGCGGTATGTTTTTGGGCTAATTCATGCGCTTTCTTTCCAATTCCAAATAAATCCGGTATAATATGTTCTATTCCCCAAACAATATTAGCCATCTCATCTCTTGCAAAAATTACGGTCTCAATTGATTCACTTTCTAAAAAATTGTTAACTACATTAGGAAAGAATAGTCCATTTTCGAAACTATCAGCGTTAGAATTTTGTACTGAAAAAACACTCCAATCATTTGCATTTCCATCAATATCATTAAAGTGTTTAATCTTGGTAACCTGGCCAAAAACATCCACTACTGAAATTTCCTTAATCTCTGAAAAAGTACCCGTATCTAGCATGACTGGTATTATTGACCAATCATTGCTATACATTAAACAAAATTCTGTAAAGATTAAACTAGCTGAATCATAATTAAAAATATCAATATTTCCGATATTAGTATTGGTATCCTCAATTGCCCACAATCTTTTTAGCGGCATTCCAGGGAATTTAACTCCCGTAGGAATTGCTTTAATTCCGATTGTTTTTTTAAGGTTACTTGCATTATTAGATGAACCACTGATTGTCTTTTTTATATTTACATCATTCCAGTCAAATCTACCATCGTAATATTCGTCAGCAATCATTTCTATTGTATTATTGCTGGTTTCGGAACTATAGCTGAACTTATATTCCTGTCTTTCTGAGATCCAAGATGAGTTTATATCAGACACTGGTAAAGTATAGATTTTTTTATAAATCTCAATGAATTCATCACCAAGAGTATCTACTTGAGGGTCACTGGAACCCAGGAAATTTGATGCTTTATTAGAAGAATTGGATAAGTATTTATAAAGTTTAGTTCCATCAATTATTTGCTTTTTTATTGCTAGTTCAAGATATTCTATTTTTGAATTTATTATATCCTTATTATAATTACTTATTCCCGTCGGCATTTCCAATCTTAAATTCCCTGACTGTGGGGCATTGAAGTTAAAATCGTGGTAGAGTATATTAAATTCCGGTCTGTTTATATTTTTTAGAAGCTTTAACCATTGAAAGCCCATTTCAATCTTTATCATATAAGAATCAAAAATATTGCTGCATTCAACAATTGCTTCTACAGGTGTATTTTCATGAATATCAATTTTATTTGCACTATTACCCAGACGAATTTTATTAAACTTGCGTGAGTTTATTTCAGTTGTAACTAAAGAAGCACTTCCTGCATCCTCTGCCGCAAATTCGGCCATTTGCCATTGTCTTCCGAGCATCCACAAAGGATCTCTAATTTCAGATCTTAGGCTTCTTTTGATTGCTGCGTCATTATTTGCAACTGCGGATGGTGTGGGTCTGAGTTGAAACCAATGAATTATTTCTGGATCCTGTGACATTAATTGTATATTTTTCTATTTATAAATTAATTTTTTGTATAATGTAATATATACTATGAGGCAAATGTATTAGAGTCTAATACAACCGTAGTGCTTTCCTTAGGATTAAAAGAGGATGCAGAGAACAATGCTGGCAATACCTGGCTCAAATCACCATTTTGATTACCCCAAATATTATCAGGTGTCAATGTTCTTATCTTTGCGAGCTCAAAAGTTTCCAATACTGAGTCAGNNTCTGAATCAGGTTGGTTAAAATTAAATGCTATACCTGTTAGTTCTTCGGTATTAGGAATTAATTCTGTCCACTCATCAATCATTAATCCCGTTTGGTTATTTTCACTTCTATAATTTACTGGGAAGTCTGTAATAATAGATAATAAATTCCCGGATGGTTTATACTCAACAGGGTATTGGTGTCCAACCCATTTATCAGTAATCCTAATAGATCTTTCATTATTTTCACTGATTATTTCCTCAGTGTGTATTGGGAATTGAACAGGTAAAGGGTCCTGATAATTTATAGAGTTAATATTTAAAAGTTCGTTATTTATTTTTAGCAAGTTGAAACTATTAACTTTCTGCCGAACTTTAGAAATACCCTGCAGCCACGGAAAAACGGAATTNNTTACCCACGTAACTTAGAAGGCCATTTTCTTCGTCCAGGGAGTGGTTTAAAACAGTATCAATTTCCATTTTCTTAGAATCAGTAAAAAGAAAACCTGTTAGTACGGGGAACTCATTATTAGTTAACAGTTTAATAATTTCAAGCAGACATTCTATAAACTTTTGTTTATTTATGGGGTTTAGAGCATCTAATTCATAGGCTTCAGTTCCCTTAAAAATTAAATCATTAACCTTCATGATTTTTTCAGTTAACGATTTTAACAAATGTTCATGAATAATTTTTACATTTTCGCTCATCTCGAATGCTTCATCCGGAACCTCTAGCTGAAAATAATTCAATAAAAATTTAAATATTTCAACAGAATCTTTATTCAATAATGCATCTGAAAAATTAGTGACTGAATCTTTAAATTCACTTATTAAATCCTCCACTCTATTAAGAAGCACGTTTTCATTTATATTCATATCTTCCTTCTCGGTTCCGGGCAATTCGAAGTCCTGACTCTTTAAAGGGCGTGAACTTAATAATATCTCCTTGACGGGTGATAATATGCATGAAAGATCTTCAATATGAATTTCATTTGCTGAAGTCAACTCATCTTTTTTTATTATTACCGGATCTGAAAGTCCCTTTCCGAATTTAAGAAAGCGTTTAACATAATTATATATTTTATTGAATTTATTCTCTTCCAAATCGTGCTGATACAAATAAAATAAATCAATTGGTTGTAAGTCAAGTTCAGTGATTAAAATTTTAGAATATTGTTTAATTAATTCTGAATCCAAATACTGATATGTGATAACGATATTCTCGGGCTTTCCCATGAGGCCAGCCAGCCAAGAGTTCAAGTACGGGTTAATGGTTGAAAGCAAGGAATCTTTACTACCCCATTTGATAATGGTATTGTCAGATGCATCTATACTTAAAATCAACCTATGTGTAACCGCAGTTCCGGTTGCTGGTGTCCTGAGGATTTCAGGTTCTCTCAAACCTTCTCCGCTTTTGGCCATATTTAAGGCAGAGCCTGATTTTACAAAATTCCCTTGTGCTAATTGAAAAATACTCTCGGACATAATTAAATCCCCTACAGCATCCAAATGGGTTTTTAATTTGTTAACAATATTTGATATATTAGTTTTATCAGTTTCTGGGATTGTACTATAACTATTGCTAATTTCTATCAATTTAACCTGAATTTTGTCTATGGTTTCATTCTCAATTAACGCAATACCATTTACCACGGTTTGGCTATAATCCCGCTCTATGACTTGAGTATTATTATTGTTAATTTTATTGATTGTAAATGGGAAAGCCAATCTAAAATCATATATATATTTATCTAATGATAGCTCATGCATTGAGCGTTCAAATCTATATCCTAATAAAGCGGCAAGATCCTGTCCGCTGTTGATCCCATCAATATAAAACATGGCAGTACGACTTCTTTCAGATGAAATATTTACAGCCAATTCATTATTGTTTCCTTTATACTTTGAGGAGAAATAGCCACATCTTAATATTGCAGCAGACACAGCATGTGAGATTGATGGGGCATGAATAAAGCCTTTATTTTCAGTTGTAGATTTTTCTTTTTTTTGCAGAGTACCAGTTATTGGGTCAATATCAAATTTGTTTACAGTATCTTTTCCAAGATAGACAAATGTTTCATCAAGGTTAAACTTAGGATTATGAATAAATTTATATGTGTTTCCGGATTTATCCTTATCCCCTATATTGGAACGTAACTGACTGAGTGGCAATACTTCCCTGAAAATCATAGCCCTTTCTTCATTCGGTTTAATAGATTCTAGATAACCAAATGAACCTAAATATGAGCCGGTTTTCCTGTTGTTAGCTATAAGTCTTTTTGAAATTAATCTTTCATTAACAAGCCCATGTAACCAGGCATCTAAGCGGTAACTGCACAGATCCAGATGTTCTGCCATAATGCGTTCAAGCCGCGATGTTGGCAGATCTTTTAGAATTTCCAACGCTTTAGCAACATTTGATATAGAATACAAACCTGCAAACTTTTTAATATCTTTATCAATATATTCTGCAATTGGCAGATTCCCGCTTATTGAACCATAAGATTTTTTCATAATATCTAACTTATTGTCTGGCACAACAGCTACATTGGTGATCATTCCAGGAGTTACTTGACGTTTTAATTCTTTGGACTGTTCAACCTCCAATCTATCGAATTTCTTATCTGTAGTTTTCAATGGATCAACAGTTTTAGAGCTTTTTACATCTTGTGCCAAAGGATTAACTGATAAATTTTTATATATGTTAGTAAATTCTATTTCTCTTTTAAAGGGTTCATAAATCAACTGATTTTGGTGTAGTATTGTTAATGACGTATCAAAATAGGATAGTAGCATCGAATGTCTTAATAATAGATACAATAAAGAGTTTGGTTTATTATGTTGATCGGATAGAAAGCTTTCATTTACTATATTATTAAATGATTGATTTCTCAGCCATTCAATGTAATTAGAGTACTCATTCCCAGTTTTGAAGATGTTTTCAATCTTTCGGGACTCAGAAAAAGGATTTGAATCAATTATAGGGATCTTCAATTTAATATCAGGAGAAATAGATATATCGCCAAACTTATTATAAGATAGCTCGAATATTAATGAGGTTAGATCAAATTTATATCCTAGCTGTGATTTATATTTGCTTATTATTTGAGCAACATCGTTTGAATTACCTGTTGCTTTTACTGTCGCCGGGCCAAATGCAAGTCTGAACGTATAATGGACTGAAGAAGCATTAAGCCCAATAATTTCCAAAAAAAGATCTTCATATGCAGCGTCACCTTGCTGAAGATTGCCCAATGACTTCAGCATATTTGGCTTATTTATCAAATTCTTTAAAGTAATTGAAAGAAAATTATTAAATATTGAGTTTAAGAATGATTTTGAGCTTAGGTTGTTCTGATAGCTCCATTTTGAAAATGCACTTGTTGGCAGTATTCCATATGGCTGAGAACCAAGCTTTAAAGATGTAACATGGCCCCTGCCTGTGACATATTTTAAGAAGAAATTTTTTATTGAAGCAATATCGTTATTTGAAACCATTGGAGAAATAAGTTCTGAAAGATAATACCCTAATGTAGCAGGGTACAATGCTTCGTTCATTGCAAAAGCTTCTTTTAGATCATATTTACGATAGTTATGAATTTTATTTACAATTTCATAAGAAACCCCCATGAAATCTGCGAGCATTTGTCCATCAGTTTTATCTTGCTGACTAATATTACTGAAGTTATCATTATTTAAGGCAAGCCTCATATACTTTAAAAGATCTGCATCATCAGTTTTAGAGTTAGCTTTAGAAGCATTTGTAGGAAATCCATTGGGGAGAAAGGAAAAATCTCTGTTGCCATATATATGAGATTCAAACAATTGATCGATTATGTTTTGTGTATGATTTTGATCGACTGAAAACTTTGTTCCTAATATCAATAGTTTATCAAAACCATCCTTGAAATCATCATCCAGGGGAATTTTCATTGCCATGCCTATTTTTTCTGCCTCATCAAAGTCAGTCAACCATTTAATTTCATCGGGTATCTCCTCATCAGAATTATTCTCGCTTTCTTCCGTAACAGGAGAATTAGCCGAATTTATTCCAACTATTAATGGGTCAGGTATAAGTTTTCCGTCAAACTCTTTTCTTGTTGTTCCCTTTATGAGTATAGCAGTAAATTTATCAGGCATTACATTTGATTTCGGAGTAATGTCCCTTCCAGCTGCTAGGGCAGGAGTATTAAATAGTGGTTTTTCTGTCAAGGGATCGTCTTGACTAACTGAAAGCACTGGTTTTTTATCATAATTGATTGGTTTAGTTTTATTAACTATCCACATTGAGCGGTTAATTCCATATTTGCTGCAAAGCTTGTTCCATTCAATTAGCTGATTTTCTTCATCGTTTCCAAGATACCAGATACCTTCCCAAAAGTTTATTCCATGTGAATATTCATCGTTAGTCAATTTAGATTCATGAGTTGAAATTGAAATATCATCAGGGAAAATCCTTACCCAAAGTTGTTGTTCATCTTCGACGACTTCTGGATAAACTTCCTTGAGTACTTCCTTCATCTCTCCTGTTGGAATGTCTTTTCTTTTCGTATCTGAAATAGTCCCGGTTTTAATTTGTGTAGTTCCTGCTCCAACTTTAAATGGCATAGATTTCTTTGTTTCCTGAGAGAAATTAGGATCAACAACTTTTTTTGTGCCAACAAAGAATTTATCTTTTTCGGTTTTCCAAATTCCGCCAATAAACACTTTCTTTTCTCTTTTTACAGTTTTTACAGTAAGAAATCTGATTTCAGTTCTTACAGGAAGCAGCAAAAATGGGTAGTCATCAGACAAACTTGAAAGCATAGCTTTAGAATCAAATAGGGCAAAATGTTCTGTTCGTGCTTCGGCAATTAACCTATATTTATCAGTTACATTTTTTGCAAACTGGTTAATTTCACGTTTAAGAACACGCTTTTTTTCTAACAAATCGACTATTTCTTTTTCAGAATGAGTTTTAGAAAGTGAACTATCGATATCTAGAAGCTGACCTTTTTTATTTTCTAAATGAGCAGATTCAATACTTAATTCTTTCGACAATTTGTCAATTTTACTGCCAAATCTTTTAATAATTTCATTACCCATAATTATGCAGGAAGTAATTCGTTTGCCGGGATCGCTATTAATACCGGTTTCTGATAAAAAATTGATGCCATGTGAGCAGAATCCTTACCCCATCCATTTGTGGCTAGATTACCAGAATCTGAAGCAGATATTCCGATGTATGTATTATCTGTTGATACATTATCCCACGAAAGTGTATCAGGTGATAAATTTATTCTTATATTTTTAATATTTTTACCAACATCCAGTCCGAATCTCACCTCGCCCGGCCTTTCCTGGATAATAAAGAACCATTCCTTAGAGGCTCCTTTGATTTCATCTTTCNNCTTTCGTTTTATCAAATCCCATGAAGAATATATCGGGTTCTACCTTCGCACCGAAAATTGGGTATAGTTCATTATGAAAAGTATGGTTATCCTTTTGTTGGGCTAAATAAATAACAGTGTTGGGGTATTTTTTCAATAGATCACCCTTAATACTTAGAACTAAATTATTTTGACCCGGAACCGGAGCATTATTTCCGAGTTGGCTATTCCAATTATTAATTTCCTTAATGTCGTACGCGGGGGTGGCTGTTGCAGGGATAGTATTTTTATTCCAGAATAGCCTGAAATAACTCCCTCTCTGATCAGTTGGATATTCTCTCCAAAGTAATTCCCGGGCCATTTCGTAATTTAATCCTGCCATAAAAGATTCGATAAATCTGTTATTTGTTCNNTGGGAAAAAGCATTCTAAAGATAAGTCCCTCAACTCAGTGTACATTGGAATATCTATTATTGGATAAGCCATAACAGGAATCGTATATTTCAATAGACGAACGGCTCCATTTAAACGGATCTGGTCTCTGGCAAAACCGTTATTTTTGTAATAATCATGGTATTCATTAACGACAGTTAACTTAACAGTGTTTAGATTTAAGGCCAGTTGAGGAGCGTCAATTTCAATATTACCAATGAAGTGTGTTAAATTATTTTTAAAATTATTGAATGCTGAATTTAAATTTGCCTTAAAAATGCTTATATCATTTGAAGAAACAGAATTCATAAATCCTGCAGGAGCTATATTATCTACTACATGAGTATTTAGGCTCATTGAATTTATTTTTTGAAAAACTTCGTTTATTGGCATTTGAAATGAGGGCGTTTTTACTGTTGTTAGCATTTTTGAGACACTGAAAACTTGTTGTGATTTTGCAGACGACTTACTTAATCTTCTTAAAACTGTACCTGCGCTATTTGATACTTTCCTAAAAGAGTGATTTGAGAGTTTCCCGGCATTTGAACTATACAGTGCAGTATTTTGTAAAGATTGACCACCTATCTTTATCTCCTTATGAACAGGAGAAGTTACACTAAAAAATTTCTCACTATCTTGCTTTTCAATATGTTTTGCGAATAAATTATCACTGACTTTTGATGCAAACGCTGTTGCCATTAATAACCTGTTAGCCTCATTTACTTTCTCCAGCTGTTCCCACGCTAACTTCATATAATAATCCTGTTTTTTCCGGACTACTTCGCATCCAAATCCGGCAGCGGTTCTATTTCTTGGGTCTAAGTTTAGTTCGTTTATCCACCCTGCATCTGATGTAAGGGGAGTATTATGCAGGATATGCCATTTGCCGTAAATTGGAGGCGTAATTATTGGAATATTAGCATTCAGGGTAGTGTTTGTATTTATAAAGTCGGCCACCTTGTCACGAAAGTCTTTTAATTCTGGGTCAAGAAAATCTTTCCTTGTAGAAGTATTGGTCTTAAGTGCACCTTCGAGAAAAAATATGTCGGTGTTTGGCACAGCTTCGGGATAACTAAATGTATCTAATCGAATCTCTCTTTTACCTGCTTCTGGATTTGCATCCTTAGGTTTAAGCTTCCTAACTAAAGTTTCAAAATCCCCTGTTTCGCCGGTCGAAAAATATGATTCGTAATAAACCGGAAAATTTGAATCATTCACACTTATATCCCATGAAGATAATTGTGAATCTAGGCTTTGTATCTCACCAAATCTACCTAATCCTGCTAATCTTCCGGTTTCAAAGGTTGGTATAAGGAATGCATGATAGCCCTGTTTTGCTTCAAGACATCGCGGGCAAAGAATTCTACTGCAACCGAGATTGGGATTATCTCTAAGAGCCGTTTCCAACTCAGATGCGTTTTTTAAAGAATCATTTAAATGTACATGCGCCCATGCCCAAATCTCGTTTTTAAGCGGTAATTTTTTTATATANNGCTTCCAGGTAAGTTCATTCTTGTAAACTCATCCTCCTTTAAGACTATTAAGAATAACCAGGGACGAAGCCGATTATTATTGGGGCTCGCAGGAGAATACCGCCACGGAAACTCCTCATCGTAAAAATCTATATACGGCAAATAATTCGGTTCAAAGTTCGTAACCCAGTTTCTGGGTTCCATTTTAATGATGGCATTAGAATTAATTCCTATTATGTCACCAGGTCCTATAAGCTCAATATTTTTACTTACAGTTTCTGCAGTTGAATCTTTAAATACATTAACCGCTATACTTGTTTCAGCCCGTGGTTTCATCCCTGGATTCGGAGACCCATCTCCAATATTATCGCTAGCAATTATTNNCAGGGGTAAAAAGAATATTTAGCTATATCCATTGATTATTCAGTTCTAATTAATAAACACTTTTACTGATAAATACTTTATCCTCTAGCTGGACATCTTCAGAAACGATCTTCATTGCATTTTTTAGGGTCTGATAATAACTTCCTTTATATGCATTAGTATTTACTGTGTCAGCTTGAGAAACAACATACTCATTCTGTTTAATCTCTAAACCAATGCCTGTGGTTGATCGGTTTATGCGGCTATTTAACCCAGAACTTGCAATTGAACCATCTCTCATTAGATTTAAAGCAATTTCTTTTTTACAAAAAGCTAAACCGAAAGGAGTTCTGGTTCTATCGCTATTTCTTATTATCACCTGTTCGTACTTCAATTCTATTTCAACACCAATCCCGGAATCAAAAGCGTTTTTATCTGAAAAATCTACACCTGAATCAAATTCTTCGAATGAAGGTTTTGCCAGCTTATCAGCATCAGAAAGTTCAAAAAAATTAGCTGCGGCAAACATCTCTTTGACTCTTTTTGATACTCCCGGTACCTTAATATCAAACATATTTCCTGATGCAATGCTGTTGTTGCCGAATTTATCTAAACTTATTCCTAACGGAACAACTTTTTGTGAGACTTTTAGGATACCAAAAGGCGATACAACTAGCTGTGATGAAACATCATTGGATACATCTCTGATCGTAACAANNCACAGCATTTTTAAATTCGGTGTATACATCGTAAGGACCGGGGATTGCTTGTTGAGTGTAACCAAATGTTTTATTGAAGTCAATACTATAAGAAATTTCTAGAACTTCAAAGTCAGCAACCCCGTTTACATTCCAGGGGGAAGGACCTTCAAGCTGACCTTTAAAACTAACAGCAAATAATGCTTTGTTCTTTCTTATAATTGCAATGTTTGCTTCTAAGGATGCTACAAAATGGAATGGTGAAAAATGTATTAGTACGTCAAACGCTAATATTCCTGTTGCCCTGATATTCTCGGTTACCTGGTAGTAGAAATCAACCTTTGCTNNGTGTAAGCCTTGGATTATCTCCGTCAAGCAAGTTTATTGTTAACCTTGATAAAGTGGGCAAATCAAGATTATTTGGGATAGAAAAGTTAGGGTGAAATCCTCCAACGGTTAATAAAAAAATCGGATTATTTCCCCACCTGATACGCAGCGCCATATCCCCGGAGAGGTTAAATAAATGTATCCTCGAATCGTACAAACTCGCATCAAAAGTTATATATTTTTTTTCAAAATCTATTACGCCTAAGAAATTAGCATTTATTTTTATTATCGGAAAATCTTCATGAGGTAATGAACATCTGATTATTCCCAATATTACAACCCTGACCGGAGTGGGAAGCTCAAGTACCAAACCTATATCAAGTGTGATGAGTGTTGGAGTTCCCCAGNNTCCCCAGCCTATCTTTGCCATTAATCCAAATGCATATCGGCCCTCCTGAATAGGAAACACCCTTTCAAGATCTGCTATAATTTGCGGAGCATTTGCAACAGGGTCTTCAGGAAATAAAATACTTCCGAGCGAACCATCTTTTACACCTTTTCTTAACTCATCAACCCTTACAGTTCTGTGAACTGCTGCCAGCCCGCCTACACCATTTAATGTAAAACCAAAACCTAGATTAATAGGCGAAAACTCGGCCATTACAATAAGCAACAAGGAGTAGCCTTCTTGATTATTGGGCAAGCGAGTAGTAATAATTCCTATAACCTTAACTGAAACTACATCCTGAATTGTAAGCTCAAATACTCCTGTATATTTATGATTATCAGGGTCAAAGGACAGAAATCCACCCCCTTTAATTCCAGCAGTATTAATTGCTAATCCAACACCTGAAGGTGATTTAAAGCCAAAATCGATATCAAGCAACCCTAAATTTCCACTGGAATCATCAGGAAAATCTATATCGGCTTTTAATCCGATTTTTTCGAATACAGCAGTAAAGGGACCAAGCTTCAATGAACCGCTCATTGCAATAAATGATTTTATCGGCTTTTTACCAGGTGTATTATCTACTTTTACAGAAAGTAAAAGAGATGTAATTTTTAAAAAATCAAGTATTGTTTTATTAATTGGAATTTCAACTTCAAGCCCTGCGCTTCCCTCAAAATATAAACCTGCAATATTAGACCAACCCACAGTAAAATCAAATTCTGTCACAAGTCCGTCTGCAGGAAGAATCTTTTTCAGAAAACCATCACCATCTCCAGCAGATATTACAAATTTGGAATTTTGAACTTGTAAATAAGCTCCATATTCAGTATAACTATCATTTAATGACAAGTCTGCTACAATTTTTACGCCGGAAATTTCCAGTCTTGTGCTTGTAGTACTGCCTATTTTATAAGCTAAGTTATCGGATTCCTGTAGTTTTGTTAATGTCAGTTGACTGGTTAAACTGTTTGTAGTAGTAAAACTTGAAGGAAATTTAAAGCCATTTGGACCTATAGAAAAACCTTCTATGCTGGTACTCAAGGCAAAATTCAGCAACCAGTCATTAAATGTCTTTGAAACACCTAATTGTCCAAATGGAGACACTACTAAACCAAGATTTCCTTCATCTTTGGATGAAAGCATAAAAGTTAAGCCTAAGCGACTTTCCTCTTCATGAAATTCCTTCCAGACAGTCAAAGCTCCTTCTCCTAAGTTAGCAGATTCAGTCTGGGATTCTATTATGTCAATATCACGGACACTGTAAAGAGTCATAAACCCGAATATCTCGAACAAGTCTGCGAGTCGTGGAAATAATAAATCAGCGGTATCAAGAGCATCCTGGGAGTTGTTAAGATTATTTTTTATATAACNNTATAATAATTTTTAAGAACACTCACGGGATCGTACAATAAATCCCTTAGTCTCCCAAGATGTATCTTAGGAATCGTAACCGGATATTTTACTATAAATCCATTGGTATCTAATAATGGCACGGTTGGCTGTATAGAACTTTCCGGTTCTATAGTGGTTGATAAAACTAGTATCTGGTAGAGAGCAGGGTAGTTAGATTTCAGATAATATATTATAAGTAAATTTATTAAATCCTCAAAAAGCAGTTTTAGCTCTTGGGTAATATTATCGTTACCGCTAAAAGCATCATTTATTGATTTCAGAGTCGTAAACAATGAATCCAAACTGGAAAACATTGAAATTAATTCAGGAAGCGTCTGAGGAGGGGTATTAATTAAGTTTGTTATTACAGAATAATNNTAAACTGTTAACTTTCCCTTGTTCAAGAGTCTCTAAATTCCAGCCAAGAGCCCTAAACAATCTCTTTCTTGCATCTTCGTCATTAGAGGCTACAATCAAGGGGGAGATAATTATCTCTAATTGTTCTAATACTTTCGTCTGAAAATTTTCTTCCATTTATATAATATTTGGTTCCGGAAAATCCGGGATGTTTAATCCTAAAGGAACAACAAATTTTGAAAGCGGAAATGGGACTTTAAACTTATATCCATTACCTTCTTGAAGGCCCCACCATATTCTTTGTATAACGGCTCTGTTGTTTTCATCTACCGGCCAATTAAAGGTTATATCTCCAAGGTTATTTCTTCCAACAATTTCTTTTCCATCTCCCCACTTTGTTGCATACTCCTTATGATTACTTAAAGATCCAAGGTATGAATTCAATTTCGAAATTTCAGTACCCGTCAATCTTGGTGAATAAGGTGTAGGTTGCATCCTTCTGTCTTCATCGTATATTGAATTACCTGAATCTGGATCATAATAATCTGAGGACGCAACTTGTTGTGCTATAATAGGGTCTACTCTATATTTCCATTCAATAGGAGGGAAGTAGAAAGAAAAAAATGCTGAGTTAAGTCTATCATTATATATGCCTTTAAATCTTTCTAATCTACCAGGACTCATATAATTTGGATTACATGTGTAGACAAAGGTATTCCTTTGATTTATTAAGTTTTTAAAACCTTTTGAATGCCAATGCAAAGGACCATGTTGATATGGTTCAATTGACTCGTTTTTAAGTGAGCTCGAAGTTAGCTGAATAACCGAATAATTCGCTTTTTTGATACTTTGAGTAGAATTATATAATTTGTCTGCCCAAACCTGTAACCTTATAGAAAATCCATAATGGACATCGCCAGATAGAATTATTATTTTACCTTTATGAGAGTCATTATTAATAATTGGTAGTTTATCTCCTAATCTTGCTAGAAAATGCTCGAATGCAAATTCATTGTAACCCCACGCTTCCATATCTTTACCCTCTTTACTTCCGGGTAAATTTAAAATTAAATCTTCAATATTAGGCGCTCCTATAAACGGTGCAGGTGAAATTAATATAGGAAGCTCTTTACTAAACAGAGTTGGTAACTGTTGATTCACAGAAGCTGAGCTTATTAACTGTGCAAAGCCCTCCTTATTATTAGGATAACTTCGGTTAGTCCTTGTATCTAGAATAATAATTTCATGCTTGGGCCACCAATCGATTTTATAATGCCAGATCAAGCTATTTGGATTATTCTCCAAAGATCTATTCGCATTATTTAGTTTTGGTAGGACAATATTAGCAATTGCATCCCAAGTACTTTGTATTGATGAGTTTGCGGCAATATCCTTTACACAATTCAATAATTTCCGGCCAGCTGTCTCCGGTGTTATGTCAGCAAAGCGATCAGGAGTGTTGCCCCACGATTGAAAAATCGCATAAGCAGTCATACCATTTTGAATAATTCTTTTTCCAGAAGAATTTCCTCCACTATTATTAACTCCCAAGACTTTTTCGCACCATTTATAATTTAGATAAATATCATCTGTAATTTCATGATCATCAAGAATCATATAAACAGGAACATTCGCTAAAGATTTTCTAATTTTTGAAAGTGAATTCTTGAAAAAAGTTATTCTAAAATTGTCTAATTTATATTGAGTATAAAGAGGATTTTGAACAATTCGTTCCCTGGTTAACTCCCCTTTGCCAACTGGTTCATAACTAATAAATGTTTTTGTTGCACCTGAATGAACTTCTTCAAAGGTAGGTAAGGTATTATTCCATAAAATATCCGACCATGCAAATTAATACATTAAATAAAATTCACATAATTTCATCAGATGATTGCTTGAACATTCTTTGTCAACTGTGAAATCCGAGTTTTTAATAATATCCGTTCGATTACTTACTACAAAATCATTATTAAGCCCTTGAATATTCTCCACCCATACTGTAATTTGAGAGGAAGCTTTCTTAATCATATACAATAAAATCGGTGAAACATCATCAGAATAGATTTGATCACCAGTTAAGAATAAATAATGTGGTCGTGAATTTGCAGATCTAACAGAACCCTTTAATATTGTGTCTAAAGCCTGTAGGGCATCGTAATTTTCACCATGCGGTTTGCGGCATGAGCCGTGTATTATGCGTAACTTATTTAAATTTGTTGGGGGTATTGAAAAGGTGGGGAGGTCATATGGTGCATATGAAACTATACTTGCGTCAGCGATAGATCCCAATATTCCAACGCTTTTAAGTGTTTTAACGGGACTTAGTTCAAATTCAACATCATATTTATATATTTGTCCTTCCTGCAGGTTTGTACCGGAGGCACTGATAACTATTACATATAAATTATTTCCAAGCTTTACAGGATGTTCGGCGATAGTACTTTGAAATACCACAATATTATCTACTTTTTTCACCAACAATTTAACAGCTATATCCTCTTTTAATGCAATCCATACAGATACTGAATTAGGAGTTACCCTTCTTAAAATTGGACCAGCTAAGACTATTGGTAAATTCGTTACATTTATGGAGTAGGACATATTTTAAATAATAATTATAGAATTACACAATAAAGAAAATCTTAAGCATTTTAAATGAAAGAAAGCTAATGACCTAAAGGGAGTAATATCAGACTTTTACTTTCATTAATTAATTGTTTAGTAAATTAAAATTTATTATTGCTTATAACAAGTATAAAACTTGATAATTAGAAATCTAAATTACATAAAAAAATATTAGAATTTTTAATGTCGTGATTATTAGATTTTTTGAAGTTCAAAAAGAAATTAAATTATGACCGTATTATAACAGTTTTGTCTCGTCAAAAGATTTTCATGCATCCAGAAAATAAACTTACTTTCGTTTACCGAGTTGAAAGAAAATTAATACTCTAAGCATCAGCCAGATTCCAAAAAGAATCAACTCACTAATTCGAATTGTTAACTCTTATTAATGATTACAATTTAGAAAGAAATTTTATTATATAAAAAGAAAAATTAACGTGATTGTGAACTTTTATATTGAATTGCCATTTTCTCTTTGGTTTCAGTTAAACCAAGAGACCAGCCCAATCCAAAAACGCCATTACCACCTCCTGAATTATATGATAGACTAAGATTTGGGGTAACACCACGAGCCTGTGAAACCGGGATTGGAATTGAAAATGAGGCTGTACCATTTACAGCATTTACAGAAAACTTTTCGTCTATTCCTTTAATAGCTCCACCGCCTTTTGGCAATGAAATTGAAGGGATTTCAATGGCATTGGACTTAGTTTTCCCACCATCCTTTTTAAGGAATTGGTTTGCTGAAGAATTATTATTTTCGGATGAATTATTCAATTCAATGTTTGTTAAGAATTATNNATTACTCTGCCAGTAACATCATATATAGTCAGTTTGGAAAATGAGGTTTTTGGGATGCTAAATCGTATTTTAGTATTTGGATTAAAGGGATTTGGATAATTTTGAAACAAGGTATACTCTGAAGGTACTTCAGTTGAAATGCTAGTTATACTTGTTATTCCCCCGTTTGTTGTATATATGAGGCCATCACCTTTGGCACTTGCCCATGCAATTTGATTGCTTATGCAAAAAATACTCTTAATGTTCTTAGTTGTATCTACAGGTGTTGATTGCTGAAACCAATTTACTCCGGCATTAGTGGTTTTATAAATCCGGCCATATTGCCCTNNAGAACTAAAATCTGCAGAGTAAAAATTAATGTTATCAAATGAACGGTTCACCCAGTTTGTTCCGTTGTTTGTAGTTGTTAAAATTACACCGTTCAACCCTACTGCACATCCACTAGATGATGACCTCATTACAATCTCTCTTAAAGTAGTGTTGACGTTTGTTGATTGCGTATTCCAGCTGCTTCCGCCGTTGGATGTAAATAATATGCGTCCTGAATCTCCTGCAGCATAAATGATATTTGCACTCAGCATTTTAACCGAAAACAGTCTTCCAGCACCATTTGAACTTATACTTAGCCAGCTAACTCCCCCGGTGGTTGTTTTCAATATCACCCGTGATGAGTCGTATGAACCGACAATGAAACCAGTCTGTGCATCAATAAACTTAACATCATTCAGCCATGATTGTACACCTGAAGTCTGCAGAAACCAAGATGTCCCTCCAGTTGTAGTTTTGACTATTTTTCCTCTTCTGCCCACGGCCCAACCGGTATTCTGATCAATGAAAAAGAGTGTAGATAAACGATTCGTATCCACGGTTAAATAACCTACCCAATTCAAACCGCCATTACTGGTTTTAAAAATTGTATCTCTATTTACAGATGAAGAAAACCAACCCGTATTCTGATTATAAAATTGAATAAAATCATCCGAACTATCATCGATGTCTATTTTTTCTCTTCTATCTCTTATCCAGTTTATTGACAGAATCAATGTTAAAATGCAAACAAAAAAGAAAGTTGTTTTCTTCAATATTAAATTATTTTAATTTTTAGATGGAGTTTGACTCACAATAATATATATTTGAATAATCAATGCATTTGACTTAAGTCAAGAAGTATAAATTTAACTATTAATTAATTCTCCGTTCTTAATTTTTACTTTACTCTGAACTTGAGCTATTTTAATTTTTTTTTAGCTTATCCAGTTTTTCTATTGGGATATTTGGATCATTTTCTAAATCTGAGATTGTTTCTGCTACTGTGTCATATTTTTTAACTTCTTCATCGTTTACACTTATAACCGGGGCTATTGTTACATCAGCATTAAATAGTTTTTTCAGAAATTTCAGCATTATATTAATTATTTGAATTGTATTTTCTTTTTCTTTCGCTTCTTCTGGTGCCGCCAAGTTCTTTTACTTCGGGGCTATCAACTCCGAAAATGCTTTTTCCGCCTGCAATTACACGTGTAAACAAATCACCCAGTAATGTTTCCGCATCATTAAGATCACGTGCCCGTCTATCGGCAATTTCCAGTGCGGCATTATATTCACAAATCAATTTTTTACATTCTTCAATCTGAGCAATAAAATCAGAAGCGGTTAGCGGATTCGGCTTCCATCCATAATTTATGTTTTTATCATATNNTCTCTTATCAATATTAATCATTGCTTCATGTCTTTTAGCAGCATTGGCAATTTTAATTGATGAATTCCTCTTTCTCAGGGCCATTTTTTTGTTTTGAAGAAACTATTTGAAATTGAATTCCCTAATATCTTAAAATATTTATGCCAAATCCAAAGAAAAATAATGTTAATTGTGAAGTTCTAAAGAGTGTAAGTGTATTATTTTATTGAGATTTCAGCATTTTATCACTAATTTAGGGTATAAATTGTGAATTTTGATATAGTAAAAAAATGAATATTGATATTACAGAGTTATTTAAAAACTGTTCAGGGGAAGAAATGCAGTCTTTAACAGATTATTTCCACTCTCCATTTTTCAAAATTCCTAAAAGATTAACTAAACTGCATGAATTTATTATTAAAAATTCAAAAGCTGGATATAATAATACCCTTACTCTAGAAAATATTAACGATGAGTTTTACCCTGGGGAAGATTCTGACAAAAATTACGCAAATATCAGGAAACTATTATCAGAATATAAAAATAAGTTAAATGAATTTTATTCTTATTATGAATTCTCTTTTGATTTAATCACTAAAGGAAAACAATCACTTAATTGGCATCAAAGAAAAAATGAAAAAGGAGAATTCCAAAAGCAATTCAGCAAGATGAAGGAAACTATACAGACATATTCAGAAAAAGATGACACTTATTACCTGGAAATGCAGCAGCTATATTCTAAAAGATTTAATTTTATTGATTCAAGTATTAATGAATTGCATAATGATGCTGGTTATAAAATTAATGATTATCTGGATAAATACTATATTGCAAATAAACTGTTTCTCTTCCAGCGTTTTACCTCTTATGAATATACCAATAGAATAGATATTGAACATATGTTCACCTTATCGCATTGCATAAACGAGCATATTGAAAGAAATAAAGATAATATTTTCAAAAATGATCCTGAAATTGCTTTCCGGTATTTAGCGCTCGAGCTTCAAAATAAGGGATTCAACGAAGATATTTACAGGGAATATGTAAATTATATTAATAATATTGATCCAAATATAAAAATCAATGAAAATGGTTATTATTTAACACTTCTGCATACATTATCAAAGATCATTAACGAAGGACACAGTGAATACGAAAAAGAAGTAATAAAGCTGGCTGAATTGATGGAAAAGAGGGAGATATTAAAAAAATACGGAGTAACATTCATTGATCTCAAAATCATTATTGAAAGCGCCATTGGATTAAAAAGCTATGACTGGGCTTTAGATTTCCTTAACAGAACCAAAAATTTGATCAAAGAAAACAATTCAGNNCACAATTCAGATAATATTACAAATCTGTTATCTGCCAAATTATTTTTCTTTAAAGAAGAATTTAATACCGCTAGATGTTTATTAACTAAAGTTAAAACCGAAAATTATTTAATGTATTTTGATGTCAAATTCCTGGAACTCCGAATTATGCTTATACAAAATGAGCTTTTAGCAGCAATTGACATTATTGAACTGATAAAAAAATACATAAAAACTCACAAAGATATAGGTGAGCATTTTATTCGCGCATACATTACATTTGCAGATTATGTTCAAAAAATTATCAGGATTAATCACGAAACAAATAATATTGATAGCAAAATATATGAATTCAAAAAACTTCTNNGAATTCATTTAATTTTTATGCAAAAGACTGGTTTGTTGAATATTTGGGAACTAAAACTAAACAAGATGTAAAAAAGTAACAAATTAAAATACCAAGTAATTAATTTTGAAATTAAATGAACTTAATAATTAAAAATTCCTTACAATCTAGTTTTCAGATAAACTATGTTCAAAAATGTAATATAGCACACATTCATTTTCACTTTCTGGTGTCCCCTCTAAGTTCATAAACTCAAATTCATAATAGCCAATATCATCAAGTTTAGTTTTAATTATATCCGGATTTTTAACCGTTATAAAAAAGTGGATCAAACTGCACCCAAATTCCTCATTTTTATGATAAACCCTGTCCAGCTCAAATTCATATTCATTTAATATATNNTATCCTGACAATCATCTACACAAAGATCCAATCCAAAGTTTTCCCAACGCCATCTAACCATTTTCAGGAATAACTCCATACTCAGATCTTCGTTTAAATTGTGTTTTCCTATCTTCAACAGCATATTTTTTCTTTCAAATAATATATATTAATTTGTGCTATCATTTCGTTCTTCATCGCCTAAGTAACCATTCTTCCCATAATAACACATTACATCTCTTATTATTGGTTTATCATCACATTTGGGGCAGACAAATAGAACAAAAATGCTTTTTTCATGGTCAAAGAAATGCCTGTTTACAATTTTCATTTCGCCACAATTTGGACACAAATTTAATATATGTGTTTTTATATTATACATAAATTATATGCAATTTTTTTACTAGTGTTACTGATTCAAATCCGTAGTTGCCTTATAAAGCACTGTTACTTTGTTGTTTAGTAATCAGTAAGTAACAAACAGGTAACAAATTCTATTCATTTTTCTTTCTTTTATCAATTTTCTTTAATACCTGGGAGAGCTTGAATGAATTAAAATTTACATATGAGCCAATCGTGGTTGCTACATGCTCATGACCAAAATGCTGGCTTACAGCTGCCATTTCCTCACCATTCACACATTTTTCCAATGCTAAATGTGCTGTTAACTTTCTGAAGGAATGCGGATTATAGTACTCCATCTTAGCGTCTTTAGCCCGGTTCTTGAATATATTCCTTATACGTCCTGAACCTGTCCAGAATACCGGCTCTACTTCATCTGATTTCTCAAAGCAAAGATCATTTCCTTTTGATAACGACTTGGATCTTGGAAATACCGGATCATCATTCTTGAAACCTTTTTCTTTAAGAAATTCCACCCAATCTGTTACATATTTTAATAATGCAGGTTCAAAGTTAAAAATTTTGCTGAATATCTGCTTTGAAAATTTGGTTTTTACTCCTTCTTTAGGGTCCTGGTAAACTTCTAGCTCTTCGAGGTCAACACAACCTACCGGAAGGCTGGCTATTGCTGAATCCCTCATACCTGTAAGAACTGTGAAAGCAATTAATGCCCTGTCACGCATTTCTACTTCACTATTTCCTTTTATCGATGCAGTAAGTCTCAAAATATATTCTAGCGAAGGGTTTTTCTTCAACCTCCCTTGCTGAGATACTTTACTCTCAGAATCAGCCGTATTTAGGTAGGCTATATCATTGCCTGATAACCTGCTCTTATATCCCGGCTGCATAAGAAGCCAATCATAGAAATTTTTCAGCATTTTTAAATAATGGCAATAAGTTGATGTCTGTATAGGTTTATCCCGGTAACTGGACTTTTTAAGCCATGCTTTGTATGATAATGCTTTTTCCTTACTAAACTTTGCAAATTCTTCATAGTTTGAATACTCTTCATATTTAGTTAAAGCACTTTCAATTTTATCAATAGTTGCCGGATTCTTTCCTTTAACTTCCTGCAGCCATTTGTAGTATTCCTGTTTGATCTTTATATTCTGAATGTTAATTGTCATTTTCAATCTCCTCTCGTTATTTTAATTTCAGTTAAAAATTCAAAGTTAGTTGTTCATTTATCTGCTTTTTGGAAACCCTGTTTATGTCAGTGTTTAAAGGGAGAGATAAGTTACTCATTAATCCTGTTCCTTCCTCTTCAAGTATCTTTAATGATATCATTTTATTTATGATCTTATCGGAAGCAAACCTGAATATTTCCGTCCCGCACTTTTCACAGTTTCCAAATATCTTTGCATGTTTATTTCCGTTCCCCAGATTTTTATCGGTAATAACATAACGTAATTTTTCATGCTTACTAATAGTTTCTTTTCTGCACTTCACGCAATAGAATTGATGTAATTCCAATTTTTTCTTATTCCTTTTATATTTTTTTTGAAGAAATTCTTTGACTATAAATCCAAGGTAAAGATGCGGTCTTGAATTTTCTTCGAGCGGCTTCATACCTTCTCTTTTCCACACCTGAATGGTACGGATATGAACATGAAATAACTCAGCCAATGTTTGATTGGTGTAAACCTTCCTGCTTCTTATCAAAGAAATATTTATCTTTTTTGACATTATTCACCTATTTAGATAAATATTTAATGGCTTCAGCTTCAATATCTGCTGTACCTTTGACCGGTTTACTGTAAACCCACTTATCAAGAGATACTTTTTCAAAGTAAATTTTCTTGCCGTATGGCTTAAAATGCGGTATTTTACCTCCGGAAGTGAGTTTATACAGGTATGATTTTGATATACCAAGGTATTCAGCCGCAGTATCAAAAGTCATAGGCTTAGGCTTTTGCACTTCAAGCATTGACTCAATGTTCTTGAGCCTTTCTTCAATTTCGGATATTTTCATGAAACTTTAGAAATGAATAGCACCGGGAGAAAGTAATTCCAAATTGCTTAATTTGGTGAGAAAAGCAATAAAAGAAAGCCCGGTGCTAATTTTGTTCAATTTTAAGTATTTTATGGAATTGACTTTCATACTACAAACTTAAAATTGAAATTAGGGACAAAATGTCTGAGAAAAATATTTACCCTATTTTTCTATGTTTTTATCTCGGAAACGTTGAATTTGTTTTTTAATAGTAGTAAGGGCTACTTTTTTATTGATTTTCTTATAAATGAACTCGGCAATTTTCGAATAATGTGGTTGTCCATTTTTTCTTTTATACCCTTTATAATTTTCAGCAATAAATTCGTAACATTCAGATAATTCAGTACATCTTTTAGGATTTTTTTTAACAGTTTCGATTAATCTATCGATTTCATCTTTATCTAATAAGTAAGTTTTTTCCTCTATATCTTTTACTAGAATTTCGTTATTGTAAGCTAATTCACGATTTTTTTCAGCTATAAGTTTTTTCTCATCATTATGTAAATTTTTAATTAGTTCTCTCCCTCTCGCAGACATTGTTAGTAAACTGCTTTCAATTTTCCATATTTCCCCAAGTTTTTCATTCTTTACAAAACTAATTAAATGGTTATTGAAATATTCAAATATTGATTCAAGACTCCATGTTTTAATAATAGATATTTTTCCATATAAAAACTCTTCGAGATTAATATATTTATCCAAATAACCCCATATGGAATATGTGTTTGACGGTAGTTCCCAAATTACGTAATAATACCAAATCCCCATAATAACATCGTATACTTCAAATTCTTTATTAACTTTTAAAAAATGTTTTATTTCTAAAAAAGATTTACCCTTGATATAATTCTCATATAATTTAACAATTTCATCATCAAAATCCTGAACAGAATATGTTTCTATTTTCTTTTCCATATCTTTATTTTCATTTACTCAAAAATAATAATCAATTTCCAATTTTTTGCAGGTATATACTTTTTATTTTCTTTTTTCTTCCTTTATTAACCTTTTATTTTTCCTAAAATTACCCTAATTTTAAATATTCAATATTCTTAATTATTCTCAAGATCCCCTTCCAAGGGAACCTATGGCTAAAAAGCAAAAAGAAGTTAAAGAAGAACCGCTCGAAAAGAAGCTGTGGAAAGCTGCTGATAAGCTCCGTAAGAATATGGATGCAGCAGAATACAAGCACGTAGTGCTTGGTCTTATCTTCCTGAAATATATCTCAGATTCTTTTGAAGAGCTTCACAGTATGCTGGTTGAAGGCAAAGGCAGCTTTGAAGGGGCCGATCCTGAAGACCGCAATGAATACATTGCTGAAAAAGTGTTTTATGTGCCGCCATCTGCCCGTTGGAAATGGATACAGGGCAGAGCAGCCCTTCCCACAATCGGCAAGGATGTTGATGATGCAATGGATGCCATTGAAAAGGATAACCCCTCTCTAAAAGGAGTGCTGCCCAAAGTTTATGCTCAGGAAAAGCTCGATAAACAGTCACTTGGCGGACTTATTAACCTTGTTGGTAGCGCAGTACTTGGCACAAAAGAAGCCCAAAGCAAGGATATCCTTGGCAAAGTGTATGAGTATTTCCTTGGTGAGTTTGCGCTTGCAGAAGGCAAAAAAGGCGGACAGTTCTATACCCCGGCAAGTGTGGTAAAGCTGCTGGTTGAAATGCTTGAGCCATACGAAGGCAGGGTTTTTGATCCATGCTGTGGTTCAGGCGGGATGTTTGTGCAGAGCGAAAAGTTTGTTGAAGCTCATAAAGACCGATATCAAAAACCCGGTAAAAAGGGACTGGAGTTAGACCCCAAAGACCGCATTTCTATCTTTGGGCAGGAAAGCAACCAGACCACATGGCGGCTTTGTAAAATGAACCTTGCAATACGCGGAATTGACAGCAGCAACGTTAGGTGGAACAATGAAGGCAGCTTTTTAAATGATGCGCACAAGGACCTGAAAGCCGACTACATCATTGCAAACCCTCCGTTTAACGATAGCGACTGGAGCGGTGAGCTGCTTCGTGATGATGCCCGGTGGAGTGTTTTAGGACAAAAGCTAACACCGCCTGCAGGCAATGCAAACTATGCATGGATACAGCATTTTATTTATCATTTAAGCCCAACCGGTATGGCCGGGTTTGTGCTATCCAAAGGTGCGCTTACAAGCAATACCTCCGGCGAGGGTGATATAAGAAAAGCATTAGTAGAAAATGATTTGGTTGATTGCATTGTGAACCTTCCTGCGAAGCTGTTTTTAAATACACAGATACCTGCCTGCCTGTGGTTTTTAAGAAGGAATAAAACCAAACGCAAAGGCGAAATACTTTTTATTGATGCCCGTAACCACGGTTATTTGATAAACAGGAAAAACCTTGCTTTTACTGATGAAGATATTACAAACTTAGCCGCAATTTACCACAACTGGCGGACCGGTGAGAATGAATATAATGATATTGCAGGCTTATGCAAAAGCTCCACAATAGAAGAAGTAAAAGCACTGAATAATGCGCTTACACCCGGCAGGTATGTAGGATTGCCTGATGAAGAAGATGTTTTCAATTTTGCCGAACGTTTTACATCACTAAAAGCTGAGTTTGAAAAACAAATTGCAGAAGAAGCAGATTTAAATAAGCGGATTTCCGAGAATTTAGCAAAAATAAGGATTTAATTAGTATAAACGAAAAACCCGAAAGCTTAACCTTGCGGTCAGGGGCTTCCGGGAACTGTATCGTGCTACAAATATAATAACAAACTTTGGTTTTAACAAATTCCAATAATCTAAGTTAATGAAATACAGTGATTTTGAAAACATAATGTCGCCTGAAAGAATGGGCAGATATTTTACAGCTTGCAGAAGTAACTCAAGAAAATCAATGACATTATACAGAAAAAATCTTGAATTAACTCAGGAATTATTTACAATTATCAGCTGCTTTGAAATAGCATTAAGAAATGCAACAGATAATCATTATAAAGTAATTTATGGGAATGACTGGTTAAGAAATTCTGCGTTACCGGCAGGAATGTTTAACACTCCACACTGCGGGAAAACTCCTTCGATTATTTCTTTTGCAGTCAGAAAATTAGGGGGTAACTATTCGCATTCTAAGTTAATTGCAGAAATGGATTTTGGATTCTGGAGATATATGTTCGCCCGGCACCAATATTATGCCGGTGGTCAGACCTTATTAAGAATTTTTCCATCTAAACCTACCAGTTCAGCATTGCAGCATTATGATCATAATTATGTTTTTGCTAAGCTGGAGGAATTAAATGAATTAAGAAACAGACTCGCGCATCATGAGCCTGTTGTATTCAGACTTGGTCACGCAGCAATAGATACTTCTTATTCAAGAAACAAATATGCTTTAATGATGGAATTCTTTAAATGGATGGATATTGATGAAACTTCATTGTTATATGGCTTAGACCATGTTGTAGATATTTGTGACAAAATTGATTCTATATAAAAAATAGCTGATAATTTAGCTAAAAATAAACTATAATGTAAATTACATTTGTGCAACCACTGGTTGCACTATTGATTAATAATGATGTCAACTTGGAATAGAATAAATATTGGTGAGATTGCAGAGCTAAATATCAAGAGTATAGATAAGAGTTTCTTGTTTGACACAATTGAATATTTGGATACTGGGTCTATAACAAATGGAAAGATTGATTCATTTCAAATTTTGCCAATAAAGGAAGCACCAAGTAGAGCAAAAAGGTTAGTAAAGCCAAATGATATTATCTATTCCACCGTTAGACCGATACAAAAGCATTATGGCTATATTAAAACTTGTAAACCAAATACAGTTGTTTCTACTGGATTTGTTGTAATAAGTCCCAACAACAAGTATGTAAGTTCAAAATTTCTTTATTATTATTTGACAACAGAAGAGGTAGTAAATTATCTTGATGTAATTGCTGAAGGCTCGACATCCGCCTATCCCTCACTCAGACCAGAAGATATATCAAATTTAGAAATAGATCTTCCCCCCATTAACGAACAGAATCAAATAGCTGATATTCTCAGCAACCTTGATGATAAAATTGACCTGCTGAACCGGCAAAACAAAACACTTCAGACGTTAGCCGAAACACTCTTTAGGCAATGGTTTATTGAAGAAGCTGAAGAGAATTGGGAAAAAGGAAAACTTGAAGATGAATTCACCTTTGTCATGGGTCAATCCCCTTCAGGAGAATACATAAACGAAAATGGTGAAGGAATGGTATTTTATCAAGGGAATGCTGATTTTAATTTTCGTTTTCCATCGATTAGAGTATATACAACAGAAGCAAAGAGAACGGCAAAACAATTTGATACTCTTGTAAGCGTGAGAGCCCCCGTAGGTGACATTAATATGGCTTTTGAAGAATGCTGTTTAGGACGTGGAGTCGCAGCATTCAGATATAAGGACAAACCAAGTTATTATTCNNGTTAAACTTTTTGAAGATAGTGGCACGGTATTTGGCTCTATTGGCAAAGATGATTTCAAAAATTTAAAAAATACAATTCCACCACAAGATAAAATTGATAATTTCAATTTTATTACAGAACCAATAGATAAAAAAATATATCAAAATGAATTACAAATCCGCACATTAACCCAATTGCGCGATACACTATTACCCAAGTTGATGAGCGGCGAAGTGCGGGTAGAGGGGTAAAATATGGCAATTGAAAAACGTCCTGTAGAATTACAAAAAATTAGCTCGAATAAATTTTGGGCAATTCAGNNTGTCTAATAGCAGGCATAGGAAATGGACCGAAAGTGAAGAAAAAAATGAGCTCGTTTTTGACTGGCAAGGGATTGAAGCTGACCCTAAAGCTCATATAAGTGATATTTCTATAGCTGTAACTAAGTATTATCCAAAATATTGAAATTCTCAGTTGAAAAAATTATCTTATTGTATTCAAAATTTTTCAAAAATTGCAGAAGGTGATGGTGTTTTAGGAGTCAATGGTAGAAATGAAATTTTAAAATATGGATATGTAATTTCCAGTAAAAATTATGAAGAACAAAATAACAGATTAATATTAAAGTTTGACTGGGTTAGGGCACAGCCAATAAAACTCAATGAAGATTTTTTTGACCCTGAACTTGAGATCCAAAGGCTTAGGATAGGAACAATAAACAAAATAGATAAAATTGTTGATATTTTCACCATAGAAGAAAAATATTATGCTGAGGGAGATTCAAAATATGCTTCTCCTGTCAAACCATCACTTAGCTTTATAACTGAAGAAGGTAAAGAACTTACTGGGTTCGATGAGACAACTGGCTCAAACCAATTAGATTTAGTACCTTTATTTTACGGCACGAACCGAAACAAAACAGGATCAATTTTACCAAATGAATATTATGGCAGTAACGTAGATGAATTGAAATATGGCCTATGCGCCGTTAGCATTCCTAAAAAGCATAAAATGGGAGTATTGGAACGACCTGGCATTATATGGAATTTCCTTTTTGGTGAGGACACTATACGTCATGTTGTATTGAATAATATTAAGGAACTTACAGAAGATGAATTTACAAAACATTTTAACGGAGTACTTGAACTTAATCCTGAAAAAGATGCATTAATTTTCCTGCATGGATATAATAATACTTTTGCAGATGCAGCACGAAGAACTGGTCAATTAGTTTACGACATGAAATATAAGGGGTTAAGCGCAATGTTTAGCTGGGCTTCAGATGGTAAAACTTTCAGCTATGTACATGACCTGAAAACTGCACAAAATAGTACAGAACATTTTAAAGAGTTTATTGTATTACTTCTGAATAAAACCAATATTGAAAAACTACATTTAGTAGCACATAGTATGGGTACAACTGTACTTGCATTTACGTTAGAAAAACTAATTAATGATGCAAGTCTAGCCAATAAGTTAAATATAATTAAACAAATAGTACTTGGTGCTGGTGATCTTGAGCAAGGGACATTTAAGTCACTACTTAGAAAAATAAAAAATATCGGATCAAGAAGAACAATTTATGCATCAGATAATGATTCAGCATTAGCAAAATCAATTTTCGTATCAAGTGGTTTGTTACCTATCGGAAAAGGTGGGTCTGATTTATTTGTTGAAAATGATGTTGATAGTATAGATGCAACTCATGTTAAATCTGATAGTAAGCATGGTTATATATTTGAAGCAAAAGAATTACTTTATGATTTGTATTATCTATTACGTGAAGGATTTGAACCTGCTAAAAGGAAGTTAAGTCAAACTGAAAAAAGCGGAATACCTTATTGGTATTTTCCAGAATAATATATTGCAAAACAAATGAAAACAATTTTAGCATTACAAGGCAATGGCAAAAAGGGGAAAACAACAACAATTAAGCTTTTAAGGAAAAAACTTATCAAATTTGGTTTTGTTTCAATTTATCCCGATTTCAAAAATAAAGCAGATTATATGGATATATTGAAAAGAAAGGGTAAAATTGTTGGAATTACTACTCAGGGTGATTTATACGAGATAATAGATAAAAAATTAAATATAATGTTTAGTTATGATTGTTTAATAATGGTTTGCGCCTGCAGATCGAAAGGAAAAACAATAAAGGCTGTTGTAAAACACAAAGAAATGGAACGCAGATTTATTCCCAAAACTTCCGGAAAAACCGCAAAACAGAGATTAAAGGCTAATAATAATGATGCAAAATATTTTTTTAAAACGATTAAGCAATTAATCTAATCAATTATGAAGATTTCTGAAATATTTATTAAATCACTTGATATCAGAAATTCTTTGAAATTAAAAAATGACTTCAAAGAAAATCCAATTGATTCTAATTTATTGCCGGTATTACCATTCAGGATAACCAATAAAATACAGCTCATTATATTGGGACAAGACCCGACTGTTAAAAATGAAAAAAGCAGGCAATCAATTGAATATACATTAAACCTGGATAAAGCAGGTTCATTAAAAGCATATATAAACCAAATTTGTAATTTACTTGGAATTAGTTTTGATAATATTTATGCTACCAATGTATTTAAGTATTTTTACACATATCCACCTGAGCGTACAATGCATGTACTCTACTCACATTTACCTGCAAACCTTGAATTACTGAAAGAGGAATTGGCAGCATATCCTAATATACCAATTATTGCTTTAGGTTTACCTGTATTGCAGCTTTTAGCAGGTGAAAAAGCGCAGGTTAGAGATTATTGGAGCTATAACCCAAAAACACGCAAATGTGAAGGAAAATTTACCTTCTGTCCGGCAAAAGATAATAAACTTGAGCGGGATATTTACCCCTTACCCCACCAGCCAAGCATAAGGAAAGATTTTTATAGATCAAACTTAATGAATTACATAAAATACCTAAAAAACAATGCATTTTAAGCAATTCCCAATATTTACTTAAAACATGAAGAAACTTTTTAATTTACATTTACTGTTAATTAATTTTGCAGTATATTTGTCTTATATGTAAAAATGAAAATTACATTTAAAGATCCTAAACTGCAGAAAATCGTTAATAATAGCCGTAATCTTCAAAAAGAATACGGTCCAATTATGGCGAAAAAGATCACACAACGATTACAGGACCTTTTAAACTGTCAAACTTTAGAAGATTCAAAGAATTTGCCGGGTAGATTCCATGAATTAGTGGGAGATAGAAAAGGGCAATGGGCTTGTGATTTACAGCATCCTAAGAGATTAATATTTATACCGCATGAAATCCCTATACCTGAAAATGAAAATGGCCAATATATTTGGTCCGAAATTAAAGGAATAGAAATAATAGAAATAACAGATTATCACCAATAAATATGAACAAAATAAATGAATACAATCCGCAATTAGTTTTACATCCTTCTGAAACTCTCAAAGAAAAATTAGAAGAGATAGGAATTGGCCCGAAAGAATTTGCATTAAGAACTGACAAACCAGAAAAAACTATTACTGCAATACTAAATGGTAGCAGTTCTATTACTCCAGATATGGCTGTACAGTTTGAAAATGTATTAGGCATTCCTGCTCACTTTTGGCTTAATAAGCAAAGATCATATGATGAATTCCTTGCAAGGGAGAAAAGAAAAACGGTGGTAAAACAAGCACTCTCATGGGCTGCAAAATTTCCAGTTAGTGATATGTGTAAAAAACACTGGATTCAAAATGTTAATAATAATGAAGAGAAGGCTATTTCATTATTATATTTTTTTGGATTTTCCAATCATAAAGCATGGGAAAGTTATTATTATAATAGAGAACTCANNACCATACGCAATATCTGCATGGCTCAGAAAAGGTGAGTTACAAGCATCTGAATTGAAAGCATCCTCTTTTACAGAAAAAAAACTTAAAGGATGTTTAAAAGATCTCAAAAATATAATGGTTCATCAAGATTCCAATTTCTTTTCAACTGTTCAAAATATTTGTCTTAATGCTGGCGTAAAAGTTGTTCATACTCCATGTTTGCCAAAAGCACCCATAAATGGAGCAGCAAGATGGATTAATGATACACCATTAATTCAACTAAGCAATAGATACAAAAGAAATGACATTTTCTGGTTTACGCTATTTCATGAAATTGGGCATATTTTATTACATGGCAAAAAAGACATTTTTCTTGAAGACATTGAATACCCAAATTTAGATACCAAAAAAGAAGTTGAAGCAAATGAATTTGCTGGGAATGTAGTTTTAACAGAGGAACAATACAGTGAGGCATTAAATCTAAAAAGATTTAGTGTTGCAGCTATTATTGCATTAGCGGAAAAATTTAATACTCATCCAGCGATAATTATCGGAAGATTACATAAAGATAATAAAATAAAAAAAACGCACGGTCACAGGCTTTATAAATANNCCCTTGAAACCAATCACAGAATCTCATATTGAAGAATTTGCATTGGAAGAGCTTTGTAAGCTGGGTTGGCAGTATGCTTATGGTCCGGATATATCACCCGAAGGCGCAAGTCCTGCAAGATCATCTTTTGAAGAAGTGGTTCTGGCTGATAAGTTAAGAAGAGCTGTAAGTAAAATTAACCCTCATATTCCGGCTGATGCTCTTGAACAGGCGGTTCAGAAAGTTTTAAGAATATATTCTCCTGATCTGCTGCATAACAATGAAACCTTCCATGAATTACTGATTGAAAAAGTAAGGATTCCATACCAGCAGGATGGCTTTGAAAGAAGTCATGAAATTGCATTAGTTGATTTTGAAAATCCGTTAAACAACGATTTCCTTGCAGTTAACCAGTTTACAATTCTCCATAATAACCAGAATAAACGGCCAGATGTAATTTTATTTGTCAATGGTTTGCCATTGGTAGTTTTGGAGCTTAAAAATCCGGCAGAGGATAATGCAGATATCCATAGCGCTTATAATCAGATAGAAACTTATACAGCAGTCATACCCTCGCTTTTTACATATAATGAAATTTGCGTGATCTCAGATGGTTTGGAGTGTAAAGCAGGCAGCCTTTCAGCAGGTGAAGGAAGATTTGTGCCCTGGAAGAGCATTGATGGCAATAAGGATGCTTCAAGGTTTATCCCTCAGATGGAAACACTGATAAAGGGAATGCTTAATCCTGTTACCCTGCTTGATATAATCAGGAATTTTATCGTATTTGAAAAATCAAGAAAAGAAGACCCCGAAACCGGAATAACCCAGGTTTTCACTGTAAAAAAACTTGCAGCATATCACCAGTATTACGCCGTCAATAAAGCTGTAACACAAACTATTAATGCTGCATCACCAGCCGGGGATAGAAAAGGCGGAGTTGTATGGCATACCACAGGCAGCGGTAAATCGCTTTCAATGGTATTCTTTACAGGTAAGCTGGTATTAAGCCTTAACAATCCAACAATTGTTGTAATTACCGATAGGAATGACCTGGATGATCAGTTATTTGATACCTTCGCAAACTCTAAACAGCTGTTAAGGCAGGAGCCAAAGCAGGCTGAAAGCCGTGATGATATAAAGCAGCTTCTAAAAGTTTCAAGCGGCGGGATAATTTTTACTACCATACACAAGTTTTGGCCTGATGAAGGTAAAGAAGTCTATGAAGAGCTATCTAACAGGCAAAACATAGTTGTAATAGCAGATGAGGCACACAGAACGCAATATGGCTTTGATGCAAAGTATAAGGATGTAGTTGATAAATCCACAGGTGAAGTGATTGGCAAGCGAATTGCTTATGGCTTTGCCAAGTATTTGCGTGATGCCCTGCCTAATGCAACATATATTGGCTTTACCGGCACACCGATTGAAACCAGTGATGTAAATACTCCCGCGGTTTTTGGCAAGTATGTTGATATTTATGATATATCACAATCAATCGCAGATAATACAACAGTACGGATCTATTATGAAAGCCGCCTTGCCAAAGTTAATCTGAATGATGAGGGAAGAAAATTAATTGGCGATTTTGATAGAGAGCTTGATGAAGGTGAAGGACTCTCTGATGCAGAAAAAGCTAAGGCAAAGTGGTCAAAGCTCGAGGCAATTATTGGAAACAAGGAAAGATTAAAGAACCTTGCAAGTGATATAGTTTCTCATTTTGAAACCAGATATTCTGCCTCTAACGGCAAAGCAATGATTGTTGCTATGAGCCGCAGGATAGCTGTTGAGCTTTATAATGAAATAATCAAAATAAAACCCGAATGGCATAGTGATGAACTGAATAAAGGCTCTATTAAAGTCATAATGACTGCTGTAAGCTCTGATGGTCCGGTTATGGCTAAACACCATACCACTAAAATGCAGCGCAAAACCCTTGCAGAAAGAATGAAAGACCCTGCAGACGAATTGAAGNNTAAACACAATGTATATTGATAAGCCGATGCGCGGCCATACCTTGATGCAGACGATATCCAGGGTAAACCGTGTATTTCAGGATAAACCAGGCGGACTTATTGTCGATTATCTTGGTATTGCAACAGATATGAAGAAAGCCCTTTCATTTTACTCCGATTCAGGCGGTAAAGGTGAGCCTGCCGAAGATCTGGATAAAGCTGTTGATGTTATGCTTGAAAAGCTGGAGGTTGTCACTCAAATGTTCGCCGAAAAGAGTAAATCCGAAAGTGATATACTGCTTGAAGAGCCTTCAGCTTATATTGATGGAGCACTTGATTACAAAACATTTTTTGCAGCATCATCACGGGATAAGCTATCAATTATCCTTCAATCAGAAGAACATATCCTCGGATTGGATGACGGCAAGGCAAGATTTATTAAAGAAGTCACTCTGTTATCACAGGCATATTCACTTTCAGTATCAAAACCTGAAGCGGCAGCAATTACAGAGCTTGTTGCATTTTTCCAGGCAGTGAAAGCCCGGTTAACTAAATTCACAGGTACAGGAAGCGGTGAACGGGATTTAAACCTTGAATCGATAATAAAACAGATCGTAAATGCCGCGATAACTTCTGAAAAAGTTGTAGATATATTTGATGCCGCAGGATTGAAAAGACCTGAAATACCTATACTATCAGATGAATTCCTTCTTGAAATTCAGGGAATGAAGCACAAAAACCTTGCATTAGAACTGCTGAAGAAAATACTTAATGATGAGATTAAGTCCAGGCTAAAAACCAATCTTGTAAAGGGTAAGGCACTACTTGAAATGCTTGAGGCATCTATAAAACGATACCAGAATAACCTATTATCAACTGCAGAGATCATTCANNGAGGTTAAAGAAGCTGATAAACAGGGTGAGAAACTTGGCTTATCAACTGATGAAGTAGCCTTTTATAATGCCCTTGAGGTAAATGAAAGCGCTGTGCAGGTGCTTGGTGATGATACCTTGAAGCACATAGCCCGCGAAATTGCGGATAAAGTCCGCAGTAATGCCACTATTGACTGGACTATCCGGGAGAGTGCCAGGGCTAATTTAATGCGCTTAGTGAGCAGGACATTACGTAAATACGGCTATCCCCCTGATATGCAGCAAAAAGCTATTGATACAGTATTAAAACAAGCTGAGTTAATGGCAGATTTTTGGGTAGAGGAAAAATGAAAATTATTAAAATCCTGCTTGGTAGACAGGTTTACTGTAATATAACTTAAACTCGGAAGTGTTTTTAAGTTTGTAATAGCTTCGAAAACATAATGTAGGTGATTTTTAACCGGAAGGGTTTAAATAGTTTAAATTATTAGAAATTTTGATTATTTTGTGAAATGACATATAACTCGGTCAAGAAGCCAATATTGGATATATTACATTTCAGTTTCAGAAATGGAGCATTATGTTTATATTTAAAGGATAATATTGATAATATTCATAACATCTATTTAGAATCTGTAAATCTAAGGAATA
>DEHS01000053.1 GCA_002352055.1 Legionellaceae bacterium UBA2794
ATGACTGTTTAAATCGAGATACATTTCAATGTAATCATCCGCAGGCGATGGAAATCCTGCGCGAACCGAGCAGCCATACAAAGGCAATTGATACGATAAGCCCGTATCCAATAGTTGTCTTACCTCAGCAACACGCGATAAAGGAATGCGTACCGGTTTGGTTGTTTCTCCCTGATACTTTCCCTGCCCTTTCGGGCGACCGGCATTCGGTCTTAAGCCGCCATGTGCCATGGTATATGACTCACTTGATTTATGTAACGTAAATTAATACTAGGGGGTTATTGGAGAGAAGTAAATGGTTATTATGGGGCAAAAAGAGAGCAATCAGGTAAGTGATGGAAAAACATCATGATTCTTTTATTAAATAAATTGAAGTCCACTCATCAAATAGAGAAATCAGCAGTGGTTTTTAAGTATTTAAGGGAATAATCGTATCTTTTTCTTTATATAAAGCACTATTTACCGCAGGAGTTACCGGATGACACTCTAATTCCAGTGGTGTCTGCAACGCGAGAATCCGCTCTAAATCCGCTTGCGTCAGCGCGTGCGGTTTAAGCCATTCTTCTTGTTGCTGTTTGGATAAAATCCACGGCATGCGGTCATGCAAAGGTGCGACTAATGCATCAGGCGCTGTGGTTAATACGCAGCAAGAAGGAAGTTTAGTCTCTGCATCAGGTTTGTAATAATCCCAAATGGCCGCAACCGGCATCAGCTGTTTATCCTTTCGGGTAATGTAAAAAGGCTGCTTGATGGTTTTCTTCTCCTGCTTATGGTGTTGCCATTCAAAAAATCCACTCATCAGCACAATACAACGTCGCGATTTAAGGCTTTGCTTAAACGCGACTTTGTCACTAATGGTTTCAACGCGTGCATTAATCAAAAGCATGTTTTTCTTATCTTTGGCATACCAGGGAACCAAACCCCAACGCATCGGCAGTACATCAAGAATGTGTTCCTTATTGATAAGGCACAAAGCATTTTCGGTAGGTGCCACATTAAAGCTATTGGGCAAAGGCTCATGCTGTACCACACCAAATTGCTCTTTAATTTCTTTTAAGTCGGTATTAAGACTAAAGCGTCCGCACATAAGTTATCCTAAAAAATGTACCTTATATTTGGTACCATTAACCCGGAATCGAACGAGGGTCATTTCCATGACTGTCTTTTACAGAAATCCTTCCATCTAAATTATGAATGACTAACTCTGCATGATGAGAATTACTTAACGCACGCGCTTTTTTAATGGCTTCTTCCTTGGTTGCGAAATGAAAGCTTGCGCGCAGTGCATTTGACTTTTTAACGGACCACCCTCCTTTAGGATGGTGAACCACATGGTATTCATGAGTCATGATGCTCTCCTAAGAATTGCCTTATATTCTAATTATAGCGAATCTTGAGTCTCATTCTTATCTAAGGCTTGAGAGAGAGGTTCTTTTGGTGATTTTGGCGGTGCGTATTTGCGTTCAAAATATTCCAGATATTGGTTTAATTCATACTTCAACTTTAATTCTTTCTCTAATTGATGTTCCGTGCTCATCCTACTCTCCTTCAAAAGACACAGTAGATCATGAGCTTTAAAGGTTGTAAAGAAATCAGAAACGCATTGATTCATTTCCACTTCATTAAGAAAGATGCGATATGAGAACGCAGTCTTGATGATTAAGACTGCGAAACACTCACTATCAATTAATAGTGATATTTACTCCATTTAGAAGACAGATTGCTATCAGGGCGAGTATCATTCACACCTAATACGATACCCCCTTCTTTAATGCGAGATTCAAACACTTTTGCTTTATCTTCAGGTATGCCCCAACCGATTAACGAACCGACTAATCCACCAGTGATTCCACCAGCACCAGCCCCAGCAAGACCTGCAGCTAATGGACCAGCAATAACTAAACCTAATCCTGGAATAACAAGGCTAGTACCTATGGCTGCAATCGCACCTACAATACCACCCAATGCAGCTCCAGTTGCACTACCGATTCCCATTCCTTCAGATGCTTTTGAGCCTTCTTTAACTAAAACTGAATCATAATATTTTTTTCGAGAATCTTCAGACATCATCACATTGATATCTTTAGGGGTATATCCTGCATCAAGAGCATCTTGATAAGCTTTTTCCGCATCATGTTCGTTTTTAAACACTTCGGTCGTAAAATGAACGTCTCTTTTTGTATCAGACATATTCCTCTCCTTGAATTAGATTTCTTTGAATACAGTCCCTGTTTTACGATACTAATTATAAACCAAGAAAAAAAGTTTGCTTCTTTAGGAAACTCTAAAAAATGCATATTGAAAATTAAGTCCCCTTATTGCTTTATTCATAATTTCAATATTGCGCTAATGCCAGTTAATAAAACGGGGGTTTTGTATACCATCATGAGAAATTAATTTTTTTTCTCATATGTTCAAGTGAAAAGTGGTAAAGCAATTCAGTAAACTATTCTTAGTTAATTAATTTTCTAAATAACTTTGATATTTAACGTTAGATGAGTCACGGAAGTAAGGATCATACTAAAACCTAAATATTAACTTGCTAACGCTCGCCAATACAGGATAAGGTTCATTTATTTTTGGGAATAATAAGTTTTTCGGTAAATTTGTTTTCTCCTGCTCTGCTCACATCTTACGGTTCAGTTTATATCAAGATCTAATCTAGCGAAAAATTAATATGATTATCGAAGTTTGTTGTTAACATTTTCCTTTTATTTCTTTAAAATAGCTAATGAAGATTTCTACAGCGGCTTCCAAGAAACCTGCGTGTAAAATAATTTCTGTCTCACCGCTTAAATGTGGGAAATTTTCTTTAATATTATAATATTTTTCTTTATCTTTTACCAAACCATTATTATGGGCAATTAAATTTCTTAACTCTTGTAACTGTTTGATTTTTTCCCATGATGATTGGTTGACCACTTTAATCCCAGCTACTTTTTCAAGATATTTACGTGCCCTATCAATTCCCCTATCAGACATATCATTGAACGATAATTTTAATTTTTTTTCTTTTTTTAAATCATTGCATAAGTTATTAAGTAAATTTTCAAATTCTCCATATAAAGTAAGCAAAGCAGATTTACGAAATAAATTTGGAAAATAATTAATAAATACCTCATCTAGTGACCAAGTCATATCATCAAGACCTTTATGAACCGTGACTTCGTCATTTCCTTGTCTATAAAATTTTTGTTCACGTACAAATTTTTCCGGAATTTCTATACATTGACTTTCAATTTCTTCAACAAATACTCGAAGCAGATCCATGCTAGCGAATATTCCATCCCATAAAATGTCCATAATATGCATAAAGTCTCTATTACAAAAATTAATCATAGATACTTAGAATAGTATATAGCTGGAAATATCGTATAAAACCCCAATTAATTATATTTCTAAATCACTTTAATATTAGAAATATACTATAAGTCTATATATAAACTAATTTACTTGGCGATCGAACGAATTTATCAGAAATAAACCATACCGATTCACAACTCTAACCCAGCTATGAATCGTTCATGATCGAATTCCATGACTAATTTATCGTATAACAGGATGGCTAAGTACACAAAACTTTGGACAGACTCTTTTTTGGTATAACTCATGAATTAAACTTGTTATTTTTTACTGCCTTAAATTAGGAATCTCTGGAGTGGCGTTATTTTGTTCTTCTTTAAATAACTGTATTTTTTCTAATAAAATTTCTAAAGTACATGCGAACTCAATAGAAGCAGATGTTTTTACTAAACCACCCAATAAAGATTTTGATGGTTCGTAGTCAATACCTAATTTGTTAGATCTTAAAAAATTAACCAATTTATTTAAAATCAAAGGATTACTATTTTCGTGAAACGAAAGATGATATTTATTATTGAAGATAGTATCTTGATCATGCAGGTAGCATTTTTTGGAAAATTTCATTGAGCAAATCTAAAATTTTATCCTTTATTTCATATTTTAGTGATATTGGCTTTATACTCGATTGGCTCGCATTCATAAAGAAAGGTTTATATGAATTATCGGATTTTGTATCATTTTGCGTATTCCGGAGGACTTGATCACCAATTCCGGTAGGCATTTGATCACTGATTCCGGAGTATTTGATCACTTCAACGACTCACGCTGAGGTTAAAGGGGTTTAGTCTGTAAAGATTTTTTTGTTTTTCGCATGGATTCACCATCAAGTTGTATTCTGATTGAGTTATGAACGAGTCTATCAAGGACGGCATCTGCAAGTGTTGCATCACCAAGGTGTTCATGCCATAAAGCAACAGCGAGTTGACTGGTAATGATGGTTGAGCGTTTTTGATACCTGTCTTCAAGTATTTCCAGTAAGTCTCTTCTTTGTTCTTCATCCGGAGCCACCAGTCCCCAGTCATCAAGGACTAGCACATCGACTTTTGCGATGGATGCCAGCCAGTTGGGATAACTTCCATTGGCCTTGGCAATCTTAAGTTCATTCCATAATCGTGGAAGACGATAATATCGGGAAGAGAATCCTGTAATACAGGCTTTATGAGTTAATGTGCAGACAATGTATGTTTTTCCGCAGCCGGTTGGACCGGTAATCAGCAGATTAAGATGTTGAGATACCCACTGGCAGCGAAACAGTTCCAGCATGGCTGATTTGTTCAGGCCGCGAGGATGCTTAAAGTCGATATCTTCCATACAGGCATTAAGCTATAGCTTGGCTTGTTTTAGTCTTCGCTCCATTTTTCGATTGTCACGTAACAGATACTCACGCTCAACCAATAAACCAAGCCGTTCATCAAAATCCAGATCATTAACTGGTCTTTTGAGGTGTTCTGTAAACGCATCGGTCATGCCTGTTAGCTTTAAGGAACGAAGTTTATCAAGCGTTGGATTGTTTAACATGGTTGTTTCTCCTATTGGTAGTAATTAGAACCACGAAGGTTGTTGCGATGAGGGATGACAGGAGTCGTCGTTTTGGATGACGTCTTGACCAAGTCCATATTGTTTTTCAGCAGACGCTCTACCTGTTGATAGCGTGTCATTCCTGCTTCCAGAGCAATCGCGCATGCGCTCTCAAGTCGGTCTGCACCAAAACGCTGAGCAAGTCTCATCAACCCCAGGCAGGAACGAAAGGCTAGCTCTGGGAATGCTCGGGCTGCAATCATGTATTCGATATAACGAGCGGTATCTTCCCCCGTTTTTAATGCCCATCGATGGATTCGCTCAGGTGTCCACTCGGCATGTGCCTTATGACTGCTGGGCATATGTTCTGCCAGAGTGGTATGTGTAAAGCGTTTTTTTGAGCGAGTATGCAGGGCGATGCGCTTCCCCTCATGAAAGCATTCGACCATTGAACCGCTGGCACGAACTTCGATGGTCTTATGAATGTAATGATAGGGAACACTGTAATAATGTTCATCAAAAATAAAGTGATAATCGATATTCACCTTGGCTTTTTTCCATTCCGCATAGTGATATGGCTCAGAGGGCAAAGGTTGAAGCGCTGGTTTGTCCAGAACCTCGAACAGCTCAAGGCGAGAGGTATTCATTTTCTGAAAGGACTGTTGATTAAAGGCCACAAGCGTTGGCGCAATGGCCTTTTTAATTTCAGCAATATTGGTAAAGGTGTGATGTCTTAACGGAGCAAGGATTTGACGCTCAACACAGCCAACAGCATTCTCAACCTTGGCTTTGTCCTGAGGCCTTGCGGCTCGAGCAGGGACAATAGCAAATCCGTAGTGCTCACTGACATGCTGATAGTTTGCGTTAATATCAGGGTCGTATCGGTGTGACTTGCTCACACCAGATTTCAAGTTATCAGGCACTACCATTTTGGTGACACCACCAAAGTAGTTCCACATTCTAATGTGGGAGGTAATCCAGTGTTCCAGCGATTGACTTTCTGTGATATCAACAAAGGTAAATTGCGATGCGCCAAGACTGGCTACAAAAACTTGTGCTTCATGAATCTCACCTGTAGACGGCTCTATCCATGGAACAGTCATGCCCGCATAATCAACAAAAACCTTTTCTCCAGCTTTATGAACCTGCCGCATGACAGGACTGATTTGCTTCACATAACGTGTGTAACGGTCACAAAACTGGCTATAGCCCACACCATCTGGATGACATTCCCTGTATTCTCGCCAGAGTAACATTAATGTCATCCCTTTTTTTCGCAGCTGCGCATGGATGCATTCCCAGTCCGGCAAAACACGCCGGGTTGAACTGACCTTTGAGGGTAAAAATAAGCGCTCATAGAGTTCCTGCTCGCCAAGAGAAAGCGCCTCAGCTAAGGTTAATCCAGCTATACGTGCACGATATAGGTAGTTGGATACAGTTCCAGAACTGATATTGAGGCTTCGCCCAATGTCACGGTTACTATGCCCTTGTTCATGCTGTCGAAATACTTCTTGAATTTTTCGCATACTTAATGGTCTCACGATAATCTCGCCTTGGTCACAAGACGAATATTGTATAAAAATTGTCATATCGTGAGTGTTGGTGGTGATCAAATACGACCGGAATCACTGATCAAATGCTCCGGAATCGGTGATCAAGTAACATCGGAATCACTGATCAAGTGTTTCCGGAATCTGCGATCAAATGCGGCTGGAATTGGTGATCATTTCGCTCCGGAATACACATCATTTTTCTTAGTTAATAAAAAAGGAGTAATTTGGTGCTCATTAAACAGAATTTCTTCTGCGCTTAAAGTTTTTGTATTTAATTTATCATAATTAGTTGTATCAATTACATTATCATATCTATTAGATTGCCCATCTACATAGCGTTCAAAGTTAATACCTATTCTAACAAAACCAATATAATCCACATGTAGATTTTTTTCTAAAATAGCCTTCGCTTCTGATTCTGTGAGTGTTAATTTTTGAAGTTCAGCTTCTATTTCAGTTTTATAGGTTGGATAAAAATAGGGATCAATCCTTACTACAGGAAATTTAATATTTATTAACGTAGCTTTTGTATTTCACTTTTAACGGCATTATTAAACAGTGATACTAAAACCTTCACACGCTTCTCTTCTGAAATCTTAAATAACATTATATTACTCCATGAAAATTAGAGCAAAATGACACCCTAATGTGCAGCAAATTTCATAAGTAAAGAACAGGTTATTAAGGAACAGAGGTTATAGAAGATAATTTGCACCCTGAAATTTATTTCTTCGTCGATTTATTTATTTTGGGTTCTGCTTGCGGGTTGAATAGTTTTGTGTGATCCATTAAATTCGATACTGGATCACTTAATAAAATAAGTGTTACCAAGGGATTAGGTATAATGTCTATTAATTTATAAATGAGTAGACCAATAAATTGTTGCACTTTATTTGTCTACAAATTCGTATTTCACGAATTTATATACTAATGTGTCTATCAATCGATTTTAAGGGCTACCCTCAACAGCTTTATCTTTATTAACCCAAAGTTTACTTGAACGCATCCACATTCATAAGATGAACCTTAACTGACGGAAATCACCTGTTTTTCGGATACTCCTCTACTTGCACTTGTAATCAACTAAAAAAACCTTTATAACTGTACGAAAAACTATGCCGTATTGCATACCTGTACGGAAATCTAAATATGGGGTTTTACGGATGAAAATTGGATACATGCGTGTTTCCTCAGAAAACGATAGACAAAATACCGATTTACAGCGTGATGCACTATTGCAAGCAGGAGTCGATCCTCGTCATTTATTTGAAGACAAAGCCAGCGGTGCAAAAGATAAACGTCCAGGATTACAAAAAGCTTTAGATTTTCTAAATAAAGGTGATTGCTTGGTCGTTTGGAAATTAGATAGGCTGGGTCGTTCTCTGCCTCACCTACTTGAAATTATTACCAAGCTGCAAAATGAAGGCATTGCTTTTTGCTCCTTAACCGAACAAATGGATACAACCACTCCGCATGGTGAATTATTATTTAATTTATTTGGTTCATTGGCGCAATACGAACGCGCACTCACTCGAGAACGAATTTTAGCAGGATTAGAAGCCGCGAAGAAACGTGGACGTCGCGGAGGCAGACCTCAAGTTATTAATGCTGAGAAAATGGATGCTATCTTAGAGGATCTAAACGCTGGAGCAAGTAAGGCATCTATTTGCAGAAATTTCGGTTTAAAGCGCTCCACTCTTTATGATGCTCTAAACCGCTGCACTGTATCTTCTTAGGAATTAACGATGGCCTCCTCGCAAAATACTATTGACTACATTATTGAACAAATATCTGGAGCCCAAAACGTAATCGCCAAAAAAATGTTTGGTGAGTACGCAATCTATTGCAATGAAAAAATTGTTGCCTTGGTTTGCGATGACCAACTATTTATCAAACCAACCAAGGCTGGTAAAGATTTTATTGGCAATGTAGTTGAAGGCAATCCCTATCCGGGAGCAAAACCGTATTTTCTCATCTCTGGTGAATTGTGGGAGGATAATGAATGGTTATCGCAGCTTATTAGTATTACTACCTCTGAGTTGCCATTACCTAAAAAGAAACCATCTCGTAAAAACGCTAAATAAATTTTGAGAATCTTATGTCTAATAATAATCTGTTTCCAGACCCCAGTACTTTGTATCCTATTAAAGGAGTTACACGAACAGTTTTTTTAAAAAATATCATTAATAATCCTCAAATTATTGTCGGTGACTATACCTATTATGATGATCCAGAAGATGTTTTCAACTTTGAAAAAAATGTCCTTTATTTATTTGATTTCATGGGCGATAAGCTGATTATTGGCAAGTTTTGTCAAATAGCAACAGGGGTAAGATTTATTATGAATGGCTCCAATCATGCCATGGATGGAGTCTCTACTTACCCCTTCAAAGTATTTGGAGAAGCTTGGTCAGAGGCATCGATGAATGTTGTAAGTAAGGGCGATACAGTAATTGGAAATGATGTATGGATAGGTAATTCTGTGACGATTATGCAGGGAGTCACAATTGGTGATGGCGCCATTATTGGAACCAATAGCCTCGTGACCAAAGATGTTGCACCTTATACGATTGTTGCTGGTAACCCAGCTCGTGTTATTAGAAAACGATTTGATGAGGAAACTATAGATTTTCTTCTTAATCTTAGTTGGTGGAATTGGCCTGTTGGTGAAATTACTGTTCATTTAAAAGCAATTACTGAAGGCTCTATCGAAGACTTAAAAAAACTAAATAATTTACACTCAAACTTAATAGATAGCTCATCATAGCTACCTATTAAGTATTGGCCTTGAGTTAATTTTATAATTTTTGTCAATTTAAAGTCTTAGAGCTTTAGAAAAATGTGTCAACAAAATAAATGTTTAACCCTATTCTGACTGATTGGTTAGGATCAACTGACATCAAGTTAGGGTATACCTCATGTTGACATAAAGTTTTCAATATAGATAATATCGCTGATCAATAATTTGTAAATGATTAAGTAAGATCAAAAGCATGAGTCAAATCAGAGGGTTTCGTAGATTCGGATACTCCAAACAGGCCGGATCTAATAGCAAAATTACCTTTGCTAAAACTCATCGACATGAAATTTTTAGCAACAATGAATTAGTAGTTGAATCATCTCTGCAGTTTCTCTCTAGAGTGTATAATTAATTTAAAATCACTGTCAGATATTACACCCAGGAAGAATATGACAATTATTACATCAAGTGGATCATCATTAGCAGATCGCGATTATTACTTAAGAACATTTACAGATTTGCTATATGATGCAGTATATTTGTTATATTTTGCTTTTGATATCAATCAAGAAGACTATAAAGATGATGTGATACATCCACATATACGAGGCTCAGCATTAAGCTCACTTTTATTATTAGAGTGTGGTGCAAATTGTTTATTAGATTCTCTCGATTTACCGGATAAGTTTTATAGTGACCTTGATAGACTCCCCATACTTTCTAAGTTTGAATATTATTTATCTACATTAAATGTTGATTCAAAATTTGACAGAGGTTGCAAAGAAATACAAGCTATTAGCGAACTAAAGCAAATTAGGAATGCGTATGTACACCCTAAAGTAAAAAAAACAAAACTTATCCCATTTGAAGAAAATATGTGGGCTCATGATTTTCAAGAATCGAAATTGCTAAAAATTCCAAGAGATCCGCGTATTTGGAAAAAAGAACATGCCATAACAATATTAAAAGCCATTAATGATTTTTTTAATAAATACTTTTTAGAGCTATGCCAACTCAATTGCAATCAAGTCGTTGATTTATTAATGAGTAATGAGAGGGTTGATATAGCGCAAGCTAATGGTGCTTATATCGATTGCGTCGGAGGCTTAGATAGAGCAGTAAAGGAATGGAAAATTGATTTTAAATTTTTAGGGAAAATTGTATCAAACTAATGCATATTTAATTTTAAATTATATTCGTTTGGTTATACCTAATAATCAGTCGAGATTAGTTCAGTAAAACGTTTTATTACTATTAATTAAACGATATTTACTTGAAACTGTTTTTTAAACTATCACAACTCGCGGGAATTCAATTTTAATACAGCTGTTTAAGTGTTCAAAATAACGGTGGTTTAAATAAACAGTCGAATTAAAGAAATTATACATGTTCAAACGTATATCGGATGGGCTTAAGTCAACCTCTTCATAACTTGACTAATTGATGTTCATAAAATAATAATTAAAATATTAGTGGTCAAATTAAGTGCATTTATGATAATATTGTCGCAAATGGTTTAATTCGAGGCAATAATGAGCCGATACACATTTAAACGTTGTGCCACTGTTGAAAAATTAATCCAGGTTTTAAATAAAAATAACCCGGCACATACATGTATTATACTGGAACCTAATCAACTTCAAGGCATGTCTGAGAAAGATAAAAATGACTTTTGCAAAGCTTTGGCCAAAAATAAAACGGTGAGGCGTTTAAGCCTATCAGATGATAACCTCGAAGACGGTTTTTTGAACGACATTAAAAAAGCGCTAGAACAAAATTCTACTTTAGTGGACTTTCGCTTCACTAAAGACGGCCACGACTCACAAACCCTAACCGCCATCCAAGAAAAAATCTCTAACAATAGAATAGAGGTGGTCAGTAAAGAATTTACGCCTCAAACTATATCGCTTGATGAGCAGGCATTAGATAAGCGCACGTTGTTTCGTAGGGCAAAAAATGCAATAACAGATGGTAATCCGCATTTGCTTTATTCGTTGGTCTCTAAGTACCCAATGGTATCAAAACCCACTATCAGTGATGACTTAGATTTGCTGCATATTGCAGTAGAGTACGGTCAGATTGACTGTGTCAAAGCACTCCTTCTCCTTAGGGCTCAAATTGATAATTTTGAGTCCCAAATGAATACAGCACTGTTTAAGGCAATTAAAGAAAATTATTTTGCATTAACGAAATTACTGCTCGAAGGTGGCGCCAATGTGAATGCCACGCAAATCGGAGTTACTCCTTTACATGAAGTTTTATCTTACGAAATTGGAAAATTATTAATTGATTATGAAGCAGATCATCTCAATACGACAAACCAGGGGTGGACTGTATTGCATTCTGCAGTTTGGTTCGACGCAGAGCCTGAGCTAATTGAATATTTCTTAAGGTTAGGGGTATCAGTGAATGCTCAAAATAATCAGGGTATGACTGCCCTTCATCTATTAAGTAAATCTCTTCCAACAGATACCATCTTGCATCAAAGTATTAATTTATTATTAAAAGCAGGAGCCAACCCTCTGCTGAAAGACAACGAAGGACATACTCCTTTAGACTTGGCGCCTCATTGTGATGTTTCTGTCTGGAAAACCGTTACCCGCGATTATCTACGCATCAGCAATCGATTGAATATAATAAAGTATGGAATGAGTACCAATAGTTTTTTTGGTGCCCCTCCGGAAATTATGGAACGTATTGCGCTTATGGTCGCATCTTCTGAATCTTTAAAGCCAGATACAAGCGAGGCTCTTGTAAAAAATACGCTTTGGAATTAAAGAACACTTCTTCCGTGCGTAAATCACCGCTTGTTTACGGTGCTTTACGCAAAAAACTTTAATCTGCAAATTTGACTGGCGTTATAACAATCCCCTAAATTTCTCAAAAACTTCGGATCACTCAACTAGTTTTAATGAGGCATGGTTCTAACAGCAAATTTAGGTATCTCTTCTTTAACAATATCCATTATTTCATCAATTGCAATTAGCATCCCTTCTCATTGATCTATATTATATGTATAAAGCTCAATATCGTCCTCTATTGTTTCTGAAATGAGCTCATAACAATCTTTTAATAAAAAAAGATGCTTTAATGTCAATTCAAATTTATTAGATTTATTCTCAGACATAATCTTCCTTTATATAAAGCTTATTCAAATAATTCTTCTATGGTTGACTGTAATTCATCTTGGCTGGGTTTGGCATAACGAAATATTTCTTTAATGGATACATTACCACTCAACTCTTGCGCAAAATGAACCCCATGTTTATCAGTTACCTTTTTTAGAAAGGTATGGCGTAGTTGATGTGGAGTAAATTCAAATTTCTCATTTTCAGGTAAAAAAGCTAAAGCTTGTTTTAAAACTCTCTGACAAATCCTGTATACATCCAAGGTTTGTAACCGGGTGCCGTATCGAGTTATAAATAAAGGCTCATCCTCAGATGCTTGTCTTTTTTCCAGATACAAATCCAGATACTCCCTGCTCTCTTGTGGCAATGGAATTTTTTGACTGATCCGTTTTGATTTATGACGCAACACTTCATACAAACCTTTCTGCCGATATTGCCAGACATTTAATGAAACCACCTCCGATTCTCTAAGACCTGTGCCCATCAGTACATAAAATAAGGCAGCCTCCATTACTGGGTTTTGATTTTGACGGGTGCAGCTTTTTATCCGCTGCTCACACGCTGATTTAAGCCGCATCATTTGACGCGGGGTAAGTCCGTTCCAATCTGGCGCATCGGTTTGCAAATCTTTGACCTGGGCAAGTGGGTCCCCTGCTAACAAGGGGCGTTGTTGATGAAGCCATTTCCCGACATGTCGAATAGTCGCCATGGTGCGATTAATGGATGTCGCTTTGTAGGGTTTGCCCGTTTTCTCGGAAATCGTTTTACATAAGTTTTTTTGAAAATGTTTGCTCACCGCTGGTGTCCAGTTATCCACTAAGTCATGCCCTACTTCCGATTGGTAGAACTGGATAAATTTAGATAAATCACTTTTTTTAGCAGATTCTGTTTTATCAGGAGCGCCCCTCACATGCACTGAGTAATAATAGGACAGCCAGGCGGATAAGGAGTTGGTGTCGAAATGAACATCCAAGGGGTGAAAAATCTTATCTATCACAAACTCTTGAGTTTTCCCATTTTGACGATCGAGTAAATCCATGAGGTCTCTCTATTGATTTTCTCTTAATTATACCTTGTTAATGATGGATAAGGTACGTTATCTATCAGAAACTATATTCTGTATCAAAAGAAAAAATGTATCGCTATTCATTGAAATATTTTGATATTACAATTTAGTAAATTTAATCTAGATAAAATCACATGGAAAAGCTGAAAGTTAAAAAATTGAAAGGTTGGAAAGTTTTAATTACTACTCCCCTTGGAATCTTTCTTTCTATAGCAATTATATTAGTAATATATTGGGCATATTTACTCCCTGACGATATTGTGGGTAAAACATTAGGCGGAATTATTTTTGTTGGATTATTTTTCGGCTTGATTTGGTTCAATGATTATAAAGATAAATGTTATTTAAATTATAGGCGCTCAATTAGCCTTCTAAACGATTTCCACAAAAAAATTGATAATTTTTCAAACAGCAGCAATTTTAATGAACTTAACCAGAGAAGTTATTTAACATTCCTAAATTCTTTATATAATCAATTTACCTCATTCAACCATTTTTACCTTTTAGCCAAAGTTCAGTTCAGAATAAATGAATTAATGATTAAAGAATCAGATGAAACCTCCTATCTATATGATGAGTTAAATGCTTTAAAGGAAGCGATTTTTGAAATATTAAATACAGAATTGGAGGTCAATACGGGTGCGATATCTTTTTTATTAGAAAATGAGTAACCTCTAATTCTTGATTTCAATTTCCGATGCAAAACGCCAGTTATAACCGTAAGCCTTTTTACGATAACCATAACCGGTTGTGCAGGGCTTTTGTAAACAAACAGAACTAATTGATGAAACACAATTTAAGTTTTTAGCTTTACCATTTTCTACTAGCCATTTAGCTGCTGCATGCTGACTACAAAATGTTTCTAAAATCTCTCCAGAGTGCAAATCAATCATGCAAACTGCCTTACTTAATTTTTCTGCAGCAGCTTTAGCTCTTTTTTTTGCATTTGCCTTGGACTTATCCGGATTTTTTGCATTCCATTCTTTAAGCGTTGCTTTGCGTTTTTCCTTAGCTTCTGGAGTTGTACGTGAACTTATTAGCTTTTCTTGCCATGCTTGATATGCTTCAGGGTTATTCTTGATCCATTTGTCAAAACTGGCTTTCCGTTTTGTTTGGCATTCTGGTGTTTTAATTGCTTCATGATTCTTTTTTCTGGCTTGCGCATACTCTCCAGGACTTTCCTTTATCCAGTTTTTTATCCGCGCACGTGTCATTTCGCGATACTCATCATCACTCATAACTTCCTTAATCCTTTTACTACGAGCACGAAGAAGCGGAGAATCTCCTGATTGAAAAGCTTTTTTGGATGCTTCAAGCATTGGTTGAAATTGCTCAGGATGACTCTTCATATGCTTGCGTCTTTTTTCACTGGTTTCCACAATTGAAGGTCGTTTAGTTACCCCACCTCCACCAGCTACTAAATTCAGGCATTTTTCATCAGACAAAAGCTCAGAATCGACTAGTTCTGATTCAAGGAGCTCAGTTTCTTGCGCGGTTTCGCATGATGCGATATAAAAACGTACAAATTTATCTGAATTTTTATTAAATTTATTTAAAAATTTTAATCCTGACCCGTGATATCGTTTTAATTCAGACCATTTAGGGCGATTGGCTTTACCGATATAATACTCGCCGTTTTCCATATTTATTTGAATATAGACTACTCGGTAATATCCATCAGATTTATTTCGTTTTCGAACTAATTCACTTGGGGTTAACACATTAAACCAACGGTTCTTAATTTCAATTCGTTCTTTGTTAAATCCTAATTTTGCTAAATTACGATTTACATCGGTAGAATTGAATAAATTTTTATCCATTGATAAATCAATGGGATTAAATTGTTTCCAGATTTTGATATGGTCATTAACTTCAATAAGCATAAATCCTGACTACCTCTAAATTTCTATGGAAATGAAAGAATAATTTGATACATTTTCATAGTTCATCAAAAATTTCGCAATATCTTTTGGTACATTTAACCGGTATAACTACGTCTAGGAAGGGATTATGGATTAATTTTTCTTTAGGCTCCCATAATGCTCTCACTTCTTTTTGATACTTATAACGAGTCTCTTTATTATTGCTGAGTGATTTAATCATGCTCCCCTAGGATTCATTATATTTTTGACAATAGATAGATTTGTTAATCAAAAGAAGACTTTGCTTTATAAGTATATACGGTCGTTGACATTTCACATGTTAAAAAAATAACTCATTGAATTTATTAATTTTAACAAAATCATTCAGGTGAAAAGAAAGTTGTAATAGTGTTTTAAATTAATGATTGATTCTTGATTTTTAACTGTTGAGAACTAAATGTATTTCAATTAATTCATATAAATGCTCATTTTTAACTTGCTAATTAAATGTTTAAACAGTAAGTTTCTGAAATTATCATGAAAAAATAACATTATGAAATTAATCTTACTTCTACCTGTCGAATATGAAAAAGAGAAGCAATCAATCATTGAACAAATTAAAGCCTGGGAAAGTGCAATTAAAGTTTATGAAGAAAAATATAATAAACATTATTTTAATAAAACAGATTTACTCCATGCTTGGCATAAGGCCTTTAAAAGAATAAACGTATTTTTATCGTCAAAGAATAAAATTGATTGTTTTATCATCACAGATGATTTAGATGAATTGCAAGGTATAGCATTTGGAGCAAAACGAAACCATGGAAGTACTACCGATTTATTTACTTTATTTGGTGCGAGTAAAATACCTTCTTATCATATTCACGACATTTTAGCAGCCCCCTGGAATATTTTAAGTAGAGCCTTTAAAAAAACAGATGATGTTCTTAGCGATAGGCATAAAAAAATTGGTACCTCCTTAATGAAACTAATAATTACCCATGCAATGACTCAAAACGTTGAACATATAGTGGCTGACATCGAGGCTCCATATGATTCAGGACCATTCTTTAGCAAATGCCTATTTAACCAGATCACTCCAAGTTTCGGGCTGACTTATCAACTTTCTAATAAAGAATTTGCTAAAGTGGTAAATGATTTACCGATTAATAAGGAAGATACTTTTATAATAAAATATGCGAATTTTAATATAATTAATGATCACTTTAGTTCCCTTAAGTCATCAGTGAATAACAATAATTCGTGAGCTGATTTAAAACGACAGAATTAACACCTACAAAATGTGCATGCTTCTTTAAAGATTTTTAAGTTTTTAAAAAGGTTTTTATATAATTTAAAGTGCGGTGTTCTCATTTTTTGATAGAATGCATCGCTTTATGGATTAAACACATTCCTGTTGGCATTTTTTTTACAAGCCTGTGATTTAATAAAGGATATATTAATGAATTTCATGCTAGTTTTTATGGTACTTATTTTTTCAACTTTTGCTCAAGCCACAACAATAAAGGATCCAAATTTAATTTCTCTCCATAAAACTCATATCGTTGGGTTAAACTCTTCCGAATCACGCTACATTAGAGCCGACATAAGCCAAGATATTGATGGTGTTACTCGGATGACAGGCTACCAAGTATCCTGTATCGCTAACAATAAGAAACTTTTTGGGTCATTTGCTTGGAAAGATTCAGTAAAACACAGTTATTTTTATCATGTTACTTATTCTATATGTCCTAGTGCTGATGCTGGAAATTCAAAGCATAACCTCTGCGACCCTATTATCTCTATTGATATCAATGCAACGGCAAATAAGATAAATCAAGCGGACGTTGATTTACCTCGCTACCAACTAGACTTATCCCCTTTTACCGGCTCTCATTCATCGTGTACTGATTCGGATACAGTTGATATTTCCTATATTAAGCAGATAAAAGCAACTAGATAAATGCGGCAAACTCTTTTTATGGCATATATAATGAGCCATAAAAAGAGAGTAATTATAGCTTCGCGACAATACCTCGTCGCAATATAACGATTAATCGCATTTTAAGAGAACTAATGGAACATCAAACCTTTTGCCAAGAATTCGCAAAAAGACTTCATAGCGCAGTCACCCAGCATATTAAAACCACAGAGCCTTTTGTTAAAAATTCCGAAGCCGTTAAATGGCTTGCGACCACTTGCACCTGCTCTTTACAAATGGCACGTCGTTATTGGGCAGGTACCGCCCTACCCGACTATGCAACGATAATACTTTTGGCAGAGACATCAAACACCACCCCATCGTGGCTTTTATTTGGTTCCGATGCACACGCTTCAAATACGCTGGAAATGAGTAAGGAAGTTCTTTTGTTTTGTTTTAAACACATCGTGCCGCAAATGGCTCAAAGAGATAGCCTAGAGGCTGAAATATTGCAACTAAGTGATGCGATAGAAGAACTCACCAAATTAAATCTGACCTCAGCTCAGATGATGCAATCACTCGCCATTATATTTCGGATTAAAGACCATAAATCCAATAACATGTAATGCAGCACTTCGGTGAGATAATACACTTATTTATTATTGAACGCCAAAGCGCTGCTTAAGCTCTTCAATCAATATATCATTCTCATCAAGCTCCTTATCGAGTGCCTTGCTCGCACTATCTGAAAAAGTCGCCCTATCATTCTCAATGTTAGTACTTAATTGGATAACATGAAGATGTAATTGCTCAAGTACAGTAGAAAAAGTACGCTCGCTCTGCTTTAAATTACCAATCACATCGGTTAATTGTTGGGATGAGTGTCCTAATTGATTTATTTTATCAGTCGTAACTATGAGCGCCTCATCATGGGCTACAAGATGCGTTGCTATTGTTTTGAGTGCATCAGTAGCTTTATGTTCGTGCTCGATTAAAACAACCGCTTTATCCCCCAATCCGTTAAAGCACTTATTCATTTGTTCAAACTGCTCATGCATCGCAGTCGTTTGCGCGGCAAGCACGTGAGCCTGCGCGGTTAATCCTTTGGTTTGCTCTTGAAGTGCTACCGATGCATTGGAAGTACTGGTCACGGCGTTGTCTAATAGGTTTTTACTGGCCTCTAATTGCTTCGTTAACGCGATAGTTTGTTCCGCAAATTTATGGGCATGGTTCCATCGATGCTGCTCCTGTGCCGCACAGACCAGGTGAATGGTGAGATAGCTTATCGCGGCAATTGCGACACTCAATAACGGGGCGCCTAGCGCCAATCCAACGATAAATCCCATACTTAAAAAAGCAAAGCCTATAAATCGGCGCGCCCAAGGCTCTTCAACCCAGGCCGAGGTGAGGCTATCAAACGCGCTTTTATCAGCCAGAGCACGCTTCATAAGCTCCCCACTTTCTGTTTCAGGAAGGGCTCTCTTGGAAGGGAACACTAAAAAGTATAACGTATTTAGTGCATGACGAATGCGGGCAAATAGTGAGTAATCTGAGGTATTTTTTTGATGACGACTCATAACAAAATCCTTGTAATAAAATTTAAAGTGAAGGGGCTTGCGTGTTCGTATTGCTTGATTTGGTGTCGCCTAAAGGATGCTGTAGCACCTGTTTAAAAAATCGGTTTTGTTCCGTAAGCCGTTTAACTTGTGGCACTAACTGATTAATCTGCGCATCCTGTTCGTTTATTCTGACCTTCTGCGTTTCATTTATATCAGATAATGTAATCAAATGCTTATTAAGGGTACTGATGCTCTTTTCTTTTGACATCAATGTTTGGTTTAGTGTGCTCACATCTTCTTGTAAATGCACTATGATTTGGTTTTTTTCTTCCAGTTGTGCTTGAAACTCTTGGGCATGCATCTTACTTTCTACTGTATGGTGCACTACATGTTCGCCCAATTCATTTATTTGATTTAAGCGTGCCGGTAGGTTCGTATTTGATTGGACAACGTGTTCTTCAACGGATTTAAATAGTTCGGTTTTGCTTTTTAATTCATGAGTCAGCATGCTCACCGCTTGTGTTGCATGTCCTGTAGCACAAATCACCTCTGTATAGGCGTGAAAGACCTCATGAAGCGTCTCGTCTACTTCTTTTATGGATTTCTCAACCGTAGTGATTCGATTAATGAGCATCCCCTCTTGCATCTCAAAAAATATCTCTTCCTCAGTAGGTTTAGGTTTATTGCCTGGAAATAAAAAATAATATGCAGTCGCAACTCCTGTAGCCACTCCTCCTGCGACACCCGAGGCAACGGTTATTATTGAAGTGCTTTTTGCCACCACTTTAGCAACAAGAAAGGCGGGCAAGGGCATTCGTTTATTCCTTTAACAGTTTATCCCAAGGGATAAAGTCTAAAATGACCTAAACATTACCAGTTCGACCAAATTAAATCAACGATGATTATAATTTTTCTAATGCTCCATGCGAAAAAAAAGGTAGATAAAAGGCTAATGCAATAATTTCTATTTATTCAGATTTCATAATTTCATCCAATATATTTTGAAAGTTCACTTAAAAAAAAATCAAGCTTTGAATATACTAAATTCGTATTTCCTAATAATTAATATTCTTAAAATTAAAGAATATATTCTCTTTTTTTATTTGGCCAAATATTCTCTTTAAAATATTTTGAAAGTTTTGCTATAGGTGGAGTGAGATCTCCATTCTTTTTTTCTGTTAATTTTAAACGTTCTTGTTCACCTAACGTCTCTTCCCATTCGTTAAAAGCTAATTTATATGCTTCTTCTTCTAAAGATTTTCTACGTGCAATCTCTGCTTTTTTAGATTCTAAAAATTTCAATTGTGCTATTTCAGAAGCTGAACGATACTCAGATTCTATCCAGCCTTGACCTTTTCGTAGAACTCCCATCAAAACATTTAAAGGTTCTTCGTATTTTTTAAATTTGGGGTTATGTTCTAAACCAAAAGCAAAATGATAAATAGATTCTTGAACTACTGTAGGCTCATTCTTATCAATTATTTGTTTAATTTGAGTTTTAGTAAACCCAATATGTGCTAATGGATCATAATTAACATTATCCCATTCTGACGGTATGGATTCATTTCTTTTATTAATGTTATTAGTAGTAATATTATTATTAATACTACTATTATATACATCCTGACTGATATCTTTTTGATATCTATGAGCTAATATAATATCGCTAGCAAAAATATTGGATTTATTATTTTTTTTAATGTTTTCTACAAGCTTCAAAATTTCAATTGTTATACCTAAATTTATATATCCACCTTTTGCGTTTTTACCCGCATGTCTTATAAGTAATTTTTTATCAATTAATCTTTTCAATGTGGTTTTTGTTGTACCCAAGGTAGTTTGTGCCACTATAGCTAAAGACGCAGTCTGAACAGGGCCTGTTTCTAAGCTATCCCGTGCTGCACATATTTCAATAACCATATCAAAAATTAGTTTTTGCTTGCCAGATAATCTTATAATTTCTTGTTCGAGAATAGGTTCTAATGTTTCATTTTTTTTATTATTGATAACTTCAATAGTTTCATTATATTGAGCATTTTTATCTGAGTTGTTTAAGTTAACGTGCGCATTAATATCTTCTGTTTTAGATATCTTAATGGTATCTAAAATGTTATCTAAATGATTGCTTTTTGTAACCTCATTGTTCCCTATAGTGATATCTTTTGGATATTTAATGGATTCCTGATGAGTATCTGTTTCGATACCTGAGTGATATACGTTTGATATCTTTTTGTTATCTAAAGTGATATCTGAATTGTTGCTTTCATCAAGTGATTTTAGATGATCATTTTCTGTAATATCCAAAATTTCATTTTTATTTATTAATGACTCCTGAGGTGTTGATTCAGAATGAGCATTAATTTTTAAGGACGTGCTATCTCCAGATAGATCCCAAGGTCTATAAGTTTTTTTTGTAAACTTTTTTATTCCTCTTTCTTTTATAAGCTCTTTTAGTTCTGGCATTTCATCCTCCTTATACTAAGGCAACTTCATCTTTTGCCGTTTTAGAATAAGATTTGTCATCCTTTGGAATAGACTCCAGAGTTATGTTTAACAACTCTCTAGTTAGGCGGTCAAAATCGTCTCTTACTAATGATTTTTTTAAATTACTAAAAGAGCTTCTATTTTCATCGGTGATGTTGGGGATCTCCTGAGCATATTGTACCGTTGTTGATAAAACCTTACCTTCTAAATCAGGATCTGAAATTAAAGACATTATTGCTTTATCGGACAATATTGTTTTTCCACTAAATTTATTCAAAAAAACTTTATATTCAATTGATTTATCAAATCTTTTATTTAATGTATCAACTTCCTGTTTTAATATTTTCAGACCTTTAGCGCTAAATTTATCCGGATTTAGTGGTGCTAAAATAGTATCTGCATATAAACTAGCAGCGGTCACTGCTTGACCCATCGTTGGCGGGCAATCAATAAAAATGAAATCGTAATTAATTTCAATTGTGCTAAGAAGATTCTGATATAGTTTTTCTAAAGGGTATCTTGAATTTACAATTTCATTGTCTAAAATAACGTTTTCTATCCGACTTGGGAGGATATCTAACCCATTACAAACAGTTACGATGCTATCAGCTATAGATGCATCACCTTTAAGTAAATCAATAAGAACGGGATATTCTTCTCCATCTATACCATTTGCATCAGTGAGATTCCCTTGTGGATCAGCGTCAACCATTAATACTCTAGCGCCATAAGCATTTGCACAACTTGCTATGTTATTAATAGTTGTCGTTTTTCCTGTGCCCCCTTTTACAATTTGTACTGCAATTTTTTTTCTTTTAAAATTAAAATTAAATAATTCTTTGGCTGAATTAAAGGTTAAAAAAGACTTATTTCCCATTTTTTCACAGTTAATATGCTTACTTTTTAACTGTTTATGAACTGCCTGCATTGAAATTCCTAAGAATTCAGCTATATCTGATATTGCGCGTTTAGGTTGACGGTTCTGAGAATTATCTTTTNNACTTCTTCTTATTAAGGTTGGCGTTATGTACGATTTTAACAACAAATCAACAACCATGTAAACCTTTGATGAATAAGAATTTTCATAAATTTTAATTAATAGTAATATCTTTAAAAGTGAGAAAATCAAATAATCCACATTATTGTGATTTATGTAGATCTTTTCAAATTAAAATTTTGTCCTTTCATAAATATCGTATCTTAATAAACTGCTATCTTTCTTGATTTGCATATTCATACCATAGTGAAAAGTGATATCCATGATGGTATCTATAATGATATC
>DEHS01000085.1 GCA_002352055.1 Legionellaceae bacterium UBA2794
CCGTTTTTTGTCCAGCACAAAGATAAAGCAGCGAGATGGTATAGGCTCTTAATTCTCACTTAATATTTGGGTATTATAATGTCCGTATATTTGCCAAAAAAATGGAGCTATTGTGATGCTATTTCCTGCGCTGAATGTCACCTACTTGAGACAGAACGAACAAGTGAGTACAGGGACCATTAGTTGTCTCAGTTTTCTGCTAAAAGATCCTCGCGCTTATAAACAATTACAATCCCTGTTTAAACAAGACGAACAAGGCGGTTTAAGTGTACGCTTTAAAGTGCCGGAGGAGTTCACTTTTAATGCGCAGGAAACAACAGATAATTTTCACTATGACGCACATGCGGAGGACGGTGAGTGCACTTTTGTTTTTAATTCCCAACAATTAAACACGATATTAGAACAGAATTATGGTATCGAAACGAATTGTCTTGCCGTAAAAATCCTGCTCTTTATTGGCTCGCTTTATAAGCGAACAATTCCGCAAAATGAGAGTAAACTTACTGCGAATGGTATAACGGCCCCTGAAGGTTTTTTATCCGAAATCTTGAATCTACATCCATTTATTACTTTGTCGCCACTTGCGATTAATGCAATGAAGAAAATGGCTCCTGAGCTCCCAATTTATGTTAAATTAGAGCACGATAATCCAGTCAATTATAATGATACCAACCTGATTATCACGGAAATCTCGGCGACAGATGAGGTTATTTTGGCCCAGAAAATGTCTGATAAGCAGTCAATACGATATGAATTTTCTGAGTTGGATGGTCTCAATTACTCAGCATGGATTTATGCTCCTGATGTATTTGAAAATAAATTACTTAATATTATTTCGGCAAGTTCGCCTGAAGATCTTAATGCCTTGATAAGCTACCCAGAGTTAATCGAAATGATTCGATTAAAATTAGAAAAAGATCCTCAATGTAATTTACGTGCCATAAAACGGGTATTTATGGCATGCGAATTTCTTAAAATACGCGAAGCGTGGGGGGAAATGAAATTCGAGGAGCGCACCTCCTTTCTAGAATCATTAGAATCAGGTGTTAAAACAAATGTTGAAATCATATCGCAATTTCTCGTGCAAAATGCTCCTGTAACCCATGATGAGGAAGTTTCTATAGAAGCCACTATGGCTCTCCTTACACAAACAATTCAGTTCCAAAAAATAATGGGCAATCACGAAGATTGCTTTTTTCAATCAGCAAATCCAAATGCAACGCTTTTAAGCCAGATAGCGCAAATATCCTTGCAAACCGCGGCTGAATTTAATCTTTTTTTTAATCGGGAGCGGACATTAAGTGCACTCCAGCAGTTTAATAATTTTTTTGAACTCAAGCATTATAATCCTAAGCTAGCCTTGAATTTGGCAAAATATAGTCTCGAGCACTCTTTTGAACTTTTCAAACAGTTCCCTGAGCAGATTATTGCGGAAATAAATAACCATCCGAAATTTAATAAATGGTTTGCTTCGGTGCAAATGGCCGCAGATTCTAAAGAGATGGCATCTCAGCATTGGGTTGATTTTAAAAAGTTCATTATAAATCAAGAAATAGTCTTCAACGGGCGAGATCACTATGACATTGAATTTGAAGCGGAACGTTACATTGAGCAACTTAGAAAACTTCGTTATAAAGATTTCCCTGATGCAACGCTGAGTGAGCTTGTTGAGAGCAATAAAGTATCTCAGGTTATTATCCATGCTTTCCAAGAAAAAATTAAAGAAATACAGGACAAATCTCGGGATGGCATCTTGGATTTAACCATAAAAGAACTTCAAAGATTCACTTTCAACTTCCATGAGTGTAAGAATAAAGCTCAACTAGATTTGTTGCAGTCTAAACTCTATCATCAAATTTACATTATCGTCAATCATCCCCTCTGTGCTGAAATAGGTAGGCGTGAAATTGGTAATCCCAGTTCCAAACTTAAAGAATTACATCAAGTTTTAAAGCAAACTTATGAGCGACTGGAACAGGAATATCAAAATTATCTTGCTCCTTTTCAAATAAAACTGACGAATGCACGTTCGAAACAATTTAACGTCGCCCGCGCTCAACTAAATGAGGAATTAGAAAGGCTTAATCATAAGGATAAAAATTCCCTTACTTTAATTTTAAACGCATTAGATGAGGCGGAAACAATGGTTTTTGCAAACAAAGAAAATCCGCTTGATCAAAATCAAAAAATACAAGCGTTGGACAATATTCTGCTCCAAGTGGAGCAGCTAGATAAGAGTGATAAACGTGCGCCGGTGATTGTCCGTCAAATAAATCGGGCAGTAGATGTGTTAGCAGCTGAGGTAAATAATTCAGATCATCCAGCTGAACGTAGTGTACATTCACATGGTATGGGTTTTTTTAGTCAGGCGCATAATAATAAAAATGAAATTGAGTCTGTATTTAAAGAAAACATTGAGGATACTGCCTCAGAAAATGCATCTTTTAGTAGGAAAAAAGATTAAATCATATTCATTTTTTGGCAAAACTGTGCTAAATGTAACAAAAATTGTCATTTGGTAACTAAATATGTGGAATAAAAAGGATAAAATAGAAAATAAAACAAATAATTGTTTTTTAAAAAATCGGATGCCAGTAAAACCATACATTATGCCTGGATAGGGCCACCTACTTATTTTGATGAACGAGCTGTTCCGGGGCATGATATTGAGGGCCAATATTATTAGCGCAAAATTTACAGAGCCAAAGTAAAGTGGTTAATGACATTAAGTTTTGGTGCACTAAGGAATATCACGATTTTTATCATGGTGAATTTTTAAAAACCAAAGTGGATATTCAAGTTTGTGCCATTGAAGACTTGGTGGAGCACGAGCTGATGGGCAATTTGGCTGAAGCCACGCAACAATTTAAGACTTACATGGAAGAGGTAAATTTTCCCCATTTCGATTCTGTTGAAAATCGAGTCGCGTTCAAAGATGGTTTTTCATTATTTTTACTCTTAACGCAAGCGGGTTACTTTTTAGATACCAATATATTCCCGTTCAAGGAGCAACAAGCATGTGATTTCAGTGGTGAAAAGCAATTTACCACGGGTTATTGTCAAGGAATGGTATGTAAAAATGACTTTTACCTCATGTACTCTCCGGTAGCGGAAGATTCGACTGCTTTGCAAATATTTAGGAAGTGGATTAAAAAGCCTGACCTCGCGCATAACGGAGTTTTTTATGATTTCAATATTCCTATATTTATACGAGCTTCAGGCGAATTAGGATATCCGAAACTTGGAGTAAATAAAATTTCTTATAAATCTTATGAAGATAGATCGCAGTCACGCCATTTTTACTGGCTATCCCCTGACACAGTTGATTTTTTTGCAGAGAAGCGGGCTTATGTAAATATCAACAGACAAAGTCAATCGTGCAATTTATTTCTTTTGGAAACTTGTAGTTTGCATTACTCTAAGTCTACACAGGTAGACCAATTACTTTCTTTACCTATCGAGACCGATACCGCTTATGTCACATCAGACAGTCTAACAGAGATATTTTATGTCCGATTAAAAGAGAAGCAAGTCATCTGTGTAGCGGATAAATTTTCAAGCATACAAGACTATTACTTTCCTAGATACTATAGCCCTAAACCAGTCACCGACCCTGTTATAGTAACGCGGGTTGTTTCAGTATTGACTCAAAATAAAAATCACTTGCCAGTAGCGAAATTATACCATCCGCAATATATTATAAATCAAAAGAATGCTACCTATTTGCATGAGGCGGTACTTTTACAGCGAGAAGATATGGTGCAAACGCTTTTATCTGATGGCGCAAATACGGATTTGCGTGCTACATATCGAATCATGCCAGACAATCAATGTATTGAAGTTACTGCAGAAGAATTAGCCAAGTATTTAAATTATTCTGCGATTGAAGACATTTTTGCCAATCACTCGATGGTAATTCTTCCTGAAAATAAGGGGTTTATAGGCAAAATCTAGGTGCAAAAATTTTACAAGAGCCAAGAGATTAATAGTAAATAATTTGCTCTCTAATGAACCAGAGCATCAAGAGCTATTGGAAAGTGTTAAAAAATCTCAGAATCCAGCAAGTTCTCGTATGGAAACCGCAGAATAAGGAAAGCATTAAATGCTCTTGGTTATCCGGTTGGCCGAAGAAAAACCCGTATTTTGATGCGGGAAGCGGGTGTTTTTGTTCGATATAAAAATAAATACAGAGTGCCAACAAACAGCAATCACAAACAACCTGTCTTTGATAACGTTGTAAATAGGCAATTTCAAAAAGTGGCTCAAGTGGGGTGTAAACGTTTGCTTGACCACATCAGCCGAGTCATTACACCAAATGGAATGCAATACTAACTATATCAATGAGTTATAAAATTTGTGATGAATATTTGGCTATCCTCATATTATGACACATTTAGCAATGTTGTTTGCTTATCAATATTTGTGCTCGGTTTTAATAAATTGGGGCCCCTAATAATAATTTCTTAAGGATCTTGATCTATAATAACTGTGATCAAATACAGATCAAGATGTTAAAAAATTAAGGTGGATTCGAGGAAACGATTAAATCACCTTCTAAAATCCATTGTGTACGCTTTATAATCAATATGGCTGGAATAAAATGTCTCATGCTTATGAAAATCGCTTCCCCAATCTTTATGCCAAATATAAAAACCAATACAAAAATATAGGGGCTATCCTGGAGGTATTGGACTTGCAATGTAAACATTTATTTAATTTGGAGGAACTGGAGCAAGCAGTCGGCGGAGGAGGATGGTATGGTTCTTATGTGACATTTATTGAGAATTGTATCAAAAACAGTGGTGAAGGATTTTACTCTCCGGAAGTTAGTGAGATATTGCTACCCTATATTCATAGAACAATAAACACTAAGGAGTGGAGTGGAAAGGATTACACTGTTCCACCAGGATGCATTCACGAGATAGGTTTTAAAGAAAAATTTAAAGCAAAAAAATTGCTACCGAATCTAGATGACAATGAAATATTGAAAAATTACGCATTTGGCCCTGTGGATATGGCTCGTTCGGCATGGGCAGGCCAAAAGTATGCTCCACAAAAGGATTCTCTAAAGGCTGCTCAGATTCTTGAGTTAGATCATATTGAATTCGTGCTTGAACAGTTACCCCGTGACGAAACCCCTTTTTACATTCGCAGCTCTAAAGGAGACAATAAAGGGCTTTCACAATGGATATTACTTTATTACAAAGATGGATACCCATTTTTGTATAGTGAATCACCTATAGCAGAAGATGATAAACTTAAAATTCGNNCGTAGTCTTTTAAGTGTGGACCCTAAAATAGAAGGTGGAACAAGTGCTCTATCGATGTCTTCAGGCATGCGAGCGTGCGCCCAATTTGCACAAGAAATTGTTAAAGGCGCTGCATTAACCACTACAGCAGATTATTTTTCCTTATTGGTAGAATGGAGTTGGTGGGTAGCAGACGTACCCCCTTTTGTTTCGAAATTTCAATGGCAATATTTTAAAGAAAATGTTCTTCGATATTTTCCACAGAATGCACAGCACGATCAGTTTCGTTTCCTGGATTTCCAAACGGATTTACAGCCTCAAGAAAGTGTAAATGTAAATTTACATTTACAAATGCGGACTTATCATTTGGGTCTGGACAGGGCTTTGTTTGATCCGAAACTAAAAATATTAGAAACAGATTCAAAAACCCATACGGTCCAATTAACGGTACCTATAATTAATGAGGATACTTACTCTCAAATTAATAAGGTATACGCACCTTATGGTAAAGCCGTATACTGGGGCACGGAGCTCAAAGAATCACACGCACAACAAAAAACTCCCCATGGCAGTATGAACTTTAATAATGTTGCTACTTGTTTTGTTCTAAATACTTTTAGAGCATGCGCGAAGGAAAAGAATTTAATTATTAACCTGCCTACACAATATCAACTTGACGAACAGGAACAAAGCCTGGTGACGTATTTAATGCAGCGTAACCCTTTTGTGTGCCGCTTTGAAAATCCCAGCAAAAATGAGTCGTTAAAGGTTATCAATGAAAATTTACAACATATTTTTGCCCGTAACCGGTGGCTATCTATTAATGGTTATTTACCGCCCTTACTGGATGAATTTTGGAATGTATCCGCTGAATATTGGGTTGCTTATTTAAAACAATCTCCTGATCTGGTTTCTGATAAAAAAGACGTTATGGAGTTCAAAAATTGTGTTAATGAAATGGGCCTTCATGGCTTAAAACCGCTCTTAAGCTACCTGTCAAGTAAAGAAGGTGAATTAAAGTCAGACTTTAATAAGTTGATGAGCAATATAGAAAATCCACCTGTTTTTTATGCAGGGTGCCCAGCCAAAGAAATTGGAGCATACACTCGCGTTTTAGTGCAACACTTACACCAAAAAAGATACTTTCCTTTTAAACACTTCCAATTGTCTTTTGTTCCTGGAGCAAATTAAGATATTATTGAACTGTTAGAGCAACTGAATGAACTTAACCATTTTGATAAAATTAGTTTGACCGATTGCACCACTCCTGAAAAAATAGACGCTTTACATCAATTCCTTGAAGAGTTGATGATTCGTGCAGCAGGTAATGAAAAATGGATTTGTCCCATTCATATACCTGAATTAGAAAAACCTTCAAATAACCCACAATTAGAAAAAATTTATAATCTTTATAGTGACTTAAATAACTTTTTAGTTTGTAGGGCACGTAAGAAAAATGATGATCACTTATTAAAAATCGACCTCTTTAAGGTTGCATCCAAACTCGCAGTTGCTGAAGTTGGCGATTCTGCTGGAGCTATTCACGATAAGAAGAAAAAACTCTTCGAGGGGGAGGCATTAATTCAAAAATTTAAAAGAGATAGCCAAAACACATTTGATCAACCGTTTGTATCTTTAATTCGCGCTGGGGGTATTGCATTACAAATGCAACAGCAACAGCAGATAAAACAAGAACGAAGCCGCTCTTTAGAAAACGAAATGGAAAAAGGGGCTGCTTATGAAGATATATTACCTTCTTTATTAATTGATTATAAGAACATCCAGGCTCAACTGTTTAAGTATTATCAGGAGCTCAATCTCGATTATCCAATTGATCCTAAAAAAGCCATATTAGCCGGGAACAATGAACAAATTCTGGAGGCATTTTTCCACACTTGGGTCAATGCGAATCCAGAAGTTTCAACAAAACATACCATTCAAAAAATGACTCCTTATGCAGCACAAATGTTATTGAAATATCATCGTCAATTATCAGGCGGTCTGAATGTATCTAATTTACCACGGGGTTTTTATACCCAGCGTTTGGGATCTGGAGAACTGATTTTAGGATACAAACCTACTTTGGGCTATACCACTGATCATAATCCATTAACTTTACAATTAACTACAGCCGTCCCTAAACAAGAACGACTTTTAGGGGATTATCGCCAATTTTTTAAACATGGCGAAAAACCTGAGCTAACCGATCAGCTGTTACACATGCAATTATTTGCTGAAATGCAGCCGCATTTATCTAAGGAAGAGTGTAAACAACAATATGAAGCGTTGATAAAAGGAGAAAAAACATTATCTGCAGCGTGGGAAGCATTTTTTAAAAATGAGAAAAACCAAAAATGGGCTATAGACAACTGGGAATTGTTTTTCGCAGGATTTAGATCATCTATTTCTGAAAACACCATAATCGAATGGTTTGCTTCTTCTCCCCAAAAATTATCCAAAGAAAAAGCTTTAGAATTATTACTTAGAAATATTTATGCAAACGCAGATCAGGAAATCCAAAAAAATCGTATTTTAAATATGTTACAAAAAGATGACTTAGTACATGTGAAAGGTTTGGGACAAATTTATTCTCGATTTGGCAATTACGGTTTAGAACGGTTCTTTAATCTTTTATTAACCATTGAAGACCGCTTAGGCAATGAGTTCTTAGCCGGATTGAGGGAGCATTATTTGCATTACTGCGATACTTATTCCCCATTATTGCAAGAATCCTCCTTAAATACTTTTGAAGCCATTTTAACTGAATTATCATCCGATCAGAGTGGTATTGAGAAAAAGCTCTTCCTAGAATTTCTTGATAGGCAGATAAATGCGGCTGGTTTGGAAGATATTTCGACATTGTGGAAGGGTTTCCATTATTTTTTTAACCGCCTCAAAGATTTGGGGCTTGATGAAGAGTTTACCCCAGAGCTTCTAAGGTCATTAAAGCCTAAAGGCCAAAATTTATTTCCCTGTTTTGAACGTATTTTAAAATCCGTGGAGAATATCTCCAATCTAGAGTTACAGTCAGCCTTTATCAAGGTCTTGTCGGATTCTGATATAACCGAAGGCGGGACACCTTATGCTATATGTCATGAGGGCTTTGTCTTAGTTGAAAAGTCTCTTAAACTTGAAAATTTTCATAATGGAAGTCCCACTTATAGCCCACCTATGAATAAACTATTTACTGATGAGTGGACACACCCATTGCATACAAATCGGGCATTAGCTTCAAAAAGCCATATTAAACCTGATGATTTTAAAATATTGAGTCAGGAAAATTTATCGCCTCATGCTTTAATTTGGGCCTCCCATACGGAATGGCCTGATGCACAGACCTTTCTCAATTTCTTAAATGCAGGTAAAAATCAGGGAATATTAAAAGAAGTTGCCGAACATTTATATGGAGTTTTTTATATAACGCACCAGGTAAATCGACGTTTCCCATTAGAAATATTTGGATTATTAAGCGTTCATGAAGACAAACTTAAAAAAGTTCTTCATAAATACCCTAATCATACTACCTTTTATGAAGGTCTTAATATCCTACCTGAAGATGATAGAGAGGGCAATTTAGCACGCATGTTCGTCTTATTTGAAAATGCTCCGGAAAAACATAAGCATTTGGAGCAAGGTTTGTTGTTAGGCACTATCTATGGGATTTCTGAAATAGAATTAAAGGCCTTTTTTGATGCCACTTTAAAAATAAAAAGAATCACAAGTAATGAATTGATCATTCTTTCAAATCAATTGCTTTCACTAGATCCCGATTTCTTACCGGATGCCCCGGAAAGAAGGAGAGCAATTTGGCAGGCGATACTTTATGGCATTCAACAAATGGATGATCATCCGCTAGAAATTAGCGAAAAACGTAAAGAACTAATGCAACGACTGAAAGACGACCATGGCCTGAAGTTTAAGAGCTCTACTACCGGTGATTATCGATTGGTGAAGCAATCTGATCTTAAAGAATTAGGACTTGATAAATTTTTTGTGGAACATTATCCACGGTTAAGTAAATTCTTTATCAGTCATATTGCTATCTCTGAATCTCAGTTAGGGAATCAACCATTAAAGCCTATTGTAGAATTTTTTAAACGGTTACAGTTAAACAAAACTTATGTCAATGAAGTGGAACCTCTGTTAGCCACTCTGGAAAAGGTTTTAGAAAGGGGAGTATGGGCTTCCTCCTATTTCGATGGACTTTTACGAAGTTTACAATCTCAAGACAGTAAGTCCAGTTTTCCAATTAGTTTTTTAGAGGCGATATTGACCGAGCCCAACAGTCCGTTCGTTCCCAGAACAATCGATGAATTACAGCCTGATTTTGATAAAGAAGGAAAATGGAGAAGTATTTTTGGATTAATTTTATCTAAGGCAGAAATTTTTGATCGGGTGCAGCAAGCGAATTTGGCCCGATTGGCCATTCGGAGTGTTGAAAAGCCTGAATTTATTACTGATCTTATCATGAATTTAATTCATAAAGACTATGATGGCCTTCGTGAGGCTATATTAACTCGTCTATTAAATAGTACCCTGCCTGCAGAGCAGCTTGATTCCATCTTTAAACAATGCGTCGATATTATTCGCATGGAGCATGCCCCCATAAGTAAAGAAGATTGGAAAGTAACGAGCCAGTTGTGGATTGAAACGCTAACCAGGTATCCCGCTTTAGAGGGTAAGTTTGCTTTAAACAACCTGGATCCAGCAAAAAAAGCATTAGTGTTGCATATTGCTGCCTGGAGCAGTTTTTCCTCCAATCAGTACCCTACAGTACCTCGAGCAGATTATTTGAAAGGCGATAATCCTAAAGCAGTGAAATTAGTCGCCCGTTTAGGGGAGTTATCCCAAGAGGAACTAATTGTACTTGCCCAAAATTATCCAGGAAAGCCTGCACCCGATACGCGAAATCTATCTACATTTATAAAATATAAAAAAAATCAACCCATTAACAAAGCGCTTGAAAATTTCTTAACAAAAGAACAATCTCTCTTTAGGCAAGATTATCAACGCCTATCCAGCTCAAGAGAGGCGGATCTTGCCAGAATGCTTGAGTTGAACGTGGTAACTCGAGGCAAGGAATTTAGACCATTAGATGCTAAATCAGGAATCCAACTTACTCTGATGTTTCAATATATGAAACAACTCGAGCAAGGCGTTACGAAATTAGCTAATTATGAAAAACCAATTGGTGAAATGACCAAGGATGAATTAAAAAAAGCATTTAAAGAATGTTCTGAGAATTCTCAAAAAGATCCTAGTAATATACAAGTAAAAACCCAGGTATGGGCCATTTTATTTGAAGTGTTAGGGCGCACCACCGGTAAATACCCTCATTTGGCACAGCAGTTTGCTCTGATTGCTAACGATTTGTTACTGTCTCATGATCCCTCCAGCATCTTACAATTAAAAACGGGAGAGGGGAAAAGTCATTTTGTTGCTTTACGGGCAGCACGCCATATAGGTTTAGGTAAAAAAGTGGATGTATGTACGGCCAAATGGAGCCTGGCAGAGCGCGATTTACTGGATTATAAACCATTTTTTGATTTTCTTGGAATTTCCACAGCCAACGTACATGCTCGTTCTAAACAAAATGCCTATCTCAATGCTCAAGTGATTTATACTACTCCAGGCGATCTGTCATTATTTCTTGACGAACAGGCAAGCCAGGGCAAACCCATTCCTATTGAGCCAAAAAATCGCGTAGGATTGGGCGATGAATTTGACTTCCTTTATTATGAAGGTCAAAAAACTCAATTTAACTATGCGCGTCATACAGGGATTACCCCAAAAGAAATGGCATGGTTTTATCGAGGTCTTAACGAATTCTATGATCAACTTCCTCAAGAATTTAAAGCCTACTCTGGAAACTCTAAGATTAGTCCAAAATATATCATTGATTGCTATGCCTTTTTAGCAGAACGGGCGAAGGAAGATGGCTTACTATATCTTGAAAACATTAGTCCTATGGACTTACTGGGTTGGCTGCAATCTACTCAAGAAGCAGCAATGATGCAATTTGGGATTCAGTACACCGTTCGTCTAGAACAGGTAAAAGTGGGCGAAGAGGAATTTCCTTTACGGGAAATATATCCACTTACCAAAGACATGCAAGCGGCTGTAGGCTCCTCATTTAGCCATGGGGTACATCAACTGCTGGCAGCTCGTTTAAATGATCAGGCAGCCCTAAAAGATGAACCGCAAAATTATCATGTCCACCCTGAAAGTAACATCATCAGTTCTCAAGTCTTTTCACAAAGACTAAAAACCTTATGGGGACATTGGGAAGGATTTACAGGTACAGTCTCCTCATCTCAATCGTATGAATTGAATGTTGAACACAAAACGGCTGTACTTCGTGTTCCCACCAACCAAAAAGATTTGCGCAAATGGCCTACACCTCAATTTTTTGACCATACCCAAATTGAAAAGGCTCAGGAGGAGCGTTTAGAGAAGATAGCGGCAGATATTAAGCAACGCATCCATGAGAAAAAATCTATTTTATGGTGTTGCGCTACGGATGCAGAAGTGCTTCAAATGACCGCTGCCATCAAAAAATATTTTACTGAAGATGAATACAATCAATATTTTCTTTCTTACACGAATGAGTCCCACGAAACACCTGCGGAAATTTTACGCCGTAAAAATAAAATGGAAGGCAATTATTTAGGACAAAAAATACGAGGCGTAGTACTTATTGGGGCTGGTTTTGGGCGTGGTGATAACGTGGATGTTGAAACGGTAATACTAGGATCAGTTCAAGATGAAAATGATTTAGGGCAAAAAGGTGGCCGTACAGCACGTAATGGGGAAGAAGGTGAAGTTCTTCAATATTATATTACCGCAGAAATTGATGAGGAACTTAAAGCCTGGAAAAGTTATTTAGTTAAGACCGATTTGCTCGTAGAGATTGGAAAAGAATTGGAGAGAGTCCATCATCCTTTGAGCACAGCCTTTAAAAACGATAACGATCCTGACCTCTGCGCATTCAAGCCCCTAGACAAATTTAATTTGTTGTTGCGTCTTAGAGAGTATGGCGCTGCCAAAGAAAATTATTTGTCTCGGTTCTACCATGAAGCGAAAGCAAAATTGTCTACGGAAGGAATCACAAAAATTGGTCAGGCTGATCCTCAAAAGAAAGATCAATTAATCAAGGAATTTGCAAATTATTTAACTGACTTGGAAAAACAATGGCTGGAAATTCAAACCCGATTTAATGGGGATCTTGTACAATGCATTAAACTGTTAAAGAATTTTATAGATGCAAGTTGTGAGAGCAGTTCCAAAATTGAGGATGATGCGAGAAATGGAAGACTTTACTCTATGTTTGAATCTCAAGGTGGAATCCAAATTAAGGTAGAAGTACCCGAACAGCCTGAGTTTATTCTGGATACCCCAGCAGAAGCACGAAAAAATCAATTGCAGATTGCTGTGCAAGGCTTATTTCTTCGAGTTGCGGATTTATCAGAAAATTCCAAATCCTGGAACGAACTGATTAATAATATAAGTCACATGACTGAGCTGCAAATGGAAGCGCTGTTAAGTGTCTATGATAATGCGAAAACAATCCCGTTTGCTGAATTACAAAATCAAGTTTCTACACTGATTAAAGAACGCAAAGTAGTTCAACAAATTAATACATTACGTAATGGAAGAAAAGTAGATAAGTTAGAAAACTTGAAATTTGAGTTAGAGTCACAGCAAGAAGAACTATTGCATAAAGCATTACTAGTCATGGATCCTCGAGCAAGTGATCTTGTTTTAGAATATATTTTAAATCCGAAATATAGTGGAAAAGAGTATGTAGTGCGAATATTGCCAATGCTTCAATATAGTGCGGGAAACCCTGATTTAAGTAAGTCATTTTGGGATAACCCAATCATCCGGGATAGCCTGGCTACACTACCCTCATCTTGTTTCATAGAGAAAGTATATTTAGATGCAGATCATATGCTAGCTATCAAAAACTTCCTTGACCGCTATATTAATGTGAAAGATAATGAAGAGGCATACAGTGCATTATTTAATCAATTTGTGCGTGGGATGGGAAATCAGCCTGAGCACCGTAAACGTTTATTGATTCAATATGAAGCAATATTAGGGCGAACAGGAATGCCACATACTGACCTATTGAAAAGGTTTGCGGAAATTGCCGAGAACTTTAAAGCTCCAGAGCATTTCAATGTCTTGTTGCGTTTCGTTGAGAAAATGAAAAAAGAATATGCAGCACCAAGAGTACCTATTAAGGAGTTGGATGCTATTTGGAATAATATTGTCAATGCAGGTCCAAGGATTTTAAGGCTTTTACCTCTAATGGAACAAATTCTTTCTTCGGAAGGAAAAGAGTTTGTGGTCCGATTAAATTCAACTTTGAAGTTACAGCCAGAATTAATTGGAGGTTCTCAACACTTTTTTAAAGAATTTTTTCCTAAGAATTCAAATATTAAAAAGCAAGTTAAAATTGCAGAATATAATAAAGTAATAGAAGAATTGCAGAATCTGTTTTCTAATGAAAACTATAAATTTCATAAGGTTATGGAATTATTTGGCCCCTATTTACTGAGCAGTGACTTGGAGTTTGCCAGCGAGTTTAATGGGATAAAAATACTGATTGATAAATTAAATCCTGAGAGTATAAAACGCCAGCTCAGCCAATATTTTACAAAAGATACCCATTACTTACTAAGCCTGGTTCATAATTTTCCAGGACATGAGGAAGATTGGCTCTCTGTTGCACGCGCCTTTGTCAAATATCTGGATTCGGATTTTTATAAGGGGTTGCGATCTAATGAACAAGCTATCTCAGTTAAAGGTATTAAAAACTTGCTCGAAGCACAAATCGTAGAAAAAGATAAAGAATGCTATGACGTGTTGGCTTCTCTATCGTTTAAAGAGATGCAACTAATGCTTTCTTTTTCAAAAACATACCCACAACATGCCCAAAATTTGTTAGCAATAAAGCCATTAATTACTTATATGACAACATTAGGTGATGAGAAAAAAGAAGAGGAAACCTTCCAGTCTATAATTGCCCTACTTGAAAATATTAAGGATACGAACACCCCGTTAAGAGCTATTCGAGTGGCTTTTAACAAAGAACCGATACAAGGACTTGAGAGATTACCTACGTTATTGAAATTAAGCGATAACAATAAAGGACATGAAGTAAACATTCTTTTAAGTTCATTAGCCGCTCTTAATCCTCTGAGTAATGAACATGAAAAGATGATTAAATTATTTTATGACAATCAAACTAATTTGAATGCATGGATGAAGAATTATTTTATGACTTATTCAACTAATGAACGAATAGCATTAATGGATATGCTGAAAAATGAATCTTTCGTCTCCAGGACTCCATCATATGGATATTCTAGAAATAAGAATAATGAGTTATATCAAGCCGGGCTAGATGCTTATAAAACTCATATTTCCCAGGTACTTGAAAATCAACAATCCAGGAATCAATCTCGGGCGATCTCATCCGCACAACAAAAAGAAGTGCTTAAGGTGATGGGTGAATTAGAGGCCATTGGTGCTAATCCTCCCAGATTTAAACCAAAATCTGAAGGAGAGGCAAGAAGGGAGCTGAATAAGGCAATTAAATCACAGATTCATAGCTATGATAAGTTATGGTTTAAAGATAAAGAGCGTTTCAGTGGAATTAGCGCTCAAATTGATGAATTAAAGAACCTTGCTGGTGATAAAGATACGAGTTATGAAGAGCTGATGAATAAGGTACGAGCTATAAAAAAGGTCCTTATGGCTCGGGATAGCGAAAGAGCGGCGAAACAACTTTTCCCTAGCTACCATTTTAGCGGCCAGAGTCGTTTGTACCGGACTTTTAATAACATTGAGGATTTGATTTTAAAATCCTGGACAAATAGTGCCCATAAGGACATTGTTAAATCTAAAGACTACACTACCGTCTACATCAGATCAAAAGAGGAATATGTAGATGCCTTTAAAGAGGCATTGGATACCTGGAATACCAACAATAATGACAAGGTTAGATTGTTTAAAGATTCTGGCATTGCAAAATTGTATCAACACATACAATTGTTGGAATCTAATGATGAGATAGTGCATTATCTAAGGGATCATCCCGATCAGGTTAAAAAACTTCCGGGAGCACTCAGAGTCATTGTCAAGGAAGTATTGGCGCATAATGTCGATGATAACGCACAAAATATAGATGCTGCTAATAATAATTAGGGCAATTCTTAAAAGGACCTATAACAAACGAAAACGGCGGGTGACAAGCATTCCGAAAGGCAAGACCGCTTTAGCTTGGCTTGAGGACGCTAATATTTCGGCAGAGGATAAGTTAGTAATTCAAAAAATATTACTTGAAAAGATGGATACTTCACTAAAAATAACTCAAGGGCCTGTTTAATTCAAAATTAAACAGGCTAGGGCGTTCATTTAAGATTTAATAAACTCTAATTACTGCTGAAAATTATAGAATTAAACCCAAACATACGGTTCTTATAACGAATTCTTTAACAGAAGAGATTTTGGATGTTTAATTTAATTATGAAAAGTAGGGCATGTTGAAAATTGCTTCTCCCGCCTACGTGCCTCCGCTTGTCCGAGGCATCCAGGAGATCTAGATTAAAAACAATTTCCTCATACAGATCACGCCATTTTGGGTTAAGCTCTTCAATCAAAATAATTTTCCATTGTCTACACCAGTTTTTAAACGTTATTCACGTCAAGCAGCTTCTAGATAAATCGAATGCATTTCGTAATAGAGCAACAGATGAACATTATACTGAGCAGTAAATCCTGATATCACCTTAGCTTTATGCCAATGTAACCGCAAACATCCAGAATTAATAATCGATGCTTCTGACGAGTTCGACCGGTTTATTTTTCAAAAAAGTCTACTGAAGGGGTTACACCGAGTATTTTGGCCACTGCGTTGATATCAGCAGATTTGAAAGTTTTTGTTATAAATAACTTACCACATGCTTTAAAATAACCATATTGCACCATTAAGCCAATTTGGTTATCCGTTTTCTTAGTTTTCTCAATGAGTGCGCGAATGGAGTCATCGATTTTAAAATATTTTTTCCGGTCATCTCCTGTTAAAACAGGAGGGCGGTCATAGTGTTTGGCTTCATAGTCCGGTAATACCTTAATCAAACGCATTAATCATTTTCTCCAATTCGTTCCACTGCCTCACTTAAATCGGCAAATGATGACTGGCAATATAATTTTGTTGTATCCAAACGCTCATGTCCTGCCAGGGACGTTATCTTTTCCAAACTAACACGAGCATCTACCAGATTTTTACAAAAGGTATGTCGAAGTTGATGCGGTGACATTGAACCCAATTGTTCAGGAAACCTCAAACGACTTAACAATAATTGGACTCCACGGGGAATTCCTTGCATATATTTTATGAGTGGAGCATGAACTTTAAATGGACTCTTGTTGCACCACTTTTAAATTTACACAGCACGCACGCTCATAGAATTCTCAGACATCTCCTGACTTTCTTCGATGATTAGGTCATACAAATGCATACAGTAATGCGATTCGGGGATTTTAAATTTTTTATAGCAGGATGAATGTAATATCCCAATCTGTTCATCTAGAGTGCACACAGAAAAAATATCCACCTGATGAAAATGATCATACAAAAAATTTTGTTGAATATCGTCAGTCCATGGATCATCTTTATGAAGCGGTTTACTTTCAAAACCATTCAGGTGCTTTGGAGGGTGAGTAATTAGTTGAGGATTATGAAGAAATATATTGATCTTAATAAGTCTTTTAATTCCATGGTTAATCCCATAATCAAGAAAAGGTTGATTAAACACCTGCTTTAGAATTTTCTTTTGATCAGGATGAGTCAGTAATTCCTCTGTAAAAGGCCTCAGTAAATTAATCCATTTATTTTTATCTTGTTCATTTAAATATGGAATAATATAAATAAAGCCGCTCATAAAAAAATGGTCAATCTCTATATCACATGTAGTAGAAATATTTCGTAAAAGCAGATCCGATAATTGGGTAATAAGTAAAGGATGTGTATGACCACGAGCCATTATATTTATCAGACTAATATAATCCGGAAGAATGCAGGCAAGTTCATAACGCCCTTCATGAGTGTTAATACTGAGCTGGTTTAATTTTTGTAAACGCTGCAATTTATTCCGAACGGCCAGATCCATTTTTGATGAAAAAATATCCATAAGCTTTAATTCTTTAACTATATCTTCAGAAAGCATGTGATTACCGTGAGACCAAAAATAGGTATAAACTGAAAAAAATGTTTGCAATAATTTACTTATCTGCGGTGAACTTTTAAATTGACTTGCGTTATTATTAATATAATCAATGACAGCTGGGAAATCTCTTCTTTTTAAATAATAGGCTAATTGATCTAAAAAATTTTCAGATGATTTTTCTACATGATATAGTGAAAAAAAATTTACTCGTGACCGCTTATCTTTTTTTATTAAATGAAGATGCTGCCTCACTAAATGCTGTAAAACCTTACATTTATCGTAAATACCGCGGTTAAAGAGGGTCATCATCTCACTGTAAACAGGAGATTGAACCCTGTGTAAACTATCAACAAAGTCTTTAATGGTGTTTTCAAAAAATGTCAGAATATTGCTAATATGCATTGTTCCTCTCCCCAATAGATCCAGCATTAATTAGAAAAACTGGCGCTTGACCTCTTTTGTTTGAACTGATTTGGCGTCAAATTGTTCAATGACGAATGAGGTCGGAAATTATTATACTTTTGCCACCATTCTACAATTTTGTTTTTAGCATCTTCAAGGGAAAGAAACCAGAGCGGTGATGTGTAAAACAATTATACAGAACATTATTATTCTATAGAACCACATTGAATTAACCAAAATATTTATGCGATCAGATATAGATGAGAGGGCGCAGCTACTTGAAAGCATCACTAGTGCATCAATCCTTACCTGGCAACACGTAAACCTGCATGGGACTTATGATTTCAGTAATTTATTTAGTTCAAATGATGCAAATTATACATTAGATGAGATGATAAATTTTAAAGCAGCATAGGTTAAATCAGCAGATTCATACGGTGTCAGTTCGTATTTGCCCCGATTCTATAATTTAACCCAATGTTTCAAGTATTTATAAAGTATAGGTTTTATATTCTAACTAGTTCACAAATTTTTGGAATCAGTCTTGATTTGCAGTTTTTAGATGTTTTATAAATTATTTAAAAAAGAATTCCCGATGTTTTTCTGCAACTTAGATGGTTGCTCTTATCTGAACCGTAAATAAGAATAAAATTGTTTTCAAAATTTTCAAATAGGATTCTGATTAACCCAGAAAAGACTGTCTTTTAAAAATTGTTCAACACAAAGTGGTTGCTGAGAGGGCATACATATCCTAATAAAACCTTAAGATTTAAATGATATGATTTTACCCATATTTATTTTATGGAGTACTGATGAAATCACTATTTTTGGCATTGACACTAATCTTCCCTTTTATATCACATGCAGGATCTATGATTAGAGGTATTAATTATGATCCAGTTCACTCTGTCATATTTGCCCATGGTGTAGGTACAGATAATAAGCAGCTTATGGAGCAAGCAATATTAAATGATTTGGATAAATTAAAAAATTTAGAACATGAAAAAAATTTTAAAATAACTCATCTTAAAACATTTTTTACTGTATACAGTTCGTTAAATAATACTGCAACTGTAAATATGGCTGATGTTGTTAATCAATGGAATCAAGCAAACCCGGATGACGCACTGACCCTAGCTTTAGGTGTCTATGAATTTAGGCAAAGGATTGACGCTTGTAGCACAGAAAAAGAATGTCAAAGTTGGACCCAGGCTCAAATAGATGGAGTGAAGCAAGCTCTTGAACAATATAATGGTAATAATATTCCTCTTATTGATAAAGTTATTATCGGTAATGAGAATCTAACCACTAATGGCATGCCTATCCGCCTGGTTAATGACATCAATCAAATGAAAAATTTTCTGCATAGCAGAAATATCAATAACGTAAGCATCGGTACAGCGCAAACGGTGCCTGATGTAATTGATATGTATAAAGGAAAAGACTATCAAAATGTGTTAAATGCTGCAGATTTCATAGGAATAAATATTTATCCTTTTTGGTCTAAGGTGCCTTATGGAGAACAAGCAAAAGCTGCATTTGCCAAGACGTGGATCGATCTTAAAAAATTAAAAAACTGGGGCAAAAAACCGATTATTGAAACTGAAGAAGGATGGCCAAGTGATGGAGATAATGCCTCCATAAAAAGCGAATATGATTATTTTTATTATTGGTTATATGGTCATGCTTCTAAAGGAGAAAAGCCTAAACCTAATGAAGACTATCTTGTACAAAGTTCCTATTATTTTGCTTTGAATGATAAATTACCAGGCCAGGGAATTGAATCTCACTGGGGTTTGTTTTCTGCAGATAACGCAACAAATATATTTGATAATTTAGAAACAGGAAAAACTTTCGCTTCCTCTATTGTATTTCCGACCTTTACCAATCACATTGGAGCAGATAAAGAAGGGATAGTGTACAGTTTAAAGAACCTTCACAAAGTAATCATTACTGCATGTGCTGAGGATAATGGGAAGGGGGCTTGTTATCCACTATATGGGTTTCAAGGTAGTGGCTTAATCGATGAATTAAAAGTAGATAGCCATAGCTGGGATAACTCCTTAAATGGATTTACTCGTTATTCACCTGGAGAAACGAACCAATACATGATCGATACCTCCACAAACTACTACAAAAGTCTCTATATCATTCTGGATGACCAAAAAAATTATCCTGGAGTATGCTGGGTTAATTTAAATGATTTAGCATCCTTAAGCAACTACAGCCTCATCAAAATAGAATGGCCGGAACAGGGTCTACCTCAACCTTGTTTGATATATTGATTTAATACTGGCTCTAACGGATTATGAGTCAGTAGAGAATAAATTGAATCAACTGCAAACATTGAACAATATTACTCGTAAAGTGGGTGACCAATATCGACTTCCAAATACAAGTTTTATAAATATCATGGCTCGTGGTGATAATCATCCCGAACAGGTAACCGAGATCTCTAATCTTCTTTTAAAAAATTTTTCCGTCGTAAGTGATATTATTTTCGACTATCACTTTATGACTTGGTTCATTTATATCATATCCCACATTAATGCACAGGATATAAAGAAATGGCTTGATTTATTATCTTCAATTACAGAAGAATTACGCACTAACCCAGAACAAAAAAGAATTTTAAAACAGTACTTAATTTTGATGGTGAAATTAATTCCGGCATCGAGAAACTTGTAAAAATCAAAATGTATATACAGAATCCAGAAAAGTGTTCCCAAATCACCAAAGGATTTTAATGGTTTTGAAGCACAGTGGAGTGTAGCAACACATAAAAAATCTTTTAAGAAGCATGTGCAACAAGTGATAGAGTTTTCATCGATGAGCCTCGATGAAAAATTGCCATGTTACATTTATCATGTAAAAGGGGGTATAAAAAACCTGAGCCACATTATTGTATTCACTTGTATGAGGTTATGATTGAGCAAAGTCGCTCCGGCTTTGGGTATGACAACCCTAGTTTTATAAGATCTTAAGCACGATTATCATAAAAATTATGGAAATGGTGATTTATAATTATTGCGCCATAGTTAAAATGTTTTATTAATCGGAATTTAAGAGAAGATTAATTCAATTTATAAGGATATAAACATAATGAATTTGCAACTTGATAATAAAATAGCACTAGTAACGGCCTCAACTGGAGGTATCGGTTTAGCAATTGCTCAATCCCTGGCACAAGAAAATGCAATTGTGATAATTAATGGTCGATCTGAGTTCAATGTGAACTCAACTATATCTCAATTGAAAGCTGCTGTTCCAAATGGAACATTTGAGCCGTTAGTTACTGATAACGCTACGCTAGAAGGTGCACAGTTAACTATTGCTGCTTATCCAGAAATTGATATATTAGTTAATAATCTTGGCATTTATGAAGCTGTGGGTTTTTTTGATGAAAGCGATGAAGATTGGTTAAATGTTTTTGAGATTAATGTTATGAGCGGGGTTCGCTTAAGCCGTCATTACTTGAAAAAAATGTTGGAAAAAAATGCCGGGCGAATACTTTTTATATCCAGCGAATCAGCGATTTCTCCTGCACCAGAAATGGCTCATTACAGCGCTACTAAAACAATGCAACTCTCCATCTCTCGTAGCTTGGCAGAGTTAACTAAAGGAACATCGGTTACCGTAAATACAATTTTACCTGGTTCAACAAAGACTCCCGGCGTAGAAAAATTTGTGAATGACCTTTTTCCTGATCTATCATTCTACGAAGCAGAAAAACGATTTATGCGGGAGAATCGCCCCAGTTCTCTGCTTGAGCGGTTAATAGAACCTAAAGAAATTGCAGATCTTACAACTTTTTTGTGCAGCCCTTTAGCTTCAGCAATCAACGGTGCAGCTATTCGTGCAGAAGGGGGATTAATACGGAGTATTATATAAATAATTCCCTTTTACACCAGCTACTTTTATTGATTAATTTTAAAGCTATATTGTTTCAGATAAATGCCTCATGTCAAGAAAACTCAAAATGTTAACATGACTTATCTTTCATGTTAGAAATCGGATTTGCATTATATGACGCTTTGATTGAAAGAAGTTAGCTGAAGTTTGGCATGTGCAAGATAAGTAAGAAACCTCTGTAAAAATTATTATTAATGATGAGGTGAATAAGAGTGGGCTTGAATTAAGCTACACTTAACCCCTTAAGTCTGATTATTTTGATAATCAGACTTAGTGCAATGAGTGAGACGTGGATTCAACTAATAAGTGCATAGCGTTTTTAAATCATTTTTGCAAAATATTTAATGTTCCTAAGACAACCATTTATCGGTTATAGTCGCTAAAAATGGATAATGAGTGCTTTTTATACCTTGAGTTTACTGTCGTCGTGTAAAAGTTCTGGCTTTGGACCTGAGCACGTCACAACACCATAGGTACAGCCACTTTTTTCAACATCTTCTATTTTAACACTACTGTAATGACTCCATTTTCAGATTCAGTTAAATTGGGTATTGGCTGTTCCATTGCATCCCAAGCCCAAAATAATGTAAATACTTCTAAAAAACCAGTAATGATTTTTCATTTTTTTCCCGTGATAATTCGCCCCTGAGAGTGAAATTGAGAATACTGCTCCAAAAAAACTAGAGTTTTTGAGGCTACGTCGCAAAAAAATTTAATTTAAAAACTTGTTGTAACAGAGCCTTGAAAGATCTATTTACTTATGCTCAATTGCATTTTTCAGGTGGTGATCAGCCTGCATATCAATGAATTCGCCCCTTAATCCTTATTCATCTGTGTTGACCTGCGCAATAGCAAATCAATTTAGTCATATTTCTCAATTATTTATTATTTTGATTTTGTATTACTCTTGATTAGACTATTTTATTTAATGAGACCAAAAAGGAATAATCAGCTATAAGGTGTAGATGTTAAAGTCAATTACTTATAAATTTTAGAATCTCCATAAACGCGCTATTTACGATGCACCCCAGCTATTAGATGACCAATTAAAACTCGACGAGCACATGTCAAATTCAGAATAAGAAGACCCAATTAATTTCAAATCCACGTTAGCGTAAAAATTGTATATGCCCCCTTTTTCCAAAATTACGGCCCGAGTTCTATATTCGAGTTACGGGTTCGTTTGTATGCATTAGGGCTCTTGCATAACCTCACAAAAAAGATAAAGGCTAGCTTTTATCCAATCTTCAATCCACCTTCGGTAGCTCATCAAATCGTTTCAAATCTGTAACTTTATCTTCCCAAGATGAGCGACTGGCATAATAAATATGAGCTGTTGGCTCTAGAAATGTATCATCATCTACAGTTCCTACTGGTAAAACCACATTAGAGTCATCCTCCAGTCTAGGAAGTGGGCTACCACAGGTATTACAGAATGCACGTTGCTTCCTTGTCCCTTCCAACTTGAAATAGGTAATATTCTCCTGGCCTTTTTCCCATAATAATTGAGCATTATTAAAAAAAGCATTGGCGCCATGAATTGTACCAGTCTCTTTTCTACATCGGCTGCAATGACATAAATACATCGCTTTTGGCTTTTCACCCATAATGATATAGCGGCAGGAACCGCATAAACACTCACCTCTTTTTTTAAATTTTTGATCTCCCATTTTCACCTCTTGGGAATTATAAAAAAGTCCTGTAATCAACTTCAAATTTTTCAGCGATCCGTTTTGCCAGTTCTTTACCTATGGCACGCCTGCCATTCTCCATTGCAGATAAATTAGTTTGAGAGAGCTTTAAAATTTTTGCTAATTCAATTTGGCTTAAACCTTCTCTATGACGTAAACCTTTTAATAAAAGACCAGGCTCCTCATGTTCATTAATAAGGTTACTAAAAACTTCATCAATAGATAAATGAGTTTTGTTTTCCTCTTTAATCCTATATTTTTCAATAACCCCTACTGGTAACGCATAATGTGCTCCATGCCAAGTAATCATAGCAATATTTTCAGTATGGGGCTTTTTCATGTGTTCCGACATAATACACCTCAATAAGTTTTATTTGTTTATCGACAACCTCCCAGCAGCATACATAGGTAGGCTTTCCTTTCATTAAATGACAGTGGCGTTTATCTCCTATCATTCCCTTTAATTTCCCATAGTTTTTCCAACCACCATTGGTGCTTAGGCCATTTCGTTCTATATCGCGAAGCAAAAGAAATAAAGTAGCTTTAGCAGATTTTGGAAGCTTCTCTACTTACTTAGCAGCTTTGTTTGTTATTTTTATTGTCCAGTTCATAGCCAAAGAATATATCAATAATTGATATATGTCAATTTCAGATTACTTTGAAGTTATAATCTAGTAAATATGTTGGGGGTTAATTACATATCTAGGGTAAAAGCGAACTATCTTCTTTTTGATAAATATATGATCATATCATCTTATATTGAAGCTAAATTTTACCTGAAAATCAAACTTAGATGGAAAATATATGAATAGATAACCTTGCCAGATTGATATAATCGTTTGGAGATACGTGGTGCGCCTGGTCGGGAACGCTCTTCATCAAAATGCGTTTTATTATGATTGCTAAATCGCTATCTTGGTTCCTTTCAGGAAGGTACGAAATTCCCAGAGCAAGCCTATAACCCTTACCAATCTGCTCTGTAACCAATGATTAACGAGTGTTTATGGTGATTCTAAAATTCATGATTAACCAACTATATTGCAATATTCAACGTTATAAACGTTGTGAACGGAAATCCACTTAGGTCGATTATCCAAGTGTATAAAAATGTTAATTGGCACTCAACTTTAGCCGAAAGATCTCACCTTTCAATTCAATCGTATCTCCTGAAACCATCTTTTTTCTTTTCTTTTTTTCTATTACGCCGTTTACCAATACTGTGCCCACAGCTATCATTTCCTTAGCTTCTGCTCCACTCGAGGCGATACCTTCAAATTTAAGAATTTTAAAGAGTTCAACATGATCTTTATTAATGAAAACATCTTTCATATTATTTAATACTCCAGTCATTATGAGTTTTCACAACCTTTACCTTTTAAGAAAGCAAGATAAAGTGTTTCAATTTCAGTCCTTGCCCATGGTGTTTTGCGCAAGAATTTAAGGCTTGATTTGATGCTGGGGTTGGAAGAAAAACAGTTAATCTTGACTCTTTGCGCCAAGCCTTTCCAGCCATAACAAGTCAACAAACTATTTAAGATAACCTCGAGGGTAATACCGTGTAATGGATCATTATAAGTTCTGTCCATCAGCTATACCTTTTTTTGTTGTACATTAGGGTTTAGTCTAGGCCTCGCTAAACTACTTGAAATACTATTAATCAGACTTAACAGGTCGTTCGAGTCAATAACAACTCAACCCCCATCTAAGATAAAATATATTGAATTCCATGATCATGAGCTAAACGCAGTAGTTTAAGATTGGCTCCTTTGGGGTGCACCTCCCCTCTTTCCCACTTTTGATAGGTAGATGGAGTAACATTCAATATTTTAGCCATTACAGCTTGGCTAACTTTTTCTTTAATTCGCATTTTCTTTATTTCTTGTGCCTCAAGTTCTTTAACTTCACTTAAGTTAAGCATTTCTATTTCTTTAATAGTAATTGCATCTAATCGAAGATCTCTGGCAGTTTGTAACATAGCATCAATAATTTTACTCATTTTCAACCCCCACTAATGCACCACCTCTTCTATCAACTTATCAATTTCTAAATCAGAATAAGCTAACAAAAATTTAGCAACAATTTTAAAAACTTTTTCTTCATTAGAAGAAATATTACTTTTGGCATTCTTCTTAAAACCAAAAACAAAAAAACAATGTTTACCTTTTTTGAAAGCAACGATAGTTCTGGTACTACCATTTTTTCCACTTCCTTTGTTGGTAACACGCTTTTTAATTACACCACCACCATAATTAGCTTTATAAATTTCAATAGCAATTTCTTTAGCAGCGATGTTAAGAGATTCATCTTTAGCTCGATTTTTTATAGCCCATTTGTCGAAATGTTTAATTTTTATTATTTTCATCAAAAACGCCTTCTACAGCAATTTTTACTATAGCAAAATTTACTATACTTTACAAATATATAATAAAATAAATGGGGCGGCCGGTTGAAAAACATGAAGGAGCTTTACACAAGAAAAATGGCTAGTTCCTTTGTAGAGCGTGCAATAGGACCAGCTTCTTTTTTTTATGCTTATCTCTCATATGCAATAAAGAAGAGGCACGTCCGTTTATCACAAGAGGCAGCGGGTTACTGGAAACTTAGGAATATGGGGCATTCAAATAAGGGGCTATTTTCAAATGCTATTCTTGATTTTTTGAGATTCATTCCCAAAAATTTCGTAATACTCTTTGATACTTTGAGTATTTCTAAGCCAAACGCTCTTAAAAAACCCCAATATTCAGCCATCTCCATGTTGACTAGCAATGCTTAGGGCTTGCGTATGATGCGATGGTAATTCATTTGGCTTCGAACGCACTTCTTCTAAAAGAGCTGCAAATCTTTGAACTTATGTTCTCTTCTAGGTAACCGGTCCATCTGTTGCTCGATATAGTTGATTAGGGATTTTTGCTCTTACTCAGCTCTTCTTTTGGTGCAGGCAACTCAAATTTCGCCATTAAATCGCAGACAAGCTGATCTGATAAAAATTCTAATTTCATATTATCTCTCGTGCTTACCATGAAACCACGAATATCGTGTTCTTTAGCAACGCATTGAAAGCATCATCACTCACTTCGCGTAAATGCTTTAAATCTTGTTGATTGCCGACTGATACGATTAAAGGCGATTTATAAAACTGCTTTGCTTTATTAACCATCTCATGGGCAACCATTAGACTTTCTTTGCGACTAAGGTCTAGGACTACGATAATACCTGTGCAAAATAGGTAAGCATCATTATACAAATGTCCGGAGCTTTCCCGGGAATATCCCACAATCGCAGCCTTATTACTTTATCTTTTACAAATTGAATACGCGTACTATTGTAGTCACAAATCTATACTGAGTTACCCACCGCGTGGGAAAAATTAAGTAATGACGTTTTATCATTTATTAATGTAGCTCCTCATACTAATACTTCGCAAGGAATAAAGGTATCCAATGCACTAATCAATATGCAAAATATTCCTTCTAAATTAGGAAGTATTTTTAACAGCACATTTGGATATATAGGAAACACTTTTATTATCTTATTTTTTGGAATCTCTTTAGCATATCAACCAAAGATTTACGTAGATGGGCTTGTAAATTTATTTCCCAAGCATATGCAAAAAATAGTAAAACAAATTTTGAATGACACCACACTGACATTACATTACTGGTTAGCTGGCAAAGCTCTGTCCATGCTCATCATTGGCTTACTGACATGGGTCGGGCTCTGGTTCATGGAAATGCCTCTTGCGTTTACACTTGCACTTTTTGCCGCTCTTCTTTCATTTATTCCTAATATTGGTCCTATTATTTCAGCTATTCCTGCTATATTATTAGCTCTAATTAAGAGTCCTATATTTGCGGTGTACATTATTTTCTTATATTTAGCTATCCAAACCGTTGAGAGCTATTTTCTTACACCCATAATTCAAAAAAAATCAATATCAATGCCTCCAGCTTTAATTGTTTTTATGCAACTGTTGATGTTCTTGTTAGCAGGCCTCTTGGGTTTAGCATTAGCCACTCCGCTTCTTGCCTTTACAAGTGTCATCGTTAAACGAATCTATTTGAATGACATGTCATCTGCTAAAAAATAACAACAATCGATCCTTAATGGCAATTTGGTTATTCAGTTAAATGTGGAACCGGCTTGTCAATAGTGCGAGCCATATCACCGCATAAGCTTAGATTTTTTTATTAACTTAGCCTAAAAAGAAAAATATAGATGATGCTTTTATTCCAATCTTACACTCTGGACACGCCGAAAGATTCTCTTGAAATATATTCCAAAATTAAACCTGGATGATGCACTCCTCCTGCACCAAGATGACATAAACATAGGACTATATCAGTTCCACAGAAATTGGCTTTTAGTAACGCAGCTTACTTTGTGCTGGACAAAAAACGGA
>DEHS01000037.1 GCA_002352055.1 Legionellaceae bacterium UBA2794
GCATGGGCGGTATGGGCGGCATGATGTAAGTCGTCCCTTTATGCTACTGTAAACCCGCCTTAGGGCGGGTTTTTTTTGCATATTTTAAATAAAAATATTATTTTTCAGCTATGCTTAATAGCAACATTCATATAGGGAAAATAAAATGGACCAAATAATAAAAAAGCTTGAAGTGACCTTAGCTGATACCTACGCGCTTTATTTAAAAACCCAAAACTATCATTGGCACGTGCGGGGGCCGCAGTTTAAGAGCTTGCATGAATTATTTGAAATGCAATATAAGGAATTAGCAGAGGCAGTTGATTTAATTGCTGAGCGTATTTTAATGATGGGGCATAAAGCACCAGCTACCTTTGATCAGTTTAATCAATTAAAACGAATTAAAGATGGAGATTCGAGTTTAAATGCTAATCAAATGGTAACAGAGCTTGCGCAAGATAATGCTTTATTAGTAAAAGATTTAAATGCAGCAATTAAAATTGCCCAGGAAATTAATGATGAAGGCTCAATTACTTTGTTAAGTGATCGAATTGCTGCTCATGAAAAAGCACATTGGATGCTTGCTGCATCAGCTGATATAGCCAAGTAACTAATAATCAGTTATGGCGACAGTGATTCATCAGGTCGCCATAATCAAGTTACAGAACTTAACGCCTGCCAGGAGGGGTTGTCATTGGCGTAGGCCGTACAAACCGTGCTGTAGTCGTGGTTCCACCCGATACTTTTTCCAGCTCATTCAGATTGATATTTTTGTTCCTGGATTTTCCAGTCTGTTTCTGTTGTTTTTTCATACAAAAATCCTATAAAGTAACCATTAATAAATGTTCCAAAACCCATGGATCTGATACCCACAGGGCTTACAGGAAAACAGCGTGATACTCATCTCCGGGGAACAAAACGTCCACGAGGCACTATCCTGTTGGTGGAAGGCTCTCTACCTCGTTGCCTTACGTCCGATCCGCCAGAAACTTTCTCCAAATCATCAAGTTGAATATTCTTTTTTAATGTTTTAACGGGTTCTTCAGTATGCTTAGTCATAGAGTTCATCCGATTAGGTCAATAGGGCTGCTTTTAACTATATTATAGACGATTTTTTGGTTAAAATAGTTACAATTAAAGTGTTTTCAGGGTCATGCTTGCCCGAACTGGATATATGTTTTAAAGTGGTGCCTGCATTATTTGAAAAGCCCTAGTTTTAATCCTCTAATTTTAATCAAGGATAGATGGTGTTGCGTTTTGTATTTTCTTTTGGTTTGTTTTTAAGTGCATTGCTTCTGTTTAGCATACAACCCATGGCCGCTAAAGCGCTCCTTCCTGTATATGGTGGGACTCCAGCAGTTTGGATTATTTGTATGTTGTTTTTTCAATTGGTTCTTTTGATTTCCTATGGTTATGTCTGGCTTTTAAGTTTTGTTCAGAAACCCGTTATATGGCGCGCTATTCATGGTTTTTTAATTCTTCTTAGTCTTTTCGCGCTACCTATATTGTTGAATCCAAAGTCTTTAACGGGTTCGCCGGAATGGTCCATTCTTTATGCATTATTAGTCCAGTTAGGATTACCCCTGTTAATTATTGGCGCCTCAGCGCCATTACTGCAATTTGCTTATTCCCAGTCGTCGGGTAAAGGGGCTTCCGATCCTTATTTTTTGTATGCCGCAAGCAATGCGGGAAGTTTAATATCGTTACTTGCCTATCCCTGGGTAATTGAACGTTATATTGGTTTAACGAAACAATTCGATATCTGGACCTATTTGTATTGTAGTTATGTGATATTAGTTCTTTTGATCTTAATAGCCATCAATTATAAAACCGTGCGCATCAAGAGCGAAGCGATTAAAAAATGGCCCTGGTATGACATTTTTTATTGGATATTTTTAAGTTTCGTACCTTGCAGTCTGATGTTGGGGGTAACGCTTTATATCACCACGGATGTTGCGGCAACACCCTTATTCTGGGTTTTACCTCTTGCACTCTATCTCCTGTCCTTTATTCTCACGTTCACTTCGAAACCGCTTATCTCAGCAACATGGATTAGCAGAAATGCTCTGTTTTTCCTGATTTTCACTATTCTTGGATTTATCCTTGGGGTGAATCAGGTTCGTGCATGGCAAATGATTCTCTTTAATTTGAGCAGTTTTTTTATCATCGCTCTGCTGTGCCATGGGAAACTGTTCGCAAGTCGGCCCAAACCCCAATTACTCGCCTTGTTTTATTTTTGTTTATCCATTGGAGGAGTTTTGGCTGGTGTTTTTAATGGCATCATTGCACCCCATTGGTTTAATCAGGTCTACGAGTATCCACTAGCAATCCTGCTTAGTATTTTAATACTGCCGCTAAAAAAATACACCAAAGACTGGTGGATGCCCATTATTATGCTTGCGTTAATGTTAGCTCATTACGTATTACCTGAAATACACTGGCCACGAGGTTTTCCCACATTTCACGTATGTGCCATTATTGCATTGATCATAATGGTCGTCTGGCAGAATAATAAATTCAGTTTATTCCTTTCCCTGCTTATTTTATTTATTTTTTTATTCTCCCCGTTGGGTGAAGTCAATCATATCCTGTTACAACAGCGTAATTTTTATGGAGTAAAACAGGTTGTTGATAAAGAGAATACTCATGTTCTGATCAGTCAGTCTACAGTTCATGGAATACAAAATATGGGGGAAAGTAAACCCCTTAGTGGTTTGCGCGGGTATTATGGGGCAGTAAAACCAATAATTGAATCAATGCAGCAGGCAAATCCAAGTCTTTCAGTAACCCTTATGGGATTGGGTGCTGGGACCTTATTATGTCAATTTCGCACGGAAGATTCTGTTACAGTGATTGAAATTGATCCGCAAATGATTGGTCTTGCTAAAAATCCACGTTTATTCCGTTACTTAAGTGAATGTCTGCCCCAAATTACCATTATCCAAAACGATGGTCGATTAGCCTTGGCAGAATTGCCCGATGCATCACAGCAATTAATTATTCTTGATGCTTTTAATTCTGATGCGATTCCTACACACTTAATGACTCTGGACGCTTTTAATCTGTATAAAAGGAAGCTAAGTGAACATGGGGTCATTCTGGTTAATTTAAGTAACCGTCACTTGAGTTTACTTCCGGTTGTTAATGCTGCAGGTCGCAGATTGGATTTAATGGTTTTCCATACTACTCATAAGGGCGATTTGAAGGAGGGGCAATTTGATTCGGAGTGGATGATGCTCACTGCTAATGAGCAGCTGGCTTCGGACTTGCCGAAAAAATCAGGCTGGCGTTTTTACACAGACAGCCAGCAAATTTTATGGACAGATGATTATTCAAATATTATCCCTTTAATTAAATGGTATTAGGGTCTCATGACAGACCCTTTGCCTGTTCTGTGTTACCACTCTATAATTTGTCCATCAAATTGCACTAATTGTTCCGCGTTTTGATTCTTACCGTTCTTTCTCACATTGAGTATGCCTGAAACACTTGTCGGTGCTTCGATCAATGCATCTGGTCCTCCCATATCAGTTTTTACCCATCCTGGATGGATGAGCATGACATGCACTCCCAGCTCTTTAACATCAACTGCAAAACTGCGCATGGCGCTATTTAGAGCAGATTTACTGGCGCGATAAGCAAAGGAGCGACCCGATGTATTATCGGAAATACTGCCCATTTTTGAACTGATAACCAAAATAGTCTTTTCTGTACTGGCTTTGACATTAGATAATAATGCATCAGATAATTTTACGACACTGACGCAGTTCACATTAAGAACCTCAAGAAAATTTTCCCGATTTACTTTGCCTACAGTTACTCCTTTCTCCCCACTTATTCCGGCATTGTTAATCAGCAGGTCAATGGGGCGATTATTTAGGATTTTTTGTAAGGAAATTATATCGTCATCTTTGGTTACATCTAACTTAACCACTTCATCTGCTATCTTATTTAATTCACTTGCCTGAGCAGGATTTCTACAGCATCCCATTATAAAATAACCCTCTGCTTTAAGCTGACGGACGAATTCAAGTCCTAATCCTTTATTAGCACCTGTTATCAGGGCAGTTTTCATACCATCTCCTTATTTTAATAATATAATTGTATTTCATGTAAGAACACTTTACCTCACCATATTTTATATGAGTTAAGGATTGACTATAAGTTGATTATTAAATATACTATATGTCTCAAATTTTAAAGGTTTGTATTATGTCTTATCTGATTTTAGATCTTGATCTTACTGTTTTTACGACGGATTCACAAAAGAACCAAATTGATGAAATGCATCAGTTAACGTGCGTACCCAAGGGCGCACATTTGATTCAAACAGAACCTGAAGATATATATATTATTAATCTTGAAGAAATAAAATCACTTATTGAATACGCTTGCACCGAGCATGAGGGTATTATTATTTTGACCGCAGGTTTTTGGGATGAAGATAGTATAAAAAATCTTTTGATTCAGAATTTGAAACTGGATGCTGTTGCCGAAAAAATCAGTCTTTGTCCTTTCCTTGCTCCTCATACCACCCTAGATCATTATCGCATGAATTCCCAAACCAATTTTTTTAGTATTAGCACATCGAATATTTATACATTTCCAAAAAGTATGCGATTTAATTATTTTAAAAAGGCAAATCCGAAATTTGCAGATGCATATGGAGTGATGGTTGACGACTCTACTTTTCATATCAATTCATTTAAAGGTAATGAGAAGGTTACAGGGATATTGGCAACAACTTTAATAAATACTGACCCTAATGATGCAATTCCGTCAAAAGAATTTTATAAACTTGCAAAAAATGCATTAGATGAATTAAAGGCATTAGAATTAAAGGCATTAGATGAATTAAAAGAATGGGAAGTTGAAATGGATATCCCTATACTATCAGACCTAGAGTTACAAGATCTTCCTATAATTCCCGAATTGCAGGCTAATTCATCAGTGTTTTCTCCATCTAATGATAATCAAAATGTTAATAGTGAACTCAATAATTCATTCCGTTATGATCCTTTTAATATATAAATCGTAACCTGTTTTTATTTAAACCACTCGTTTTATCTAAGGTAAAGTGGGTGGTTTTTTGCCATCAGACTGATTTTGGTCTATATTTTTTTGTATATGTTAACAAATTACTATATGGCCTATATGCCTATTGTGTCTTAACAGAGGATAGGGTTTGAATAAAAAAGGCCAAAACAGAGTATGGAGAGTTTTTCATAAGCCTTACATCTGAATTAGTAACTGGGTTTATTTATTTGAGGAGTACTGATGGGTATCAGGATTACCGAAACGAAACGCTTCCTGCCCATTGAAAGCAGAGATAATGTTTATTACGAAGAGAAGTTTGAATTGCCGGTGGGTTGGATAGAAGCCAGAACCGGTATTAAAACAAGACATTATGCAGTTGCTTCGGTTACCTCATCTGACCTTGCTTATAATGCGGCGAAAAACTTAACTAATGCACCTAAAGCACAATTCTTAATTAATGCAACTGCCAGCCCTGATTCGCTATTGCCATCAAATGCAAATCGGATTGCTGAGCAATTAGGTCTGGTCAATCCGTTATGTTTTGATCTTATGGCCGGATGTTCAGGATTTCTACATTTATTTGTTACAGCCTATTCCTTGCTCAATTCAGGGTTATATACTGCCGGAATCATTACTGCCAGTGAAAAAATGAGCACTATCATTGACCAGGAAGATAAAAATACAGCCTCATTGTTTGGCGACGCAGGAGCAGCCTGGTTTGTTGAATATGACCCCAATGATAATGTTCATGCCATTTATTTGGGCAGTGATTCAACAGGAGTCTCTGATTTATTAATACCCGTAAGTACGGAAAATAAGCGAGAAATGGTCAAGATGGATGGAAAAAAAGTCTACAAGAACGCAGTAAATAAACTATCCTTTTCCATTTCAGAGGCACTTAACTTGGCAAAAATGACCATAGAAGATATCGATTATATTATTTCACATCAGGCTAATGCCCGTATTATTGACCAGGTAAGAGAACAATTAGGGGCCCCTGAGGAAAAAGTCTTATTGTCTATAACTCATCTGGGCAACATTTCAAATGCTAGCATCCCTTTCACTTTTGATCTTTATAAAGAGCAGCTTATTGGTAAAACGGTTATTTTTACTGCTTTTGGTGCAGGATATAATTATGGAGCTATTGTTTTAACAATACTTCCATAGTCTTTTTATTATCAATTTATAACTCTCCCTTCTGACTAAATTTGTTTTTTATTGTTAACTATTCAATAATGGCTAAATTTTTTTTGAACGCTCTCCAGTATGTTACTCGCTAATAAACTTAACCTGATTACTTCAATTACTTCTATCACAAGAAGAAATACGCTTATTAATCAGCTAAACAGCTGTATGGATAGCGATCCCGTCAAAATTTATAAATACGCATTGGCTTTTATTTTAGGATCGAGTCTCAACATTTCGAAAGAGGAAAAACTCAGAGAGTCTAACGAATTAAAAGCTTTGTATAATTGCTTTTTATGTATGGAAAAATTTGCAGCTCTTCTGAAAAATGATAATCCGTTGAATTCGATAATTATTATCAAGGCCCAGGGAAAATTGTTGCTCCATTTTAACCAAAATTATCGGTTACTGCTGGAAAATCCTAAACGGTTAATGAAACATTGGAAAAATGTCATTAACAATTTGGGTACCTCTCATAAACCATCCCAGGATCAATTATCAAAAATAAAGGGTACGATTCTTGAAGAATTGAAATTACCCTCTTTAAAGCCAATGCTGATTAAAACAACTCGTCTGGTTTTGCCAGATGTGCAGGATACAATTTCATTCTTGGACAGAGTAAAGGTTTTTATTAATAAATGCATCAGCAGTAGTTTTAAAATACCCAGGATATTCCCCCAAATAATTTATAACATGTGGCACTATCAACAAGTATTTATTAAAAGTTCGCAAGGACACATTTTGGATGGGTTGTGCGTACAAAAAGGAAGAAATCCCACAAAAACTATTATTTTGGTGTTAATAGCTGCGTCTTTGCCTGAAGACTTTTATGTGTTTTATAATACCCAAAATTATCATACCCTTTTTGATAACGATGTTGTTTTTATTAAATATCGAAATCAGGCGTTACGATCGAATCAGTATTCATTAAACACCATGGAGTGGGCGCAGGATATAGTGTCATTCGTGGATTATTATAAAAAGCAGAACTATTGTGTAGGTTTATATGGTTATTGTGGAGGGGCGGCACCTATGATTATGGCTGCTCGCATGCTGCATGAAAGGGGTGAACCAATCAATCTGGTTGTCGATCGTTTTGCGACATCCTATACGGATTTTTTTCAAAAACGTACCGTCCTTAGGACTATAAAGTTACAAAATATAGCTCAGTCAGTATTGTTAAAACCCGCGATAGACGATACTCCCAATGCTCTAAAAATTAGTAGACCTAGTGTCTTGCTAAATATTGTAGTAAGCAATGCCTTGATGGTGCCTTTGCTATTTATTTTAATGATCATCGCTAAACCCGTTCTATGGTTAGCTAGAGAAACAGAAAACTATGGCGAGATACTGCGTTCCCTCCCTGGCAACCAGGTATTAACACTGCAAGCTAAGGGTAAAATGACCACTGATTTTTCCGTGCCTGAGTCTTATTCCATTCGCAATGCCAATAAGACTAAAAGAAGAGAACAAAAAGAATTACTTAATCTTTTAACACATCAGTGTTTTAAGCTTCAAAGAAAGTTGGCTGACTGTGTTTTATTAAACGTATTTGAGAATTGGAATAATTTTTTTGATAAATGTTTGCAATTGATTAGTAATGAAAAGTTGAATGCTCTTGAAGAGAGTAATGTGGTAACCGATTTGCATCTAGCTCCGCTGCCGTATTTGACAACTCGCAATAAAATGCCTATTAAAGATTTTATTGGTGGTTTTTTTAATGCGAAGAATATTCGAAAAAATTTCGATGTATTGGATGCATTTGATGTCGAGCTGATTAATACGGTCCTCCAGTCGCAAAATGCAGTTTATCCTGACACCGAAACAATTGCTGAGGCTATGGCCTTGATATTAAACTTAATTACTACCAACAAAGATTATCTTTGTGCCATGGCAAATCGCGTCACGGCATCTTTTGGAACCGATATAAGTTTTTCTATAGAATGTTTTATTGGCAGCAGCCTTTATAAAGACTTCCTGGCTTTTTCACTGGAGCGTAGTGTTATCAAGAGAGGGTAATTTTTGAATGTAATTAACCAGGGTATATTTGAATGTAATTAACCAGGGTACAATCAATTAACCAGAATATATTCAGTGTAATAAAAGCAGTACCCCCACTCCCTACATACCGCGATTTATTCGCGGTATCCAGTAGTCTAAACTGAATGTCACAATCAAACAATCATCCCAGCGTCCCTCGGCTTGACCGAGGGATACAGGAATCTCTGACGAAATGAGCGCTAGATTTTGTAACCATGACTAAGTATATAGGACAAAAATCGATGGATTTCTGGATACCGCGAATAAA
>DEHS01000050.1 GCA_002352055.1 Legionellaceae bacterium UBA2794
TCCCGGTGGGGTTTGCCGTGCCGGTCCGTTGCCGGACTCGCGGTGCGCTCTTACCGCACCATTTCACCCTTACCGGCAGATTTCAATGGCAAGCCAAAAAAAGCTACTGGCGGTATATTTTCTGTGGCACTTTCCGTAGGCTTGCGCCTCCCAGGCGTTACCTGGCACCTTGCCCTATGGAGCCCGGACTTTCCTCCCTTTGTTATTCACAAAGAGCGATTGCCTGACCAACTCTGTTATCAATAGTAGCAGAGTGCCCACCGAAAGACCACAAATAACTTTAATTAACTTTGAAAATAACAATGAAGGGAATCGTAAGGGAACTCAAATTAAAAATCACGAGTTCCAATAAATTCATCATCAAAATATCGCTTTAATTTAGTACGCAAAGTTCCACGACTAACACCAAGCACTCGAGCAGCTTTAGATTGGTTATAGCGAGTTAACTCCATTACTGTACGAAATAAAGGGGCTTCTACTTCTTCAACGATTAATTGATATAAATTTAAATTAGCATCTTTATTACCAACACTGGTTAAATAACCTTTAACAGCATTAATTACCTGATGTGAGAGTGCCTCGTTTCCTTGCATCACTTCTTGCATTACTGCATTCATTATAGTCTCCTAACACAAATTACTCTTAAAAATTATGTCCAGCAATTACATTCACAGAACACCATGTCCTATATAATATCAAATATCTCAAAGAGTGTAAACATTGTTTTAATGATATTCATTTATTAAGGGAAGCTTAAGAAGGTATTGTATCATTTTCGAGAGGTATGTAAAAATAATTGAATGGTTTTATTAAAAATAATTTGATATTTATCAGATTTAGATGATTAAGAAAATTCAGGTATTTAATTGGATATACAATGGGCTAATAAAACGAGATTTTGGCAAATAGATATTTGATTATTCTTAGGATAACGTGATTTTTAGGAAGATTAATATTCGGGTCAAATTATAATAACGGCTCAAGTAATACTTTTAGTATTATCTAAAACGATGTCATGCCCACACCAGTGGACAGACATCACTAATACCTCATCGGCGATAGTTTAATTAGTATCGCACTAAATATTTATCCGACTGTAAAACTCTCTCCACAACCGCATTGCCCGGTTTGATTTGGATTATTGAAAATAAATTTATAATTTAATCCCTGTTTGACATANNTTTTAAATAAGGGTAGCTCGATTTATCCACACATACTAAATAATCACCACTCAAAGGCATCATTATATCGCCTTCAACAGGGGCGCTAACATAGTCCACTACATAAGAGAGTCCGGAACATCCTGTCTTTTTAACTGAGAGCCTAATTCCTTTATGCTCCGGTTTTTTTGCCAGGTAAGAAATCAAGTGTTTAATCGCTGACTCACTAAAACTTATATCTGGATTTACGGTACTTGCATGTTGCATGACCACGCTCATAATTCATACCTCTAATTTTTTTTCATTAAAATCATTATTTGTTTGTAAACTTCTTCCATCTTTACTGCAATTGGAGATTGAGTAGAGGGTATTTCAAGCACTTCCATCAGAGTTTTATAGCTAATGGGTCTCATTTGTTCCTGGTTGTGCCCCTCTAGTTGCCGACATAACCATTCAAGCCCTGCAATTATAAAAGGATTGCCATTGGTTTTGAAAGACGCCTTTGTTATCAATCCTTCGTGATTTGACCGCAGGTAAAAATCAATAATCACATTTGAATTAGAGTTCCCTGAACCACTACGATAATGAACCGTATCTGGGTGATTTAAATCCAGACTACCTATATGTAGTGGTTCAAAAAAATAATCCTGTACTATTTTATTATACATCATAATGGTGATATGCAGTGCAACCTGTTTACTTGATTACAAATTATAGCCACAGCTCCGTCAACTTGCTCTTCAGTGGTAAACCGACCAAGGGATAGTCTCACTGAGCTTTGAGCCATCTCTGCACTCAAACCAATTTCTCTTAAAACATAGGAGGGTTGAATGCTTGCTGAGGTGCAGGCTGATGACGTAGAAATAGCTAGTTCATGAAGCGCTAATAATAAAGAATCACCATCCAGACCAGAAAAACAAATATTCAGATTACCGGAAATACGTTGGGTTTCACTGCCATTTAAAAGCACCCCTGGTAAATTCCTGATACCGTCCCAAAGCTTTTTACGAAAGTTTAATATTCGGGCCTGTTCTTCCTCACGGGTACTCTCAGCCATTGCAAAAGCCTCACCCATACCAACGATTTGATGAGTAGCTAATGTGCCCGATCTAAGACCACCTTCATGTCCGCCACCGAAGGTTTGTGGTTGCAGCCTTATACGTGGCTTCTGACGTATATATAAAGCTCCGATTCCTTTTGGTCCGTAGATTTTATGCGCCGAAAAAGACATTAAGTCTACAGGTAATGCCCCTAAATCTATCGGCAGTTTTCCTGCACTTTGTGCCGCATCCACGTGAAAAACAATGCCCTTATTTTGAAGTAAGGTACTAATAGATGCAAGATCTTGAATCACACCGATTTCATTGTTGACATGCATGATAGAAATTAAAATGGTATCGGGTCTAAGTGCTTGTTCCAATTTTCGAAGATCTAAGAGTCCGTCTCGCTCCGGAGTAATATATGTGACCTCGAAACCCTCTTTTTCCAAATGGGCAAAGCTATCGAGGACAGCCTTGTGCTCCGTACTCATCGTAATCAGATGTTTGCCTTTATTTTTATAAAAATGAGCAGCCCCTATAATGGCCAAATTATTTGATTCAGTAGCACCAGAGGTAAAAACAATCTCCTGCGGCAATGCATTTACCACCTGAGCAATTTGCCCCCGCGCATGCGCCACGGCCAAAGCTGCTGTTTTACCATAATCATGAGTAATGGAGGCAGGATTGCCAAAATTTGCATCCGGACCTAAATATTTAATCATCTGCTGAACAACATATGGATCTACCGGTGTTGTAGCCATATAATCAAAATAAATCGGCCTTGCATTCATTTAATCGCTCCTGGATTTTCTACTTGCCCACTCCAAAGACTTCTGAATCTGACTTAACATTCCGCGTAATATACTTACTTCCATTTTTTCAAGGTTAATCCGGTTAAACATGCGTCTGACCCGTTGCATTAATCGGCGGGGATTTGCACTCTTTAAAAATTGTATTTCAACAAACACTTCTCTTAAATGACTATAAAACTGTTCAATTTCATCTGCACTAGCGTATTCATCCTGACGCATGGCTACCTGAGCATCAGGCTTTAACAATTTCATCCGCATTTCATAAGCTAAAATCTGTACCGCTTGAGCCAAATTAAGCGAACTATAATCTGGATCGCTAGGTATATGTACATGGTAATGACATTTTAATAATTCTTCATTAGTCAATCCTGCATGTTCTCTGCCAAAGACTAACGCAACCTGGGTTGCATCGGATTGACTTGCCACCAGTTCGGCGCTGCTTGATGGAATCAATCCTGGTAAAGAAAGTCCTCTAGGCCTTGCACTTGTAGCCAAAATGAGTTGGCAGCCGGCCAATGCCTCTTCAAGGGTCTCGGTCACGACTGCTTTCTCCAATATATCATCGGCACCTGCTGCCATTTCTTTTGCTTTATAATCAGGAAAAGATTTGGGGTTAACCAGATAAAGGGAATTTATTCCCATAGTTTTCATTGCTCTGGCTGTTGAACCAATATTTCCAGGATGCGAGGTGGCTACTAAAACTATTCGAATGGCACTTAAATTCATAAAAAAAAATATTAATTCAGACAATGTTTCACTATATCACAACATTTTTGATTGGACTTCTCAATGTATAAAAAAAATGTGCTAGAATTGCTGATTTTGTAGCTAAAGAGTATATCCATGGAACCACTTTTAAATATCGCAGTTAGCGCAGCACGTCAGGCAGGTGAAATTATCGTTCGTCACATGGAACAGATTGATCGCCTTAAAATTACCGTCAAAAACAGTAATGAGTACTTTAGCGAAGTGGATATCAAAGCGGAACAGGCGATTATACATGCGATTCATAAAGCATATCCCGAGCATGGAATCCTTGCAGAAGAAAGCGGGGTTCAGGAAGGCGATGGTGAATCAGTATGGATTATTGATCCTTTAGATGGCACATCCAACTATTTACACGGTTTTCCTTTTTTCTCTGTCTCTATTGCATTGAAAGTTAAAAATCGAATTGAGCACGGAGTCATTTACGATCCCTTACGTCACGAGTGTTTTGCTGCAAGCAGAGGACGCGGCGCACGTTTAAACGACAGAAGGATTCGCGTTTCCAAACAAACACAGTTAAGTGCCTCGCTTTTGGGTACTGGATTCCCATTTAGAGATCTTTCATTAGCACAACGTTATTTACCGACTTTTGAAGCCATGTTTGGTAAATGTGCAGGGGTCCGTCGAACAGGATCAGCAGCTCTTGATTTAGCCTATGTGGCCAGCGGTAGACTAGATGGATTTTGGGAATTTGGCTTACGCCCATGGGACGTTGCCGCAGGGTCTTTACTGATAAGGGAAGCCGGTGGCCTAATAAGTGATGTTCAAGGCGCAGACGATTTTCTGAAATCTGGCGACGTAGTAGCAGGCACACCCAAGGTATTTAAATCCTTGTTACAAACCATCTCCCCTACTCTAAGATAATAAGAATAATCACTATTTGAATAAAATTGCCCGTAATAGCAAAGCGTATTACGGGAACATACATCACACTCAGCATCCAGCCTTGCAACTCCCGCATTACGACTTCGTCTAATACGGCCTACGTGGGATTTTGCGTAGCCCGTAATAGACGAAGTCGTATTACGGGTTTCTATAATTAACGTAAACCCTTTTTAAGACCCAAGCTTGCCGATAATTGTTCTGCCATCGCGGTTCCAAGATTTTTACTAACCCTGTCAAATAAGTTGGGTTTCACTGTATAGTCTATAATACTGTCTGTTTTGAATTGTTCTCTTGCCAATTGTCCACTGCTGGAAAAACCATCAATTAATCCCTTTTCTAAAGCCTGCTCTCCGGTCCAGAATAAACCTGAGAACGTTTCATCATCAATATGCAAACGAGAACCCCGCCCATCTTTCACCCGGGCAATAAATTGCTGGTGAATTATATCAAGCATCGTTTGCAATTTTTGAGTTTGAAACTCTGTTACTGGTGAGAACGGATCCAGAAAGCCCTTATTCACTCCAGATGTCTGTAATCGACGTGTGACCCCAACTTTATTGATAAGATCTACAAAGCCAAACCCATTAAAAAGCACGCCAATTGAGCCGACCATACTTGCAGGACTTGCATAAATCTCATCGGCACCAACCGCGACGTAGTAAGCAGCAGAGGCGCACATATCACTACAAACAGCATATATTTTAACGCCAGGAAATTTTTTCTTAAAATATTTAAGGGTATTGAACATGTATTCGGCTTGTACAGGACTGCCACCCGGACTATTAATCCGCACGATCAACCCTTTTAAGCCTGTATTTTTATAAGCTGCCGCCACACCTTTGGCAAAGTCATCCGCATTAATTTTGGTATCGGAAATCTCCCCGTTTAAGTCAACAAGTCCCACATGGGGTTTAACCCCTTTGATCAATGCATCATTTTTTAAATTAATAAACTGATAAGCGATAAACATAAAGAGCAATAAAAATATGAGTCGTGATACCCAACGCCATCTTCGTCTGCTTTTTTTCTCCTTCATATAATCAAGAACTATTTGATTAAGCAAAGTTTGTGATTCAATATTAGAATTAGAAGGTACATCATTATTCATAAAGAGCACTTGAAATAATTTAAAGAACCCTCATTTTACGGCAGGTATGAAACAATTAATACCCTAACATTGATAATAAGGTGAAGCTATGAGAATGGACAAATTAACATCAAAATTTCAAATGGCTTTAGCGGATGCCCAGTCCCTGGCCCTTGGCAGAGATAATGGCTTTATCGAACCTGAGCATCTAATGAAAGCATTACTAGACCAACAAGGCGGAAGTTGCAGACCTTTGCTGGCCAAAGCTGGGGTAAACATCCCTCAATTGCGCACTTTATTAGACCAGGCTTTAGAAAAATTACCCAAAGTTTCTGGTACCGGGGGTGACATTCACATCTCTAATGCTTTAAACAGACTTCTCAATTTGACTGATAAACTATCCCAACAAAGAAAGGATAACTTTATTTCCAGTGAATTATTTATTCTGGCGGCGATTTCTGAAGATGGCACCATTGCAAAAATGCTCAAACAAGCAGGAGGAGATGCTAAATCAATTGAAAAATCAATTGATGAGCTTCGTGGAGGTGAACCTGTAAACGACGCAAATGCAGAAGAACAACGTCAGGCCCTGGAAAAATATACTCTTGATCTCACCGAACGGGCGGAGCAAGGGAAACTTGATCCGGTTATTGGTCGGGATGATGAAATTCGCCGCACCATTCAGGTCTTACAGCGAAGGACAAAAAACAACCCAGTGCTTATAGGGGAGCCTGGAGTTGGGAAAACGGCAATAGTTGAAGGATTGGCACAAAGAATTATCAATGGAGAAGTACCTGAGGGGCTTAAGAACAAACGATTGCTTTCTCTTGATATGGGCGCGCTAATAGCTGGAGCCAAATTTCGAGGCGAATTTGAAGAGCGTCTTAAAGCAGTTTTGAATGATTTATCCAAGCAGGAAGGTCAGGTAATCATTTTTATCGATGAATTACATACCATGGTGGGAGCAGGTAAAGGTGAGGGAGCCATGGATGCGGGAAATATGTTAAAGCCAGCACTCGCACGTGGCGAGCTTCATTGTATTGGGGCAACTACTCTTGATGAATACCGCCAGTATATTGAGAAAGATGCTGCTCTTGAACGACGATTCCAGAAAGTTTTGGTTGATGAGCCCTCTGTAGAAGACACTATTGCTATTTTGCGTGGATTAAAAGAGCGTTATGAAGTCCACCATGGAGTCGAAATTACTGATCCAGCCATAGTCGCTGCAGCAACACTGTCACATCGATACATCAGTGACAGGCAATTACCGGATAAAGCAATCGATCTGATTGATGAGGCTGGAAGCTTGATCCGGATGGAAATTGACTCAAAACCCGAGAGTATGGATAAATTGGATCGCCGATTAATTCAATTAAAAATTGAACGCGAAGCGCTTAAAAAAGAAAATGATGAAGCGTCTAAAAAAAGATTGGTTGACTTGCAACATTCAATTGATGAATTGGAACGAAACTATTCAGAACTCGAAGAAATCTGGAAAGCTGAAAAGGCCACGATGCAAGGTTCCACGCAGATTAAAGAAGCGTTAGAACAAGCAAAACAAGAAATGGAAACTGCGCGTCGAGCAGGAGATCTAAGTCGTATGTCTGAATTACAGTATGGACGAATTCCCGAGCTTGAAAAAAGACTGACTCAAGTGGCAAAAGAAGATGCTCAAGAAACTAAACTGGTTCGTAATAAAGTGACCGAAGATGAAATCGCTGAAGTTGTTTCAAAATGGACCGGCATCCCTGTTGCAAAAATGATGGAAGGTGAAAAGGAAAAACTGCTCAAAATGGAAGAAGCGCTCCATAATCGCTTAATCGGCCAAAACGAAGCGGTTGATGCAGTTTCTAATGCGATCAGACGTTCACGAGCTGGTTTATCCGATCCCAACCGCCCTATTGGCTCGTTTTTATTTTTAGGCCCTACCGGAGTTGGTAAAACAGAATTATGTAAGGCTTTGGCATCTTTCTTATTTGACACAGAAGAGGCCATGATTCGTATTGATATGTCAGAATTTATGGAAAAACACTCAGTTGCTCGTCTGATTGGAGCACCTCCTGGCTATGTGGGATATGAGGAAGGGGGCTATCTGACTGAAGCAGTGCGTCGTAGACCATACTCTGTCATTTTACTCGATGAAGTGGAGAAAGCTCATTCAGATGTATTTAATATCTTGTTACAGGTAATGGATGATGGACGCTTAACTGATGGACAAGGCCGAACGGTTGATTTTAAAAACACCGTGATTGTAATGACGTCTAATTTAGGTTCGCAATTAATCCAGGAAATGGGTAACAAATTTAAATACGATCAAATTAAAGAAGCGGTCATGGAAATGGTAAGCCAACATTTTAGACCGGAATTTATTAACCGCATTGATGAGACCGTAGTATTTCATTCCTTAGGTAAAGAGCAAATAGCTAAAATTGCTGCAATCCAGATAGGCTATTTGCAAAAACGTTTAAAACAACAGGATATTCATTTAAATGTAACTCATGAAGCATTGGAGCATTTAGCTGAAGCAGGTTTTGATCCTGTATATGGAGCTCGACCTTTGAAGCGGACGATTCAACAGCAATTGGAAAACCCATTGGCTCAGGCCTTATTAACAGGGAAATTCAAAACTGGGGAGACGGTTAATGTGAGTTTTAAAGATGGGCATCTTGATTTTAAATCTCATTAATATTGTTGATAGTTATCTGATGCTGATAAAATTAAATACCAGCTTTATATAACTCGCTATTATATCGACTAAACCCAATCAGCTGCGACTTGTTCGCAGCTTTTTTATTGGAGTATAATAATGCCCAGTTATTTCGACCCTATAACTTTAGAGAACACGCCTATTATTGACACATCAATTATCTATTTAGTTCAAAGTGATGAGCATTGCTTTACAATCAGAGGTGTTTCTACAGGTATCGATCAATTAATCTCCGATCCTTTTACTCATGCTAAGGCATACTGGTTAATTCCAGTTGCAAATGTTTTAAATGAATCTACAAAAAAAAATCTTTTTGATGAAAATGATATTTTAACAACACGGCCTTTGAACCTTGATGAAGTAATTAAATACTTAAACATCAATCCATTAATTGTTAAACCACGACAGTTTGCACCTTCGCTAGGTCAATCCCGCAACGACTCGGGGGCAGTTGAGACCGCCCAGGATAGGCACCCCTCTCAAATAAATAATGCTAGAAATCCGCAAGGTTTTTTTAGCTCATTTGTTTCTTACATTAATGGATTCCAGGATATTGGTCTTACACCCGAACAAATAGGTAATCTGTTTTATAACTCAAATCCACTTCAATATATGAATTAATACCACTTCAACATATGAATTAATAATTAAAACCAACCAAAAGACTCGAATTCATAACTCCCTACCGCCCAATCTCCGCGATATGAATTATCCCCACATAATTTTTAAATGTGCATTAATATTAAATTAATTGTCTTCACCGCGCAGGCGGGGATCTATCTAATAAAGTGGCATTTTGCTAATTATTTGCATGGTTCCCCACCTTCGTTGGGATGATAAAAAAACATTAAGTACGATTAAAGAACATAAAATTTTGAGGGGATAACCAGACCCGCAAGCATTGAGTGATCTGCGCCCCGGAATTGGGCGGTGGGGAATTTTGCATAAAGTAAAAACCTAATCTAACGTAATCAAAAATGTTTGCCCTATTCTCAATTTGTCCTATTCTCTATTTACCCATTCTATTGTGTTAATTAACATGTGAGGGGCGAATTTCTGTAAAAGCGTTCGTGTTATTTGTATTAAATGATAACAAATAATCTAAATCTTTCTGAACTTGAGTGATTTCACTTAAAAGATCATATTTATTGGCGGTAAAAAAATCAACATCCAGAGGAATTTTATTGTTTTGAACCAATTTTTTAAACAGTTTTAAACTTTTAGATTTATATTCAACATCTAACTGTTGGGGTTCTGAGCTTATATCCAGCGCTGTATAAAGGCAATATTCAAAATCATTCATTTCTGTCATCTTATTTTCTTTTTCTGTATTTTTTTTTGAACTAAGCAGCAAAGAGTAGGCGCCAGCAGTGATGTGGCTTAACTGAGAAGAAAATAAACAATTTAAACCATCGATAAATGCCCCTGATGGATTTTCCGTATCTTTAATTTCATCTATTAATGTATCAATATAATTCATGTCCATAAGACTATTCATTTCAGAGTCTAAATCTATTCCTTGAATATGTAACTCTAACGGTTCATTTGGATATGATTTTTTTAATTTTTCCATAAACTCATCTGAGATCAGTTTGATCGACACATTATCTCTAATATGCTTTTTAAGAACTACTAAATTAAAATCAAGATTGCCTTTTTGCCAAATGAGACGCCACTCCTGTAACACTTCATTAATTATTTGAAGTTTAATATCCAAATGAATAACTAATGAACGTAAAAATTTTATTGCTTTAAAATTTTTCTCTATAGGTATTGCAGCCGGCTCATGTACAATAATAATACTATCCAAATTTGATTGAAAATTAACATCTTTATTTAAATGCTCGAACTGGGTATAAAGAAATATATTGTTATGTTTTGTGAACATTAGTTCCTTAAAAGCTTTTAGCGACTGAACGATTGTGACCGGATCCAAAACTTCCAAATCCAGCTTTTTAAAATCGGAAGGAATGGTTAGAGCATCAAATTTTTTTTGATTTAGCTCTCCATAACTATTCCATTCAGACTCAGCAGCATTATAAATCCGAGTTTTTTTGTTGTTATTACAATAATCGAAAGGTAACTGTAATACTATTCTGATTGCTTTAAACAAATTGGAATGTTTACTGTCATGGGTTTTGAACCAGCCTATACCATACGTACGTTCACTATTAATAATGCGAAAATAACGATGCAGCAGAGCACCCATCAGATACAAATTTGCTTTAACTTTATCTTCATTTTCTCTTTGAAGATCTCGTAATTGATTGACTAGATTAATAATAACATCTTGCTGTGATTTTCTATTCGTATCACAATTATTAATAAAGGTATTGATACGTTCGACTAATATTTGAAAATTAGCCAGTCCGGGAACCTGGGAGTTTGACGATTTTGAGCTATTCAATTTGAATCTGTTTGATTTCTTAGAGTACTCACTTTCAAGATTCATAGTCATACTTTTTAAAATAGCAAAATCAGGGGGTATAAAGGACATAGCGCAACTCCTGTTAAAATAAACTATCCATTCCGAACCTCTGGGCAATTCCTGAAATAGTATCAGACCATGACCGGGGATGGGTATCTAAACGACGCATTTTGTTATGAATATCAACTTGTATCCCTGAACCAAGCCTATTAATTAATTCAAAATAAACTTTTGTATTGAGTTCGTTTGAAAGACTTTTTTTATATAGAAAAGAACAATATTGGCTGAAAACAAATAAAGAGGAATTATAAAATTCATCATCCATATCACCAAGAGAATTCAATTGAAGCTCTTTTTGAAAAAATTCGATTAAGGGTTTATAAACAAAGGAGGTTAATGACTCGCTATACTCAGCCCATTTCAGTATGTAAAATCCAGAAAGTGTTTTAATTTTGAAAAATTCCAGTTGTGTTGCATCCAGGTCATAATTTTCCTGATCGACAAGAATGTAATCAATCAACAAATCATCCTCATCAAAAGTGGCGGCGATTTTACTAATGATTTCAGCATCATCTAAAATATAAGTAGAGGACGCTACAAAAGATGAAAAAAAACTAATACATCCCTGAGGCTTTAAGAACCGTGCAGTCAGGGACCCATTTAAATTCTTTGCATTATTTAAAAATTCGGTAAACCTTGGCATGGCGGTCCCTCGCAAGTGTTACCCAATTTTCTTGAGTAATGCTCCCCTGTAAAAACTATTATGCCTCTTAATTTTTATACCAATCTGATATTAATATTGCAACTATTAATTTAACTAATTGTTCAACTTATATAGCACATTATCAATTTTTCTGCGTTGTATAAATTACTTTGGTGTGTATTGCTGTATACACATAGCAAGGTGTCCTGAATGATTAGATAAGAATGAGATGAGAGATCTCCAAAATACAGCGCGCTGTGCACTGATTACGGCAATCTCTCAATCCGTTCGAAATGAAGCAATTTTTTGAGTTATTGCGAAGTTACTGAAAAATGACTGTCCATTGAATTAATTAATTGCTGATGAATTCCGTTAAATCCACGATTACTCATGATGAGAATAGCATCCCCTTCTTTAATAATGTTCAGCAGATGCGAAATTATTTCATCATTATTTGCCCCTATCTTATAGGGACAGATCCAATCAGCTAAAGTATCAGCCAAATTAAAATCCTGGGGGTCAAGAATAAATGCGCCATCAACCAGGGCCAAAGCGTTCGCCATCTCACCGGCATGTATACCAGTACGCATGGTATAAGATGCAAATTCCATAACTACAAAAATACGCTGATGGCGGTTGCTGCTTCTTAATGCATCAATAGTTTTGGCAATCGCTGTAGGATGATGAGCGAAGTCATCATAAACAGTAATACCGTGTCGACTGGATTTAACTTCCAACCTTCTCTTTACGGGGGTGAAGCACTCCAATGCTTTTGCTGCATCTGAGGGACTTACACCGACATTGAAACAGGCAACAATAGCGGCCAGTGCATTTTCCACATTAAAACGCCCAATCAATGACCAATGGACTTCTGCAACGACCTGTCCTAAATGCAATACCTTAAACGATGAGCCACTTTCTTCAATCAGCTGCGCAGACCATTGTGTATTCCCTGAAATACTTAACTCTTCTATTTGAGAATAGCGCCCCATTGCAAGCACTTTATTTAACGCAGGATCATCCTGCGGTTTAATCGCAACACCTGATGAGGGTATCGTTCTTAACAGATAATGGAATTGCAATTGAATTGCTGCTAAATCCGCATAAATATCGGCATGGTCAAATTCAAGATTATTTAATACAGCTATTTGCGGCCGATAATGCATAAATTTAGGGCGTTTATCAAAAAAAGCACTATCATATTCATCCGCTTCGATTACAAACCATTCACCCTTTCCCAAACAAGCACTGGTATTAAAGTCAGTAGCCACTCCCCCAATTAAAAATCCTGGATTTAAACCTGCCTTTTCAAGTATCCATGCAGTCATTGATGTAGTAGTGGTTTTTCCATGTGTTCCCGCTATTGCTATGACTTTGTATTGGTTTAGGATATTTTCTGCCAGCCACTGAGGGCCCGAAGTATAATTTTTACCCGCATTAAGTATCGCTTCGAGAACCGGCATGCCTCTTTTAATAGCATTACCAACAATTACCCAATCGGCCTCTAAAGCTAAAGTCGCATCATCATATCCCTCAGTCCAGGTAATTCCTTTTGCCGCAAGTAGATCACTAACGGGAGGATAACAGTTTTGATCGCTTCCAGTGACTTTATAACCTGCATCTCGTGCCAATAATGCCAGAGCACTCATAAAGGTTCCGCTTAATCCTAATATATGTAAATGCATCATCTCTTCACCGCCAGAAAGAAACAGTTAGTACGTTAACTGCAATTAAACCAAATGCAGCTAAAACGGATTGAATGGATGTAGTGTTTAACGCATATTTATAAATATGCGCAGTAACAACTAATTGCCAGACTGACAATCCTAAAGTAATAAACAAATAGAATACACCAATTACCAAAAGAAGTGGATTTTTTACTTGAGCTTGAACCAAATAGGGATCAAGAATAAATAAGGGTATAGCAATAAGATGAATTATAATATGAGCCCAAAAAAGACAGGTTACCGTCTGAACTAACCGCGTACTTAATCCCTTTAAAAAAAGAATTAGCTGCGTGTAAACGACAAAAGAAATCACCAGGCTAATCGCAATTAAAGCAGTGTATCCAAGGTCTTTTGTAAAATCCAGGTTAGATAATGTCCACTGACCAATCATAACCCCCACCAATAAAATCGCACTCAAAACCATCAAAAATAATGAGTAGGGTGTATTTTCAGGTGTCTCTTTGAGTAAGACTAATTGCCAATAAAAAAAAATAATTTTTTTAATCATATCAGGTTCACTTCTTGATAATTTTCTTAACCATGCTTAATTGTTGCACTATGGGTTGGTTCCAGGGGCCAGTAATTTTATAACTGTAGGCAATAATTTTTTGCATGCTATGGTTTATAATTTTGTTGGCAACCCATGCAGCCAATCCTGCTATTGGTCCACCAGCAATTGTTGCGACAATAGGCAGGCTCGCTGTAATGTGGGGGGAAATACTCAAATTCAGATCATAAAGTCTTCTGACCAGATCCAAATCACCTTTCATACTGGCATAAGCAACCGGACCATCAATATAACTGTTTTGCGTACTCATGATCCCTTTAGCGAGATTAAAATTTCCTCTGAAAATATCAAAGCTATATCCTTGCTGTGACAAATCACTAAAATCTAGTTTCAACCGTCGTGGTATTGTTTGTAAGCTGAGAATGCTTAACAACTTACCTAATCCCAGCTTTTCTTCAGTTTCAGCACTTAAGTGAGTGATTCGTCCATTTCTGAATTGTAAAAACATCTCTCCTTTAACCGCCGCCAAAGAGAAGTCAAAAAGACTGCCAGGCCATCCCCCGCGAAACTCAAGATCGCCCTTACCTGCATCGACGGCTGGTGTAATATCCCATTGTTCGAGTGTTTTTGCCAAATCCTTTAAATGCAGTTTTACATGCATGTTTGTTCTATTAACTTTATCTTTTTTAGTCCATTCTCCATTCACTGTAAATTGATATATAGGTGAGTCAATTTTACAATAATCGATTAAAAATTTCTCACTTAAAGATTGACTTTTAACAGTCACATTACCTATCTTTATTTCCCCAATTGATAAATTATCTATCCTCAAATTAAGATTAGGAATCTGAGCGGGACTTAAGGTAACAGGAGGTTCACTCGACTGTTTATTGGTATTCAATTTAGCCAGGTGCAGGTATTTTACAAAACCGCTTAAAGAATTGGATGTTGCATTGTAAATTAAATCGGCTGCGATTTTTTTTTGCTCTAAAATAAAGGCCCATTCTTTATCGGGTAGAATTCGTGCCTTAATAGCAATATTATCAAACTGTTGATTTAAGGCATGCAATTTACTCAATCTGACGTCTATCAATCTCAATTTATCAAGATATGAATTATCAGTAGTTTTACTACCGAATTTTGCAAGGACATCGCTCCATTGATGCAGATCAAACCCATCCAGAGAACCGACGATTTCTAATCCTGCTTTACCTTGATTCACTGCTTGCGCATTTCCCAAACGAACTTGACCTGAATGAAATCCCAAAGCTTTTTTATACTGTTTAAACAAAAGATCGGTGCTTAAATGCTGATTATATTGAGCTCTAATACGAATCTCTTTTTGTAAATTAAAATCAAGATTTAATTCTAGAGGAGCCTCAGCATTGTGTTTTTTCCCCAGCGGCTCAGGCAAATTAATTGCAAGCCCTCGCAGCGAACTGTTAATCGTCATGCTGTCTAAATCATTCGGATCATCAGTAATTTTAAAGAATGCTTTAAAAACCATTATGCCGTTAAGAACAGATAATATAGGCGTCTGAAAACGGCTTCTTAGAGACTCAATGGTAAATTCTCCATTGATTAAAACTGTAGTGAAAGGGACTGGCAACTTAACTGATTGAATAATAATATTTAATGGATAACCTAGGGCAGTTCCGACTAATGAGCTATGAGTTACCCCTCCTTGATCAAAAGCTAAATGACCAGTTACTTCTTCAATAGGAATAGTAGCTAAAGGATGATTCACCTTAATTGTATTCTTATTGAACTCAACCGTTCCTTCAGCAAGATTATCATCATTTTCAGGATATAAGGGAATTTCCAAATGTAAATCCAAAGCCAATAATCCTTGAATGGAAATCATTTTAAGTTTAGCTAATTTTTCTTTTAAGGGAGATGCCATAATGAAATTTATCATTTTTTGACCCTGTCCATTAATCAAGGTATGGATAAGCATCGTTTCTTTATCTTTACCTATATCATCTACTCGCAGATTTAATTGCTTTAAGGGAACACCCTGAATATCTCCATTCACTAAATCAATATCCAGATTGCGTTTGTTAAATCGAAGAAATCCCTCCAGATTTTTGATTAATTGCCACTGCGAGTTAATTAACAGTTCGCCTTCCGTAATATGGCTTACTATAGAAAACTCACCTTTGTTATTATCAAAGGGAAAATCTTGCGCCAAACCGTTTATAGTAATTTTACCGGAAGCCTGACCGACTTTTTTTAAATCATTTTTTAACCAAAGATATAATTTAGGCTTAATATGTTTTTGGGGTAAATAGGGAATATACTGCTGTATATTTTTACCAGAAAATTCTCCATTAAGTCGAATAGTTCCTACGGAGCTTTCACTTAAATTATCAGCCATACCCAATGCAGTCAGAGTTAAATCAGGTTTGCTCAATACAAAACGATCCATACTGACGCGAAAACCCTCATTTAACTCTTTCCAGTCAAATGCCCCATTGAGTAAGGTTACATTTTGTTCCGGGTATCCTTTAACCTTAATATAAGTATTCTGGGAATCAAGCTCCAGCCGCCCCTCTTTGGGTTGCCAATTCAAAACACCGGATAAATTACGAACCTCAGGAATGGTTTCAGCGGCACTCCAGCCCAGTTGGTCGAACCGGGTCAATAAATAGTTTAATTTTTGCTCTTTCAATAGCACTTGAGTATCCGTTAAAGTGCCGTGAGGTTTTATAGGTAACATATTATGTATTAAAGGAGGCCAGTTTATCGCCTCTGACAATAATGACTCTAAAATTATTTTTTTAACATACACTAAATAGCTCTGTTGGGTCTTATCAAATTGAATCAACACCTGATTTTCTGGCCAGCTGATATTTCCTTTTCGTAATTTAATATGATCAGCAAGAAACTCCCAACCTTTAGCATCAGGCTTCCATTTCAGATTAGCATAAAAAGATTGAATTAATTGGCTGCTTTTTTTATTTATTAAATGCCAGGCTAAACGTTTGAATTTTACATGTGCCTGCACCGATGCAATGGCGCCCTCTTTTAAATCAAGCCAAAGATCTATATCACCCTTCCCACTTTCCAACTGCTCTGTTGTTTTTGGAAACAAAGCCTGCCATTGAGCTGGTAATAAATGCTTCACAGAGAAGTAAATCTGACCATTAGTTTCGGCAAAATGATTTAAATCAAAATTCACATTACCCAATAGTTGAAACGTGGTACTGTTCGTTTGATCAAGAACTGCGTTACCTTTCAACTTATAATTTCCGTTATGATTCACTACCGAGATATTTAAATTACTAACCGGAATAAGCCCACCCTCTTTGAGATGAATGTGGGCTGAAACCTGCTTCACAATTAGCCTTTCTTGGGAGGCAAACCAGGCAAATAAACGTTGTGATTTTTGATCATCACTTTCAACAGGGCGAGCATCGGGTGTAATCCCATCTATTTGCCAATGACCGTTAACTTTTCTAAAGACCAAATGGGTATTTTCAATATAAAGAAGACCCGGTTGGATTCGCCAATGCCATAGTGATTTGAATAAATTGATACCCACCAACAATTTACCAAGATGCACTGATTTTTTTTGACCAGGATTTATGGTCAAATGTTCCAATTTTAAAACCGGTTGAAACCAATACCAGCCTGTTTTCATACTTTGTACAGTTACTGGTTGACCAATCAACTGACTTAAGTGATGCTCAACAGTTGGTTTATATTGAGTAGCCCAAGGAGTTAAAGAACGGAATATGCTTGAAAAAACAGCCGCAATGATGATTGTTATAGCTAATGCTATCCATATTTTTTTCAATATATTATTCAATAAAGTCATTTGATTGGTCATTGTTATTTTTACTATACCATTGCTTTTGGGCATACTCATCAGTTTCTTTTTGTTCTATACGTTGTAATTTGCCTTGCTCCGTTTTTTTTACCCGCTCGATTAATTTGAAAACACTTTCTTCCGAGGCTTTTGCTTCCTTATAATGACGCTCAGCTTTGGTGCGCGCTTTTGCCAGTTGAGCCAAATGAGTATTTAATTGAATCAAAGCAGTATCGAGATGTGTTATAAAATCAATACGATTACGCAACCGACCTACATTACTGCCCTCCTGACCCAAAACTCCTAATTGCTGCACATAATCCAGACGATAATTCACTAATTGTTCATGTTTTACTTTGTTTTGCTCAAATTGATCTTTAGCTTTAATTAATTCCCGGTAGTTTTTTTGAGTTGCATCCTGCTTGAGATGAAGCAACTGAATTAATCGTGCTAATCGTTGATTCATAAATCACTCTCATCAAAAAATAAAGCAAGTTCCGATAATTGAGTGACACTTTCTGGAAAGCCCACCCGCTCATTCATTCCTTGCGCCATAAATTCACGAATTTTATGCCGGGCTAATATGGCCTTGTCGATCATCGGATCGCTGCCCTTCGCATATGCCCCTAATAAAATCAAATCTTTATTTTTTTCATAAAGAGAAAGATATTTTTTCAGCACCAGCATACTTTTTAAGTGGGTTTCGCTTACTATTCCCTGCATCACACGACTGATAGATGCTTCCAGATCAATTGCCGGATACTGTCCTTCTTCAGCAAGAGACCTGCTCAGCACAATATGACCATCGAGTATCGCACGCGCAGCGTCTGCTACAGGGNNAAACCGTATAGAATGCCGTAATGGATCCGGATCCCGGCATGCCATTTCCAGCGCGCTCGACTAATTTGGGAAGCTTAGTAAATACCGAGGGAGGATATCCTTTTGTCGCAGGAGCCTCACCTATTGATAAAGCAATCTCACGTTGCGCCTGAGCAAATCGAGTTAACGAATCCATTAGTAACAACACATGCTTTCCCTGATCACGAAAATACTCAGCGATACTGGTGGCTACTTTTGCACCATGTAAACGCATCAAAGGGCTTTCATCAGCGGGTGCAGCCACTACAACTGCCCTACTGAGTCCTTCGGGTCCGAGGTTGCACTCAATGAATTCTTTAACTTCTCGCCCTCGCTCCCCAATTAAACCCACCACGACCACATCTGCGGACGTGAATCGGGTCATCATTCCTAAAAGGACTGATTTTCCTACCCCGCTACCCGCAAATAAACCGATGCGCTGGCCTCGGCCAACGGTTAACAAACTGTTTATAGCACGAATACCAACATCCATAGGGGTATCAATGATGGCTCTTTTCAGAGGATTAATTACTGGACTTAATAGGGGGTAATTTTCGGTAAATTCCAATGCGGGGCCATCATCAATTAAAGCTCCTGCCCCATTAAGTATACGTCCAAGTAATTGATTGCCCACATTCACCTGAGCAACCTGTCCTGTGGGAATGATAATCATACCAGGTGCTATGCCCTGAATTGTGCCTATAGACATGAGATAGACCTTATCGTTACTAAAACCTACCACCTCAGCCTGTACAGTGTGGTGGTCATTAACCGTAACCAGACATCGGGCTCCTATAGGCTGATTGAACCCTTTGGCCTCAATGGTTAGACCTACTGCACTACTTATCCGACCACAACGTAACAATCCTGAATGCTCAGTACGGCGAACACCAGATAGAACTTTATTTAAAGAGGACCGATAAATATCCATTATTAATCCGAAGACTTAATTAATTTAATAAGATTATCTTTATTAATAAATTTGGCAAAAAGCACCATAAGTCGTGACTGCAATCGCCCATCTAATTCCGTATGATCACTTTTCAAATAGAAATCTCCGCGATTCAGGGCAGAGTCAGAGCAGATAATTTCTTGCAATCCGGGCATTTCTTTTTCTGTTATCTGGCTATTAATCCACGCAATGTCATCCGGGTTCATAGCTAACACTTTGTTTCCCTGCAACGAAGGTAACTCTTCTTTTATTGCGTCAATCAATGCGGTTAATTTCTCAGGATTAACAGATAGTTCCACACTGATACAATGCTGACACAGCCAGAGTATGGTTTGAATTATTTCCTGAGTTAACTCATCATCCAGTAGCTGCACCGGTTTTTGAATCAATTCCATCCATTTAATGAGTTCCTCTTTTTTAGCGGTGATTTCATCCTGCCCTTGCTTTAATCCATCAGCATAACCCTTATCCCATGCCTCTTGTTTTAAAGCCTCGCATTGCTGGTTAAATTGGTCTTCCAAACTGATTTCCGGTGCAGAAGTACCCTGAATTCCACGATAATCCCATACACTAAACTCAAGATTTTTACCTTCATTATCGTAGGGCTGGAATTCTTGTGACATACTTTAGATTACCTCTTCTGTTCAATTCAAATATTGGGTCGCAATTCAAGTACTCTCTAAATCATCTCATCCCCACCTTTGGAACCCAAGGCGATTTTCCCATCCTCTGCAAGGTTTCTGGCGATCGCAAGAATATCTCTTTGCGCTTTCTCTACATCACTTACTTTAACAGGCCCCTGAACTTCAATATCATCTTTTAATAAATCTGCAGCTCGTTTAGACATATTCGCAAAGATTTTGTCTTTTGTGGTTTCAGTAGTCCCTTTTAATGCTAATTTCAGTTGTTCAGAGGTCACATCTCGCAATAGGGTTTGAACACTTCGATCATCCATATCCGTGATGTTTTCAAACACAAACATTTTATCTCTTATTTTTTCACTTAATCCTTCATCCCAATCTTTAATTTTTTCAAGAACCTCTTCTTCCATGGCTCCGTCTAGAAAGTTAATAACATCAGCAACACTTTTAATACCGCCTACAGAGGCTGATTTTCCAACTTTCTGGCCACTAAGCTGTTTCTCAATAACCTGCCCTAACTCAGAAATTGCTTCAGGTTTCACTGTATCAATATTACACATTCTTAATAACACCTCAGCCCGTTTTTCAGCGCTAAAATAACTCACTACTTCTGCGGATTGCTCGCTATCAAGATGAATCAAAATCGTAGCTATTATCTGAGGATGCTCATTTCGTATTACGTCGGCAATCAATCGGCCGTCTAACCATTTAAGGCGATTAAGCCCACTGTCTTTATCCGAGACCAAGATTCGATCAATAAAGGGAATTGCTTTTTCTTCACCCAAAGCTTCTATAAGTATGGTTCGCAGGTAATGCTCGGTATCCACAGTCAAACTGGTTTGATCTTCAATGGCACTGATGAAATCAATCATGACATTCTGCATTTTGGCCTTGCTTACGGTACTCATTGTGGACATGGCCATCCCTACTTTTTGCACTTGCCTGGGCTCTAAATGGCGTAATACCTCTGAGGCATTTTTTTCACCCATACTTAACAACAAAATTGCTGCGCGCTCTATTCCATCCATGATTACCCTCGATCAACCCATGTTTTAACCACTTGCGCGACCCTTTTAGGTTCCTTATCTACCACTTGCCTTAACAGACTAAGTTGCGACTCATAATCGGTTGCATCTCTCAAAGCAGTTTTCCCATCATAAGTTAATTCCCCAGTTGTTGGAGCCTCTTCATCTGCACTGGTATCTTTATTGCTGGCCAAGGTTTTAAGCATAGGCCTTAATACCCCAAAAATCATGGCCAAAATAAATAGCGCGCCCCCTGTTTGCTTTATAATTGACCAAAAACTATCTTTTTGCCAAAAACTCTCAGCCGGAAGCGCTTCTATAGGATCAGGTTTTACAAAATCACTATTGATTACATTTAAACTATCACCTCGCTTGGTGTTTAAACCAATTGCATCGGCTACCAGTAATTTAATTTCATCAATTTCTTTGCTTGTTAACGCTTTTTTCTCCAATTTTTTAGTTTTTGGATTCATTACCATACGATTATCAACTAACACTGCTACTGAGAGATGCTTAATAGTGCCCGGCTGATTTTTGGTGTGACTCACCGTTTTATCCAGTTCAAAATTTCTGGTACTTTGAGTTCTTATATCTTTAGCTTCACTTTGATTGGTTGCATTTTGAGGTGGTGTGTTTTGAGCCTGTTGGTTTTTGGGGCCCAATGCACCGTTGGGTTGTGGAGTATTAGACAAGGAGCCTGCCACGCCGCTTGCTTCTTCAATGGTGTCTCTTTTTTCTTCCATTTTTTGCTCACTACGCAAGGAAGGAAGTTCAGGATTAAATAATTCCTGAGTTTGTTCATAACTGGTAAAATCAATATCCGCTGATACTTTTGCCCTTACACGACCATAACCCAATATAGGAGTCAAAATATCCTGAATTTTATGCGCGTATTGTTGTTCCAGGGTTTGACGATAATCCAGAAAACGCTCCGTGTCTGTAAATAACGTCTGTCCTGCCCCTTCATTTAATAACTGACCATCCTGATCAACTACCGTCACTCGACTGGCAGTCAAACTGGGAATACTTGAAGCAACTAAATTAACAATAGCGGCAATAGTATGTTTTTTTAGCTCTAATCCTGAGTACACATCGATAAATACTGAAGCACTGGGTTCATGAGCATCTCTGACAAATGCTGATTCTCTGGGTATAGCTAAATGAACTCTTGCTGCTTTAATGTCTTTAAATTTACTAATAGTTCTTGCAAGCTCAGCTTCCAAACCCTTTTTATATCGTGCATTCTCCATAAACTGACTGGTGTTAAATGCATTACTCCCTGCAAATGCTTCCTCACCACCAGAATCGCGAGGTAATCCTTCAGCAGCCAGTTTAAAGCGAGCACTTTGCAATTCATCGGCAGGAACCATTAACGTCCCATGGCTTTGATCTATTTTAAATTCAATTCCATGCCGCTCCAATACAGACACCACTTCAGATGAATCACGTGCATTCATCTGACTGTAAAGAGGTACATAGCTGGGATCTCGAGACCATAGAACCACTGCAAGTCCAATTGCCACACTTGCTGCCAATCCAAATAATAATCCAATTTGGCGTGGTATAGATAAACTTGCAAATCGCGCTGCAGCTGTAGAAGCATTATCAGCCAATGCCATGATTCACTCCTGTGAAATATCCAAACAATCTTTTTAAAACAATGCAATTAAACGGGCATGTTCATCACGTCCTGGTATGCTTGCACTAATTTATTCCGCACTCGTAACGTGGCCTCAAATCCCAGATTTGACTTTTGTCCAGCAATCATCACATCGGCAAGACTTACGCTGGGATCCCCTAATTCAAAATGAGTTTTTAAGGTATCTGCAGATTGATTTAAATCATTTACCTGATTTAATGCGTTTTGCAATACGTTATTGAATGACGTATGACCCACATCAGGACTAGATACCCCACCTTCTATCTGGTGGGTCATAGTACGAATCTGATTGATTAGATTGGCTGTATTAATATCGCTCATCCCTTAGCTCCCCTATCCCTGTAATTAATTTTCTACACTAAATCATTTAGTGAATAATTACATCAACTTATACAACATAACCTTCTTCTCGCATTTTTGCCAGTTTATATCGTAAAGTTCTTTCACTTACCCCTAATAAAGCAGCAACTTGTTGTCTATTTCCATCGTGCTCCTGAAGCGTTTTCTCAATGAGCTCGAACTCATGGATTTGCAAATTTTTATTACTCGCTGAAGTATTTACCTCTGTATTTTTAAGAGTAGTTAGTGATAACTGCAGATGCTCCTCTTCAATAATACCCTGCACTTGCAGAACTAATGCTCGCTGAATCACGTTATCCAATTCGCGGGCATTTCCTGGCCAGGAATAGGAAAGCATTAATTTTTGTGCCCCTGTACTAATGGTGGGAATAACGGGCTGCTTATTCTGGCAGTGTTTTCGGATTAAATAATTGGCCAAAGGGATAATATCATTTTTTCGCTCTCTCAAAGGGTGCCACTGCAAAGGGAAAATATTAAGCCTGTAAAATAAATCCTCTCTAAATCGACCCGCCTGTACCTCATCTTTTAATTGTCTGTTAGTAGTCGCAAGTATACGAACGTCCAAATTGATTATTTTATTTGCTCCAATGCGTTCTACTTCTTTTTCCTGGAGCACACGAAGCAATTTTGCCTGTAAGCTTAAGGACATCTCGCTTACTTCATCTAACAATAAAGTCCCACCCTGAGCCTGTTCAAATTTCCCCGCTGTGGATTTATAAGCACCAGTGAAAGAACCCTTCTCATAGCCAAATAAAGTAGCCTCCAACATTTGCTCAGGGATTGCTGCACAGTTTATCGCAATGAACGGCTGTTTTTTACGCGGTGAATGATCATGGATAAAATGGGCTAACACTTCTTTACCGGTACCACTTTCACCACTAATCATTACTCCCACATCTGACTGAGCTACTTTTAAAGCCATCGTTAACAGCGCCTGACTTTTAGGATCTTGTGCAATAGGATCTAGACTTTCTGAAATATCGACTTTAATGTACTGATTTATTTTTTCAGTCAAAACCTGCGCACTGAATGGTTTTTGCAGATAATCAACGGCACCATGGCGTATAGCAAGTACTGCATCCTCTACCGAACCGAATGCCGTCATCAAAATCACCGGTAAGCCTGGGCGTTTCTTTTGGATTTCTGTAAGCAGTTGATTGCCATCGAGCCTATCCATTCTGATATCTGTAAGCACCACAGAAGGATTATGAATTTCCAGTAAAACCAGAGCCTCTTTACCATCTTTTGCAGTAATATAAGAGTGTCCGGCTATAGTCATCGTTTCAGCTAAAGCTTCTCTTAATACAGGATCATCTTCGACAATTAAAACATGGCTCATAAAAATCCTTTATCTTAATTTATTAATCATAAGGTTCTATTGTCACCAGGAATATATAGGTTTACCTGTGTTCCAACACCCTCAATAGAATCCAGACGTACTTTCCCACCATGAGCTTTAACTACGGCGAAAACCACCGCCAATCCAAGCCCGGTACCTTGTGCTTTGGTCGTATAGAATGGCGAAAATGCCTGGTTCTTTACTTCTTCTGGCATTCCACGCCCATTATCCTCTACTGATATTTGTATACCTGAATCATCCATAGATGCAAGAGTTAAATATATTTCGGTTGCTTCTGATTGTAACGCATTAATTACCAGGTTCAAAACTGCCCCTATCAAGGATTCCCCATGAATAGAAGACTGAGGCGTAATCAATTGATTATTCACCTTGAATAATGCGGCAAAAGATTCGGCATATGGCTGAGCACGTTGAACTAATTGACTACACCATTGATTCATATCAATCAATTTGGGTTGAATGGATGTACCCCTGGCAAATAACAGTAAATCCTGAATTTGTTGTTCAATGCTCGCATGACATTCCTGTAAACGATGAATCCAATGTAATATTTTAGAGTCAAGGTCAGGCACGTTATTTAAATGTTCTGTGTAAAGAATAGCAGACGATAAAGGAGTCCTTATTTGATGAGCAAGCTGAGCGGTCATGGTACCAATCGACACCAGACGCTTTTCATTTTCACGTGCTTTTTCATAATCACGCGTAGCAGTCAAATCCGACAAGGTCAGTAATATTCCTGGTAAACTGTCCAGGGTGGAAATCGCAACATGGACACGTCGGCCATCTGCAAGGGAAACTTCATGTCCATCATCTGCTTGTGGAACGAATGCTCGCTGAATTACATCAAGCCACAGAGCTCCAATCAATCCATAACCTAACATAGCTTCAGCTGAAGGATTTAACCAGACTACACGCCCTTGTGAATTAAGGATCACCAGCGCTGTGGGTAAACTGGATAAAATATCCCATTCCGATAACTCAATCTGAGGTCTTACAGCACATGTTTGATAAGATGATTGATGCATATTAGAAGCATTTATTTTTAAGCAAGGTTTAATGACTCTAACAAACTTTAATCCAAAATGCGATTAGCAATACTATGGTTATTGTCCCTGTAATTTTCATTGAACTGACAAGTAATAAACTTTATAATTCATCGTAATTACCTAATCTAAGAGATTTAATTTATGAATGCAGATAACACGCATAACCGGAAAGACGATGACTTAACTGCTGAAGATCTCTCTAAAGCAATGAATTTCATTGGTCAAAATTTACTTACTGCTCTAAAACAATCTGTTGAAGGATTGCCCCCTCAATTACGCAATCGCAAGGTGGTTAATCAGGGCTTGTCAGCATTCCTTACCAATGTTATTCACAAGCAATTTCCAGATAATTACGAATTTTGCCAAAACATGTTGGACGAACTGACCAAGCTGGTTAGAACACAACTAGACCAAATTCCACAAACGCATCACTAATTTTGATAGTGAAATATACTTTAACTATATTTCACTTCCCAAAATTTCCTTAATAATCCTTTTGCATTTTGATTTTAAGCAGATAATAGTCCATACTAAAATATGATGGCAATTAGATCATATCTTTTTGTCTCTTAGGGCCAATGAATCTTTGGTTAGAACCGAAATGGAGTAGTTTCTAACATTCCAAAATACACATTCGATTATGGTTCATTATAAGACCTGAAAAAACTCTAATTTCTCTGCCAAATAAGGGACTATTATGCAAAGCCGAGCCTTCAATTACATATCAATTGACCATCGACATGGGATCTTTACCAAATCCTCGCGAAATATCGAAAAGCTTAAGGATGAGGTTAATTATTACCTGAATATTCCTGAATCACTTTCCGATTTATTCCCAACTCTTGTCGATTATTCACAAGATTATTCAGCCTATCAAATAGAATATTTTCCGTTTAAAAATCTTGCAGATACTGTGTTAACCAACTGTTTGTCATTAGAAAAAGGGAAAATCATTATCTCGACTTTGATGGATATTCTTGAAAAAATTCACTCGGTCCAACCCACGAACTACATTGATAAAGCAAATATGGAACAGTTTTATATCCAAAAAACATTAGATCGTATAGAACTTTTTGCAAGCGATACTCCATCATTATTTATAGAACCAGTACTCACTATCAACGGAATTACTTATAAGAATTTTGCTGCTCTTGAAAACGAATTTATAAATTTGATGACTCGACTATCTAAAAAACACACCCACATCAGTGCTGTGCATGGTGATTTTTGCCTCNNGTGCCTCAGTAATATTTTATACTCTAATCAGGATAATATCATCAAACTGATTGATCCTCGAGGATCTTTCGGTGATATAGGGATTTATGGAGATAGTAATTACGATTATGCCAAGTTACTCCATTGTCTTCATGGTCGTTATGACTATTTGGTCAATGGATTTTATGAACTGGAAGAAATAAATACATCACAATTTAGTTTAAATACAACACACTCAGACCTGTTAGATCAATTATATTACTTCTACATAAACTCATTAATTGAAAAAGAAGTATCTATGGAATTTATTTATCTTATAGAAGCTTCCTTATTCCTAAGTATGACTCCATTACATTATGAAAATAAACAACGACAAAAAGCGCTTTATTTGACGGGTATAATTATTTTAAATGATGTCATTAATGGTTATTACATGCCACAAAATATAGTGACCTCGACCACAAATTGATAAATATTCTTTTAATTATTGATAATACAGTGAGGATTTTAAAATCCTCACTGATATTCTATTTTTAGTAGGTGATTTTGGGCATATTACTGGTATGATAGGTTGCCTGGTACACTCTCATTGCATCATCTGCAGCCTGGTTTAAACCTAACTTTTTATTTCCTTGATACATAATTACCAATGCTTTTTGAGCACTTGGAGCCTGCGGATAGTTTTTAACCAAATACCCTGCTCTTTCAACAGCAGCTACATACATTTTACGTTTAAAATAAAACTGAGATACATTTAACTCATGCTGTGCAAACATGTTTCGCAAATAAGTCATACGTTGTAATGCGTTTGCATTGTATTTACTGTTTGGGAATTTTTGAATTAGCGTAGCAAAATCTAAAAAGGCCTGAGTTTGAGTCCCTGGATCACGCCATGACTCATCCAAAGGCAATACCTTGGCGAATACCCCTCGTGTTTGCTGGAAATTAGCCAAACCTCGCATGTAATAGGCATAGTCTACATTCCTGGCTCGAGGATATAAATGGATAAAACGTTCCGCAGTAGCTGCAGCAGAAGGATAATCTTCATCTTGATAATAGGCGTAAATCAAATCCATTTGGGATTTTTCAGTATAATCACTAAAGGGATACATGGATTCCATTGCTTCAAGTTGCTTTGCCGCTGTAGCATATTGCTCTTTACGCAGTGAGGCTTGAGACGCGTCGTAAAGCTGGGTTGCACTCATTCCTTTATAGGGATTATTATCTTCGTTATCCTTGCCCCATTTCGCACAGGAGGATAAGGTCATAATAAGACCGGCCAGGAGCACTATCTGAATTCGTTTCATAAACAACACCTATAATTTTATTTGTCGCATCAAGCAACAACAACAGGAAAATTTTCGCCATTATACCTAGGACTACCTAATTTGCGAACACTCTTAAGAATTAATGACAATAATTTTGTACGAACAGGAGTATTACATAAGGCGCTGCAAATAATTAAAAAAATTATTTGCAAAATTAAAAGGGTTAAGATAGTATTCTGACCTGTCGGAGAGGTGGCAGAGCGGTCGAATGCGGCGGTCTTGAAAACCGTTGAAGGGCAACCTTCCCAGGGTTCGAATCCCTGCCTCTCCGCCAAATTCGCCAAAATATTTTCTCTTCGCCAAGTATGGCGACATTCACTATTTAACAACACAGACCCTACTAGAGTTTCTAAACCTTCAAAGTTACGAAAGCCATAGGCTCTCCTTTATAGGAATCTCATGTATTATTCAATCTTTCTGTAATACCAATAGCTAAGTGGTAAGATCATTGACCCAACACCCATAATCACCAGCGAGGCAGTGTGTTGGGTCAAAATGACCCAACCTACCGCAAAGTTCGCACTTATCAAAACG
>DEHS01000006.1:0-191 GCA_002352055.1 Legionellaceae bacterium UBA2794
TGCCGTAAACATTGGCCAAATGTTCCGTAACGGTTGGGAAAACACTGTTAAAGATGCAGATGCTTTGCCGTACTTGTTGGCTGGGTCAAATGCAAGAACAGCAGAAGCAAAAGGAGAAAACCCAACGATGCCGCTTGCCCCGATGAAGGAAGAGGATGCACCGAACGAAGAATTAAGAGAGGCTTGGGAGT
>DEHS01000006.1:209-19744 GCA_002352055.1 Legionellaceae bacterium UBA2794
GTTGGGTCATTTTGACCCAACACGCCAGTACTTCCTGTATTTGCTAGGTTAATTCAGTGCTATGAGATACATTACCTAAAAGGTAACCTTCGATATTTCCTGTATTACGCTTTGCTAATACAGGCTACGAAACGTTAACTAAACTGTAGATTAACAGGCTAGTTGTAGCCCGTAATGACGAAGTCGTATTACGGATTCTCAGATATATCTGTATTACATTTTGTAATAGAGACATGAAACGGTAAAGAAAAAGAATAAAGAATGAAGAATGAAGAATGAANNAATGAAGCAGTTGGACAATTGGCTCCCTTCTTCAAGAAAAACCTTGCCTAATCAAGCATAATCTTTAATAAAAAGCCGGGCGGGGTTTGAAAGCACCCTCCGGCTTTTTTAATTTTAAAAGAATAAACCTTATTTAGTTGCAACAACTGGAGGTGGATCAAGGGTCCAAACCACTTGAGCACCAACCAGATCAGCTCTTGCTTTACCAAGCGCGTTAACGTTATAACTGGAGGTAGATGATAAGGCATCAGTTCTATTGATAATTGCATCATTAGCAGCGAATAAATGAGTATAACCCACGTCAAATCCAATGGTGTCACGCATTTGGTAATGAGCACCAATCGATAAAGCCCAACGATCAGCATCAGGTAAACGCACATCTCTATCAAAATCATTAGTTGGCGTTTGGTCATACCCACCACCAACACGCAACATCCAGGCATCATTAAAGCGGTAGTTGGCACCAATTGCCGCACGCCATGCATCGCTGTAATTTTGTGGTGATACTGAGTTAACTCGAACCTGAGTAGTACCAGCAAGACCTATAGAGGGAGCAGCAACATTATTCAATTGAATTTCTTTAAAGCTACTCCAGCCAGTAAATACAACTGAGCCTAACAGTGCTAACTTTTCATTAACATCCTGGTAACCACTTAAAGTAACAATATCTGGCAAATTAATTGAATTACTGGTCAGATCATTACTTCTGCTAATAGAAACAGCAGGAGGTGTTACTGGGCCAAAAATACTGGCTGAGTTTGCCAAAGGACCAGTCAGACGGCTGTAACCGTTAAATTTGTGTCTCATATGCGACTGATAATTTAAACCAATACGCGTATGTTGGTCATTAAAAATACCCATTGCGCCCACATGGTAGCCAACGCCAACGGAATTTCCTTTGTTATAGCTCAATGTATCCACACCTGCTGCATTAAATGGAGGAATCACATTACCGTAAATAGTGGGTGCACCCAGCATCCGATTAAATTTTACACGCGCATATTGCAAATCCAAACCAGCACCAACCGCAAAATTATCAGATAATCTGGTGCCAATCTCAGGGGAAAGGTTAGTGGTAAGTAGTTCTGTAAACGTAGCCTGATATCTCACTGAAGATTGAGGACCCCAATCTGTAGCCAAACCAAAAGGAGCAATCATACTTAAACCAACAGTAGTATTAGCACCTACAGGTAATGCGGCATGAAAAGAAGGAACAAATGCATTTTCACCACCATCAATGCCACTAAAACTTTGAACATAAGGTACAGGAGCTGCAGCAAATCTGCTTGTACCAGTCAGTTCAGCTGTTGGAAACACACCAATACCACCAAATACAGCTTGCCGCTCATGAAGCAGGGATAATCCAGCTGGGTTATACCATCCAGTCGAAGCATCTGCCGCTTCAGCTGCGATACCTGCTGCAAAGTTTCCAGTGGCATAAGCAGAACCTTCGGTATATAAAGAAAAACCACCAGCATGAGCCGCAGTTGTTGTTAAAACACCAATCACAGCAGCACTAGCTAATGATCTTAGGGGTTTGTGCATGTTTTTCACTCCACACTCCTTAATTATGATACTTCCAAATTCGAATTGATCTTCTAGACGATAATAAATGAATTTATGCTGATTTCAAACGTTTAAACATAATTATTTCCGTTTAGATTCAATTAGTAATGAATTAAAAATCATGCTGCATTATTTAATGCCATCCTGAGTAAATTAACACAAGAACTTTTCGACAAAGTTTAAGAATTGATATTTTAAATTTACAAACTTTAACCAATCATGAGTAACAAATACGGATAATCCAAACACTTTAACTAAAAATAAAGCACCAAATCAAATTATATCTTTTCAGTAATTATTTTTCTTATATATAATGCGATATTTTAATTACAAAATAGGGATGTTATTTGAAAATAGCTATTATTGGGGGCTCGATCGCCGGATGTGCCTTAGCCTTATTTTTGAAAGATAAATATGAGGTGATTGTTTTTGAAAAATCAAACAACTTAAGGTCTCGTGGTGCAGGTATTACTATATCCCCTCAACTACTGGATGACTTGTTTACCAAAGACATATTAGACAGTAATATCACAATCTACCCTGCCCAGAGACGAACTTTTTATTATAAATCTCCAAATGAACATTACGGAATCCCCTTCTGGAATCAGGATATCTCGATACTAGGTTTGCATTGGGAGACTCTTTTTACTAATCTGCGAAAGCGCATACCCGATCAAATATATCACTCGGGAGCTAAAATAATTAATGCCTCCATAAAGGATAATAAAACAGCAAGCCTCACTTTAGAAAATGGAGAAACTCGCCATTTTGATTTGATTCTTTTTGCTGACGGCTCTCATTCTCTTGGGCGGAAAATTATTTCTGAACATTCTAAACTATCCTATTCTGGATATGTTGCCTGGCGAGGAGTATTGAATTTTGATTCTATTGGCGAAAAAACCCACTTTACCGATAATATACCCAACTATTGCTTCGATAGCGGTCATTTACTGGCTTACCCAATTCATCAAAATGGAGTAAAAAAGTTAAACTGGGTATTGTACGAAAAATTATCCGAAGAACAATTAGAAGGCCTCGAAAATACGTTTCAATTTAATATTTCCGATAAAGCAAAAAAACATCTCTACCGATTAGCTGAAGCAAAATTACCCCCAAAAATAGCCCAGATCATTCTTGCTACGCCATCACCTTTTATGCAGAAAATTAAAGATGTACGGGTACACAAACTGGTGACTGATCGGGCTCTTTTACTGGGGGATGCCAGTATCATATTACGCCCTCACGTGGGCAACGGCGCATCACTCGCAATTGAGGATGCATTAAGCTTAAGTGAGCATTTAGCCAACTATGATGCCCCACAAAAAGCTATCGAACGTTGGGAAGAACATACTCTTCCGAAGCGATTGAACACCTATGCCCTGTCCGAACGCATGGCGGATGCATTAGTAATGAATCCTGTTTCCTGGCAAGAAATGAGCCCGAGTAAAATGGACATCTGGTGGCAACAAATACTTTTGGGAGAAAAATGGTATGAATTATCCAAACCGCAACCAATCAATTAAAACATACCATTTCCATTAGCTGATTGAGGGGGGATATTTTGGGTTACATCCCAATGTTCAACAATTTTATGATCTTCAAGCCGAAAAATATCAATAATCGCATTCCCCAAGGTCCCCGGCTCTCTAACCGAATGTACATGCAATATGACATAATCTCCCTCAGCCATGACCCGCTTGATATCACTGTGGGCGTTGGGATAATTTTGCTTTAAATAAGCAATAAATTGTTTAAACCCCTCAACTCCATCCTGCGCAACAGGATTATGTTGTATATACCAGGGTCCAAGATACTGGGCAGCACCGGAAAAATCCTTATCATTAATTGCTTTTTGATAAAATTGGGTCACTACAGATTTATTTATTTCTTCCGAGTTTTTTTGAGCATGACTGGGATTAATCACCACATAAAGTCCAAGTACTAATAATGCATATAAATGTTTCATTTCATTCCCTTTTTAATAAAATTTATCATCTTATATTGAATTAAAGCTATCTTCAAAGAGATAAAACTGGTGAAACAGCAGTTGTTATTTTTGTTAGCCGGCATATACTCAAAAAAACATCAAAATTTGATATTACATGATTCATCCTGATAAGTGGTTATCCATTAAAAAAGAAGGTTTGTACTGTATACCAGGTCAATTTTATGTTGATCCCTTTTTACCCGTACCCAATGCTTTGATAACTCATGCTCATGGAGATCATGCCCGTTCTGGTCATCAGCACGTAATTGCTCATCCAGCCACTCTTGCTATTATGAGTATTCGTTATGGTGTCGAATTTAGCGTCACAAAAAAACCTTTAGCCTATTTCGAGCGATTAACCATAAATAATGTTGAGATTTATCTGTTACCCGCAGGTCACATTTTAGGGAGCGCTCAACTGGTAATTGAGTACCAGGACACCCGCTTAATTATTTCCGGTGATTATAAAAGAATTGCTGACCCCACCTGTGAATCTTTTGTTGCGGAACCCTGTGATGTTTTTATCACTGAGGCAACGTTTGGCCTTCCCGTCTTTAAACATCCTCCAATAGAACAGGAGCTCAACAAGTTAATTAACTCACTCACCCAATTTCCTGAACGTTGCCATCTGCTAGGAGTTTATGGGCTAGGTAAATGCCAGCGCGTGATCAAAACATTGCGTATGATGAATTATAATCAACCCATTTATCTGCACGGCGCATTAATAAAATTATGCTCGTTTTATGAGTCTATGGGTATCGCATTAGGGGAATTACAACCGGCTTCAGCGCTTAATTTGGAGCAATCAGCAGGGAAACTGGTCTTATGCCCTCCCAGTGCATTGCATGACCGATGGAGCCGACGATTTTCAAAAGTGCTGGTTTCTATGGCGTCTGGCTGGATGCAGATTAGAGCTCGCGCGAAACAAAAAGGGATTGAATTACCTCTGGTTATTTCTGATCATGCGGATTGGCATGAATTAACCCAAACCATAAAAGAAGTAAATCCTAGAGAGGTATGGATCACCCACGGTCGTGAAGAAGCATTGGTTTATTATGCCGTACAGCAAGGTTATAAAGCTCAAGCGCTCCATTTATTGGGCTTTGAAGAGCAGGAGGATTGAGCATGAAGAAATTTGCCCAACTGCTTAATCAACTCTATTTCACCTATAGTCATTTGGATAAAATCGAATTAATCCATCAATTTTTTCGCACCACTCCCGACCCTGAGCGCGGATATGCATTGGCAATAATGGCCAATACCCTCGATTTTCCTACCTTTAAACGTGCATTAATCAGAGAGCTTGTTAAAGATAAAACAGATCCCGTCCTTTTTGAGTTATCCTACGATTATGTGGGTGATATATCCGATACCCTTGCCCTAATTTGGCCAGACGTTATTCCAGATGAAGAGTTACCGTTACTCTCCGAATTAATCGCAACCTTTCCTCTTTTGACAAAAGAAGAGCAGCCTGGTTATTTAATCAATTTACTCGACAAATCTAATACTGTTGAACGATGGGCTCTTTTAAAATTGGGGACTGGAAGTCTGCGCATCGGGATTTCCGCCCGTTTTTTAAAAAATTCCCTGGCATTATACGGTGAGGTCGCTGTTGAAGAAATAGAACATATCTGGCATGGAATGTCCCCTCCATATACTGAGCTTTTTGCGTGGCTTGAGAAGAAATCCGGTAAACCACAGCTTATTGATCAAATTTTTTTTCATCCGGTCATGTTATCCCATGCATTAGAAGAAAAAGATCTCGCTAAAATTGATCCGCAATTGTTTTCCTTTGAGCGTAAATATGATGGGATCAGGGTTCAGGTAGTGGTCAGTAAAACGGATAAAGCATTATATACCCGCACCGGCGATAACATCAGTCATTCATTTACCGATTTATTGAGTTCCTTTAATGAAACTATAGTTTTAGATGGTGAGTTAATCATTTTAACCGCAAACGGTATCGGGAGTTTTAATGAGTTACAGCAACGACTTAATCGCAAATCACCTTCTAAAAAATTAATGACAGAATCTCCCGCGGGAATTATTCTTTACGACATTCTCTCTTTGAATAACGAAGATGTACGCCATCTTCCCTTCCTTGAGCGACGAAAAATTCTGGAGCGATGGGTGCTTTCCCATCCAGCATCAACTATTTTATTATCTGACTTGTTGCTATTAAAAAATGAGCAAACTTTGCATGATTTAAAACAACAAATACTACTCGAAAACCATCCCGCTGTTGAAGGGCTAATGATTAAACACCAACAAAGCCCCTACATTGCAGGACGCCCCAAAGGACATTGGTATAAATGGAAACGCGATCCGCTCATTGTTGATGCCATTTTAATGTACGCTCAACGTGGTCATGGTAAACGCTCTTCATACTATTCGGATTACACATTCGGTTTATGGCAGGAAGGGCAATTATTACCCATTGGCAAAGCGTATTTTGGTTTTACTGATGAAGAATTGTTGCTACTTGATAAATGGGTACGCCACCACACGATAAATACCTTTGGACCAGTGCGGGAAGTAGAAAAAGAATTAGTTCTTGAAGTAGCATTTGATGCAGTTAATTTATCCTCCCGTCATAAATCAGGAGTAGCCTTGCGTTTCCCCCGCATCAGCCGCATCCGGTGGGATAAACCAGCCGCAGAGGCTGATGAGTTAGCCACTTTAATAAAATTAATTAAATAATTCACTATTACCTTATTTGTGTCCCACGCCTACGTAACTCGGATTGCCCGAGGTATTCAGAAAGATGATCAGTTAAAAGCAAATTGGGGGTAAATTGATCCACCGAAAAAGCTAATTTCAGGAATTAATATTACTATTCGTCTTTATGTGTTACCAATTGCCCCTTCACCTACGTACCTCGGCTTGTCCGAGGTATCCAGTATATGAGCCAATTCACACCGAACTTAGTAAATTGCAGCGGCAGTTGTAATAAGCGCTTTAATATTTGCCTGGATAATGAGAGTTGAATTTGCTCTTAACTGCGCATCCTCTGGATGCCTCGGTCAAGCCGAGCCACGTAATTGGTTAGGGTGTAAAATGAGTCCTTTTGGGAACATTTATACCAAAAATTTGCTCTTGACTGCCATCCTCTGGCCTCGGACAAGCACGTATCGGTGAGAGCAGCATCCCTATGTTAATATCCCTCAGGAGACTGCAAAAGATTAGGTAACTAATCATTCTGAACATAATATAACAATATGAGTTATAATTAGATAAATCACTCTGCAGTATTTCTTATAATTAACTCTGAGCGTCTTGCCAATGAATGATGATCTGCATTGGGCGCATCCTCTGGTACGTGAATGGTTCATTAACCATGTAGGATTACCCACTGAACCCCAGCGAACAGGATGGCCTTCTATCTTAGCAGGGAAAAGCACCTTAATTTCCGCCCCAACTGGGTCAGGGAAAACCTTTGCTGCATTTCTTACGTGTATTGACCGCTTGGTAAAAAAGGCAATTGCCGGCACTCTGGGTGATGAAACCGAAGTGCTCTACATTTCTCCTTTAAAAGCGGTTGGAAATGACGTACAAAAGAATCTGATGGTTCCTTTGAATGGAATTCTTGAGCTCGCCCAGAGTCGAGGGATGTTGATGAGTGAAATCACTGTTGCAGTGCGCACAGGAGATACCCCAACCAAAGACCGTCAGCTTATGCTGAAAAAACCCCCTCATATTTTGGTAACTACCCCAGAGTCTTTATATATTTTACTTACTGCAGATAAAAGCAGAGCTATTCTAACACCTGTCAAAACGCTCATAGTGGATGAAATTCATGCCTTGGCCAATAATAAACGCGGCACCCATCTCTCTTTATCGTTGGAACGGTTAGAAGCAATCACCACAGAAACTCCTGTTCGCATAGGACTATCAGCAACGCAAAAACCCATCACCACCATGGCGCATTTCCTCACAGGTAATGAACGGCCCGATCCCATTATAGTGAATATAGGACATGCCAAACATCTCGAATTAGCTATAGAAGTACCTCCTAGTGAATTGGGGCCTGTTGCATCAAATAATCAATGGGAAGAGATTTATGACCGTATTGCAGAATTGGCAAGACAAAATCGCTCCACTCTGATTTTTGCCAATACCCGCAGAGTTGCTGAACGAACAGCCCATCATCTAGCCGAACGGCTTGGAGAAGATCAGGTACTCGCGCATCATGGAAGTTTATCGCGCAAATTAAGATTAGCCGCAGAAACCAAATTAAAAAACGGTGAATTAAAAGCTTTGGTGGCAACCGCATCACTGGAGTTGGGAATTGATATTGGCACGGTTGACTTAGTCTGTCAGTTAGGCTCGCCTCGATCTATTGCCATAATGCTCCAGCGAGTCGGTCGTGCCGGTCACTGGCATGGTGCCATTTCCAAAGGACGGATTTTTGCAACCACCCTTGATGAATTAATTGAATGCGCTGCATTAGTTTATGCCATTGGTAATGGAGAGCTTGATCAATTAATTATTCCGCAAGAACCACTGGATGTATTAACGCAACAAATTGTGGCCTGTTGCGCCACCAATGACTGGGTAGAAGAAGACTTATTTCGACTTGTTAAAAAAAGTTATCCTTATAAAGAATTAACCCGCGATACATTCAATACCCTTTTAGAAATGCTGACGCAAGGAATTGAAGGGTCTCGCGGGCGTTACAGCTCTTATCTGTTTCGTGACAAGATTAATGGATTGGTTAAAGCCAGACGCGGAAGTCGGTTTACCGCGATTATGAATGGAGGAGCAATCCCTGATAACGGCTTATTTACAGTTATTGCTGAACCGGCGGGTACCGTAATTGGAACTCTTGATGAAGAATTTGCCGTAGAAAGTAACCGAGGCGATATTATTTTATTAGGCAGTACCTCCTGGAATATTCGTCGTATTGAAAGTGGCTCCGGCCGTGTAATCGTAGAGGATGCTCATGGGGCGCCACCAAGTGTACCCTTTTGGATAGGAGAAGCTCCTGCCAGAACCGATGAACTCTCTTTAAATGTATCCAATATCCGCCAAATAGTGAGTAATAAATTAAAATTAACTTATTCTCCAGATGAAGATTTGCATAATAATCCGCTAACCCAGGACGCCATCGATTGGCTGAAGAAAAACAGTAAGGTAGATGATTTTGGCGCGGAGCAAATCATTGAATACCTCTTACAAGGCAGGGCGCTTCTTGGTGAGGTTCCCTCACAAAACACGCTAATTGCCGAGCGGTTTTTTGATGAGTCCGGTGGGATGCAACTGATTATTCATTCCCCTTTTGGGGCACGTATTAATAAAGCATGGGGTTTAGCGCTACGTAAATGTTTCTGTCGGACCTTCAATTTTGAGTTGCAGGCATCCGCCACCGATAATGGATTGAATATAGCCTTAACCGAACAACACAGTTTTCCGCTGATGGATGTGTTTCATTACCTTCATGTGAATAGTATTCTCGATGTACTGGTGCAAGCAGTACTCCAATCCCCTTTATTTAATACACGCTGGCGTTGGGATGCAAGCAGATCTCTGGCTTTAATACGATTTAGAAACGGTAAAAAAATCCCGCCCAATATCCTGCGCATGCGCTCAGAAGATTTGCTCGCTGCAGTTTTCCCCGATGCTGCCGCCTGTCAGGACAATCTCGGTGGTAAAGACATAGAACTACCAGACCATCCCTTAATCAATGAGGCCATGAAAGATTGTTTACATGAAGCGCTGGATTTAGAAGGACTTATTAAAGTTTTAACCGACATAAAAAATAAAGAAATTAAATGCATCGGTGTAGAAACCCCAACTCCCTCGGTATTTACTCATGAAATATTAAATGCGAATCCCTATGCATTTTTGGATGACGCCCCTTTAGAAGAGCGACGCGCTCGCGCAGTGGAGATGCGACGTACTTTACCCAAAAATGTATTGGAACATTTAGGTAAATTAGATCTTCAGGCGATTAAAACCGTAACTGAACAGGCTTGGCCCGACATTCGATCTGTCGATGAATTGCATGACACCCTGCTCACCTTGACCGCCTTTCCAGCTGATCATGCAGAGTTTAAAAAATCAAAAACACTTTGGGAGCCCTATTTTAACGAACTGCTCTCAGGCGGGCGAGCAGGTACAGCACATGTTGGCAATCAATTATTCTGGTACCCGGTGGATAAAGCGCAAACATTTAAAATAATTTACCCGAAAGCCATATTTCACCAACAGTTACAAGAAATTGAAACCAACCCTTTAGATGAAGAAGAGAGTATCTTTCACATGATTCGTCACTGGATGTTCTTTCTTGGCCCTACAACTGCTGATAAATTAAGCGAACTCCTTGCTCTGAACAAATCCTCTATCAATCAGGCCTTATTACGCATTGAAGCGAGTGGTTTGATTTTACGCGGTCACTTCTCTATTTTTGATGAAGATGAATGGTGTGAACGACGGTTATTAGCTCGAATTCATCAACTGACTTTAGGGAGATTACGCAAGGAAATTGAACCGGTGAGCGGTACTCAATTTCTTCGCTGGTTGCTCACCTGGCAACATATAACCCCAGGTACTCAATTAGCAGGTGAACAGGGTCTTTTAGCCATCATTGAGCAATTACAGGGTTTTGAGTTACCAGCAAAAGCCTGGGAATCCACTATATTACCCAAAAGACTGCAGCATTATGATCCTCAACTATTGGACCGACTGTGTATGATGGGGATTATTGGCTGGGGAAGACTTTCTTCATTAACGACTGAATCAGATGCAGATTCCATCAAAATTAAACGCAGCTTACCCACCAGTGTGGCTCCTATAACCTTTTTTATTCGTGATACTTCCGAATGGATATCCAGGCCGGAAGAATTTACCAGCGAGGAAAATTTATCTCATTTAAATTATAAAGCACAAAGTATTGCCCTTTACTTAAAAGAACATGGGGCCTCTTTTTTCAACGACATTGTGCAAGGGGTTGGTTATCTCAAATCCGAAGTAGAATTAGGTTTGTGGGAACTTGTTTCCTCAGGAATTGCTACCGCGGATTCGTTTGATAATCTCAGATCATTAATTGATCCTCATCGCCGGTTAACGCGTAAACGTCGTCGAATCACGCGGCATCAATACAGTACCGGTCGATGGTCCTTACTTAAAACAAATACACCGCAGGATTCTAATAAACAAATAGAGGCAGCCTGTTGGTTGTTATTAAAAAGATATGGGGTGGTATTTCGCGATTTGATGATGCGAGAAAAAAATATCCCCAGGTGGCGAGATTTGTTACGCGGATTTCGTCGATTAGAAGATCGCGGAGAAATCAGAGGGGGTTATTTTGTCGCAGGGTTTATCGGCGAACAATTTGCCCTGCCACAAGCTGTAGAATCGTTACGCGCAATCAAAAAAAATCCAGAAAGCACTGAAATTATTAATTTATCAGCAACTGATCCCTTAAATGTTGTAGGTTACATCACGCCGGGAGCCAGGATCCCCGCCCTCTCCAAAGGAGTTGTATTACTACAAAATGGAATCTCTCTTAATGCAGAAATCAAAAAGTAATTTATGATGACTTGGGAATAAAACGCCGTAATTCCTCTTTAATTTTTTCCTGTACTTCGCACATTTGAAACTCATCACTATAACGGGTACGAGGCCAAAAAAATCCTTTTAGTCCATCCCGTTTGTTTCTCGGAACGATATGGGCATGAAGATGAGGAACACTCTGGCTTACCGTATTATTCATCGCAATAAAACTTCCCTCAGCACGCATGGCTTTTTCAACTGCTCTTCCTAATTTTTGAGTTAATAAAAACATGGGCGGTACCAAGTGGGCGGGGAGATCGTATAAAGTAGTAAAATGCTGTTTTGGAGCAAGCAGAGTATGGCCATGAAATAAAGGGTGATGATCAAGAAAGGCAATAAAGTGCTCGTCTTCGAAAACAATGTATGCTTTTTCGTTTTTAATAACAATTAAATCAATGATACAGTTAACAGTCATAAAAAATCCTGTTTTCAGGTATTTGATTATTAGTCAATAATAGTTCATATTTGCACTTTTTGTCATATTTACCCCGTTAAAATGTGTCTTTTCTGGTTGCCGCAGCGATTTCATCAAATTATATAAGAAATATCTTACGTCACTTTAAGACCAGATTGGGATGATTTTCACTCTCATTTTGATATGATGTAATCACGAGGATGGACAAAGGATGTCCCTAAAAGGATTTTTCAAGGCATCAAGGATGAAGCCTAATCACAAGGATGTGCCCTACCCCCTCCTCGACCAATTCCCAATTACCTTTTTTCTATAATAACCTATTATCCCAAATTAGAAAAACCGTGGATGATCATCTTGTGTTTTACAAGAATGAATTATTACAAAATGATGCCTTTAAAATCATGAATCCTTAGCCTGAATTTAAAAATATCCACATGAAACTTCCCAATAAGCATTCAGATTTTCTAATAATTATTGTAACGGTCACTGTCATAATTAGACATAAATTATCAAATTGAGCATTTTCTTTTCACGCCGGCTCTTTTGCATTATAATAAAGCATAGTGATTATTTAATAGGGAATTACATTGAACATCAAAAACATACATAAGGTTACATGCGGAGTCTTGACTGAACCAAGATGTTTAAATAATGCTCGAGCGCTTTTATATGAGTCATACATAAAGGATCTCGCTTGGGAAATTACCCATGACAATCCCTCCAATATCAAAATTCACCATATGAATGGTCATACCACTCTGACTGATGATTACGATGATTTATCGGTATGGTTTTCTATTAGTAACAAAGAGGAAGTGATTGCGTGCGCAAGACTATGTCGTGAAGACGATCAAGGTTTTTTAGAGGTTGAGCGATATGAAAATGCCAGAAAAGTAATTCGACCTATTCTCGATCAAAAAGAAAAACTGAATATCATCGAACTTAATCGAGAGGCAATTTTACCGGGCTATTCAGAGCAAAGAGAGTTATACGGTCTCATTTTACTAAGAGAAGTGTTTGAATATTGTTTATCCAGAAACCAAACGATACTAACTACTAGTAATATACCGGATTGGATAGCAATCTATGACCTGATATGCTTTAAAGAGATAGAAGAGTATACATTTAAATATTTTGATTCCGAACCGTTGCCCGTGTCAGTATACCTGGCAACCCCCAGCGACATTAGGCAATTAGTACAAAATATAAATGTTTGCCTGGAAGAACATACCAATGACATTCTAAATAATCCAGATGCTACGGTACAAGAAATTCGAGGCAAATTGTATGTATGATTTTAGCGTATTTGACGAGGCGCGACTCCAATACTCTGTGCCTCAATCACCCTTTTTAGATGAACACAGAAAGCAGGTTATGGTCGAAAAACCTTATCAGGGACTTAAAGTACTTCACAACGTACCGCTTACTTTAGGGACTGTATTTAAAATTGAAGTCCTGGCATTAGGTGGTGCAGAAGTAGTCGCTACAAGCATCAAGAATCTCCCCCCTGAAAAACGTGCAATAGATATATTACTAAATGCGAAAATAAGGGTGCAAATCCCCCATAAATTTAACGAAAGATTTGATTTTCATCTCGATTGCTGTGGGGAGTTATTGGAGCTTCCAGACCCTGTTGTCGGTGCTGTAGAATTAACTCAGACTGGAAGTAAACTGTATCATGACAGGGCACTGTCTTACCCTGTCCTTTCTGTTGATGATTCTGATTTAAAAGTATTAGAAACCTTTTTCGGTACAGGCGATGGTTTTGCCCGCGCTTTGTATGAACGAAGCGGTGAGGAAGTACGAAATAAACCATTTATTCTTTTCGGATATGGTAAAGTAGGTCAAGGCATTGTTTATGCCCTAAAAAAATTTACTGATAAGATTACTGTAATTGATGTTGCTGAAAACCCCTGCGCATCAATAATAAGTCAGAATATAAATTATATTTGTGCATCAAATGTATCAGAAATCAAATGCTCCATCGCAGAAGCCTGGTGCGCTATCACGGCTACAGGGGTCAAAGGATTATTAACCAAACAGTATGGCTTAAATATCAAGGATTTCGGTAGCTGCATTTTAACAAACATGGGGGCAGATGATGAGTATGGTGATAATTTTACTGAAGCTGATATAGCATTTAATAAAATGCCTTTTAATTTTTCACTGGAATACCCAACTAGCTTGCATTATCTCGACCCGATTTTTTATTCTCACAATATTGGAATAGATTTAATTTTGTCGCAAAACATTAATAAAGGTTATAATCCATTCCCGACTCATTTGGCCACATCCATTCTTTATGAATGGCAAAGAATTTATGGGGAAAATATTGATAAAGCTTTATCCCTGTAATCCCAATATTTATTAGCAAATTTCATTTCCGTAAAAGAGTAGGAACCTAAAATGTACTACAATTTTACTAAAATATTCTATTTGGAAATTTATGACTAAAACCAAAAATAATATGATGCAGCTTCTAGTTAATAGCATGCCAGGCATTGTTTTTTGGAAGTCTCAAGATCTTCATTATTTAGGAGCGAATCAAAAATTTCTGCAGTTTTTAGGGTTGGACAACCAGAAACAGCTTATAGGAAAAAAAGATGAAGATTTAAACTGTTCGCAGCAAAAACGTGATTATTTAAGCAAATTTGATTTTTTAATACTTCAAACAGAAGAATCTCAATACTCCATTGAAGAGAGCTTCTTAGAAGATAACAGCTTCATTACACTAATTACCGATAAACATCCCCTTTATGATGATAATCATAAACTTATCGGTATTTTATCTTTGTCATCAATTGAAGATGACAAACACGCTACAGTTCAAACCTATTTGGAAAACATAGTCGCCAGTGTGCCCTACTATATTTTTTGGAAAAATACGAATTCCATTTATCTGGGATGTAACAAAAAATTCTCGAGTCTCGTAAACAAAACACCGAATGAGGTTATTGGTAAATCCGATTTAGAGTTGGGCTGGAAAGCTGGTGAGGCAGCATTATTTATCCAGGGTGATAAAGAAGTCATGTCAGGCAAATCAAAAGTAAATGTTGAGGAAATATTAATCCAACCGGATGGCTCTAAAACGATTATGTTGGTCAGCAAAGTACCTGTTTTTGATAAAAATGACAAATGTATTGGAGTTCTAGGAGTATCCATTGATATCACAGAAAGAAAAAAAATGGAGCAGGACCTTATTATTGCGCGGGACGCAGCCGAATCAGCTAATAAAGCCAAAACAGAATTTATTACTAATATGAGCCATGACATCCGGACTCCACTGAGCGGGGTCGTTGGAATGTCCAAAATCCTGGAAGATAAGGCTAATGACGCGGAGGAAAAGCAGTATGCCCATTGGGTTGTAGAAAGCGGGGAGCAATTACTCAGATTACTCAATGATATAATGGATGTCATTTCAGCAGATCATGTCAATGATAATGATCTTCGAATGGAGTGTTTTGATTTACACGAATGTATTGCAGATATTGCCCAATTAGAATTACCAACTATCAAGATGAAAAATCTTGATTTGCAAATTAATATTCATAAGGAGGTTCCCAAATATCTGATTAGTGATCGCACTAAATTACACCGCATCATTTTAAATCTTTTGGGCAACTCCATTAAATTTACAAATGAAGGTCATGTAGGCATTGCTATCACTTTGGTTGAGCGCCATGATGATTCAGTACGACTTGGATTTTGCATTTCAGATACAGGTATTGGGATTCCAAATGATTTACAGGATAGTGTTTTTGATCGCTTTTTTAGAGTAAATCCCTCATGGAAAGGGACTTATAATGGGAATGGTATCGGCCTTCACATTGCCCAATCCTATGTAAAGTTACTTGGAAGTGAGTTAAAATTAACCAGCCAAGTTAATATAGGAACCCAGTTCACATTTGAATTATTATTTAAAATTGGTCACGAAAGGGATATCAGTAATGAAACCCAACCTCTTGCGGGTATTGATAACGAAAAAAAATCATTAATGATTGAAACAACTCCTGCTAACGCTACTGTACCTGATTTGCTGCTAATAGAAGATAACTATATAGCCTTGCGAACTATTGAATTACTAACCAAGGAAGCAGGTTATCGGTATACTTCAGTAGATAATGCAGAACAGGCATTAGAACTAATTCAGACCAAGCATTTTGATTTAATATTAACCGATATCGGCCTACCTGGGATGTCAGGCATGGAATTAACGCAAGAAATCCGAAAATGGGAACATGTTAATAAGCGAAAAAAAATTCCTATTGCTGGTTTAACAGCACACACCAGAAAAGACGAAGCGAATAAATGCCTTGCATCGGGCATGGATAAAATACTCATAAAACCTGCCTCCTTATCTATGATAAGAAACCTTGTTAATGAATTTGTTACTCAAAACTTGTCTGTAAATAAATCAAAAGACGACAAAAACGTCCCTATTTCAGATGAATTACCAGATAATGAAGAAGCATTGTTTCAGCTGGATTCATTTCCCATATTGGATGTTGAAAATGGGATCAATATTTTAGGGAGCAAAGACTTACTAAAAGAAATGATTGAATTAATGCTTAATGAGGTTATCGATAAGGATAAAATAGCAATCGAGCAGGCCTATGCAGCAAATGATTGGCCTCAAGTGGAAACGCTGGTGCATAAAATGAAGGGCGGCGCAGCATATTGTGGAACGATTAAAATGCACCGGGCATGTCAATATTTGGAGCGTTATCAAAAAGCGGGACAAAGCAAACTGCTCGAACCCTTATACCATCAATTTCTGAAAGCAACAGATGAAACCAAAGCATACCTTACTGATTGGTTATGTAATCTAGATAAAAGTAATTTGCAATAATCTAGACAGATAAGTAAACCAACAATGAATCCTCTTGTTTTTTTTGACCACTATTATTGCATAATGAATAAATTTTCTGTCCATTTCAGCTATATTGAAAAGAAGAGCCTCTATTATGCCACGCTATCATTATGATTTATCTAAAGTTTATCTTATATGGTTTAGCCATAATCCTCATCAGGCTCTAGGTATTGAGAATGAATTACGCCTGATTCGCATGCGTCAAAAAAGTCCACAGACCACCATTAATCTGATTTACAGTGCATCATTACTCACAACGAATGCAATCGCATTATTAGAAACCTTTTGTGAAAAACATCGCATTGTTTTATACAACTTTGATACAGAAGTGATGTGTTTGTTAAGTCACCCTAATGATATCAGAATGTTTCAAATTGCCCGTAAAGAATTAATTATGACTAAAAGACAGCATGGCGGTAATTTTTCTGCAGCTTCGGATTGCCTGCGTTTAATAGTTCCAGTAATTACCAAATTGGGCAGCTATGTAGATCTGGATGTCCCTTGTGCCTTTGGTAATACCACTGAAACACAAATATCTGGCCAAGCACCATTATTATTAAATGTTCAGGGTAAATTGGTATTTGAAGGCTGCATTTTTAGTATCTATGTTAATACTGATTTTATCGCTTATGCTTATGATGAAAATAATCCCAAAGAATTAGCTAAAGATACGTTGACCACGATACGTTGCATTCAGAATCGCATCATTAAAAATTATGATGGGAAATTAACTATGGAAAAATTATTTAACTCTATGGAGCGAGCAGAGGGTGTTGTTCAGGAATTTCATTGTTTATTCATCGATTTTTTAAAAAGCGGTTATCCACAATTCCCCTTTGGATTGAGAAGATTTATACTTGAACGTAATTATCCGGCTACAAGCAATAAGGAACGCGCCATCTTGCAAGACCACTTTATGAATATGGCTTGTTCGCGTATCTCTGGACCTACTAATTTCTGGTCATTATATATGTATGCCAAGCCTGCTGACGATTCTTATACTTTTGGCTGTGTACCAACACAGAATGTCTATGCTGACTATATCAAGTTAATCGTTGCCAGCAATGCAACGGTGCATCCTGTCATATCAAAATGCGTCACGTTTACCAATACGCAGCAGTGTCAAACAGAATATGTCAAAAAACATGGGAAAAGTCCTGAGCCAGGTGTGCTTGCCGATCTCTCATGGACAACCCGTGGTAAAGCAAACAAAGACCAACGGGAGGCGGCATTATTAACGTCAGCAATTAAAATTCAGGGATTATTCCAACAATATTGTGAAACAAAAAATGAGTTGGAGCCATTAGATCACCGCTCAATCTTTTCACCTCATACTAAATAGTAACTGCGTTACTTGATATGGGGCAAGACTCCACAAAGCACCCCGCTTTGAATATAACGGTCTTTAAGCCCCTACCCTAGTTGAAAGCATATGGCTACGCCCTTCTCTTGAGGATTTAATCCTAAATGACAGGCTATGGAACCTGCATCAAATTTTGAATAGCATTGAGACTGTTATCAATTTTATCTACCTGCTTTTCTCTTCCAGTTTTATTAAAAAATAAAATAGCCTTTTTTTGGACTAAAGAATTACAGGCAAGAACCAACGCACCCACACCTGTTAAAGCTAAAAGTATATTAGCAATAATTACTTTCCAGGGTTTACGATGAGTTTTTATGAGTGGATCATTAGCGTGCAGTAACGAAACAATATCCTTTTTAAAGCTCACTAAATCAATCGGATTTGGATTTTGATTTGTTCTTAATTGACTTCTTAAATTTTGGGTACGTTCGGTGAGCTCTTTCGCCAAATCAAGTATTGTTTGATAACTTGTAGTATTTTTTAAATTTTTATGAGCATAGGACTCCATTTCATTAATTTGATTCTGAAGATTAATAATTGATGGCAATGATATTGTTTTATTAAGCTGCTGCCTGGTTGCAAGAATTGCCTGATAATCATGCTGGTGTTTTTGCACATAACCAAGAGTAGATAATTTAATTTTATTTTTTTTATGGAGCAGAGCATTGTTTCTTTTGTTTTCAGTATGTTGTTTCACGTAATCAAAGACAGATTTATGATTACTTAAACGATAATATCCCTTACCAGAAAAATATTTTGAAAAAGTGGATAATGATTGAATATTTTTTATTATTGCACCAAAACTTTTAGGCAAGTTAAGACAACTGATATAATTTACCTGCTTGACAACTTTAAGTATTTCACCATTTCCATACTTTCTAATTAGTGGTTTTAAGCTTGGGTCAGTATTTAAATCCTCTTCGATGGACGCACAATAATTCTCATAATTACCATAAGCTCCTCTAGTAACACAAGGCTTCAATTCCTCATGAAGATCATCCATTCTAGATAAATTATACGCATCGTCAAGAGCAAAATAGGCGCAATTGTCTGTATCGCTTTGCATGAAAGAGGGACAATAAGTAATTTGAGCTTTGGGGCAAATTTTATTGATAGTAACCATAGCATCAAGTGTGTGTATCAATGAATTTGCGGCGTCTAAAAGAAAAAAGTTAATTTGACCATTTTTTATTTGCACATCAATAGTCGACCAATGATGCTTTGTTCGATAAACGATTTGAAAACGAGTATCGAAATTTATTAAATTAACATCTGCCAAGAGAAGCTCCAATTCATCGGGTGAATTATCGCGATCAATCACGAGGCAGTGAAACTCTCGGCCTTTCTCCGTAGCATGCTCGGTTAATTGACTCACCGCCATGGCCATTCCACAAGGCGATAATAAATTATTATTTGGTGAGAAGTCTTTTTTTAATTGATTATAACTAATAAGAGGCATAGGAGTAAGATTTAATGGTAGTGTTTAAATAACTGTGTC
>DEHS01000014.1 GCA_002352055.1 Legionellaceae bacterium UBA2794
AACTTCAGACGAGGACGAGTGGGAGTTATTGCCATAACATTAATTACCATGCGCAAACTCTTTCTTGCCATTACGGCATTAAGTATTTTTTTTATTTCCTGTAACTCCAGTCCCAATCAGGAAAAAAACAAACCTGTTGCTCCGGTTTTTGCTGATACTTCTGTTCAGTTATTTTCTAAAGAAAATCCTGTAATAAACTTAAATATAAAGTATATTAATGATGCGTATAAATTCGAAAAACAGTTAGGTTCTAAGATAAGCTACTTCCCTCGAGGAGTTGATTTATGCGACCATTTTCCTGGTGATAATGACCCTTGGTGGGATTCCATTATTAGAAGACCAACTTCCCACTTAGAAAACCCTCAATATGTTATTTNNATATGTTATTGTTCAACGTTTAGAAAAGTATGACTTCCCACTTAATGTTATATACGAATACAACCCCAAAACCCGTATAGTTTCTTATATTAATTATGAATGGGCTCCTCATTGGATTCATTATGATAATGATTTTGACCTTGACACGGCTATTGAAAATTATAAAATAGATTTTGCTGATATGCATTTTTATGATACTTTATTTGTTAAATTATTTAACGTTGTTTCTCCAACATTTCATGATACCTTAACTGGCTTGGACATAATCCTTGAAAGAAAATATTATGAAAATATCGTTGACAAGAATATTGAAACAGGCTTAAACAATAAAATGGTCTTAGAGTCATATAATACTCCAAGTTATTGGAGTAATAACGATTATATTGTTCGACTTCAATTAACCCAAAGTTTAGAGTATATAAACTGTAGCGTTAATAATAATACCATAAATAAAAAAATGAAATACAGAGGGTTGATATTATCTTTTCTATTGAAAAAAAATGCTAAGTATGATAAATGAACAGTAAAGAAATAAAATATCTTACTTTTGAAGGTGGCGGAGGCAAATGCATTGCTTATTTAGGCGCAATAAAAGCATTGGAAGAAAAAAAAATTCTGCCTTTATCTCATGTCAACACAGTCAACTTCAAAACGGATGACCTTGATATTAGTATTCCGCAAAATAATTTATTTGGAGTCAGTGGTTCTTCCGGAGGAGCACTAATAGCTTTTTTTCTTTCAATGGGTCTTGATTTACACGAAATGGAATCATTATTTAATGAACCCTATGATAAAGATAATAACCAGTTTATAACATTTTTTGATTATCCCGAATCAAATTTAAAAGGTCTTAACCAAACCATTCAATATTACCGTTCAGTCATTCAAAAAAAAGAAATGAAAAACGGCAAACCAAAATATTTCTCTGCAGCCTTTACTCCTGACTTTTCAGTTGTTGATGCCGTCAGTTTATCAATGAGTATTCCTTTTCTATTCAGGCCATACGTGATTGAATCAGAAGTTAATCTCGATTCAAATCTTCCTGCTGATTATAATAAAGATTATCTTGGGCTGTATGTTGATGGAGGAATGCTCAATAATTATCCTCTTCACGCTTTTGATTACAGACCTGCAAAAAGCATCAATTACCAAGGTGATTTTGCTAACTACTTTCTGGCTTCTCCAAATATTAGTTTATCAGCTACTGAATTTTGTGATTGCATACTGGGAATTCGTCTACAAAATTCAGTTAAGGAATACGAGGTATCAGATGACTTCAAAGAAGGCAATAGCTTTATTATAAGAGATTTCATAGGGCAACTATATAGTACCATACTCTATCCAAGCGAAGACGGGCAAATAAGATCCTCGCTTGAGAATAACTTATCTATTTCCATTGATGTGACGGATTTAGAATTGCTGGACTTCTCAAATCCATTAATAAACCGTAAGTATAGAAAATTAAATGCTCTTGCAGAAAAGCAAGAAAAAGTTATTGAAAATGCATACAAAAAAATTTACGAAAATGTTCAATAACCTGTTTCTATTTATCTCGGTTTTATTCTTTGTAAATTGCGGTAATGATACTAAATCTCAAAATTCCATTGGCATTCTTTTTAAGGACTCTTTAAACACGCTGTCAATTTATATTCCCAAATCATTTTCCTTAATTGATAGTAAGTACGAAAAAGAAATACTTGGTGATAAGTATGAACTTTTTTCTGCCTCTTTTAGAGGGGAAGAGATTAAAATTACTGATTTTATAAAAGAATACAATTATATTGGTTTAAGTGTAAACTTCAATTCATATATGAAAGATTTAGCAAAAGTTGATAGCTTAGAGGAATTGGCATCAAGTTTTGATAAAGAAATTATTAACAGTATTAAGTCTAATTATCAGTCAGAAAAAAAAAATTATTTCTTGATAAAGCAAAAATTCTATAATTCATTAGGCACTCCTAATATTCAGTTAATAGAAACTTATTGCCTTCACAAGTCCGACTTGTTCTTTTTACAGGCAACGTTTTACTATACAAATGAAGCCCAACCTGAAAAAAATTATAAGGAAATTATAGTCGTTTTAGAAAGTTTGGAATTCACACATTGACAGCAGCAAACACCACTCGTCCTCGTCTGAAGGGTAGCGTTGTATGCGCGAGACGAGAATGCGATTAACACCTGTTATAGAGCCCCACACATCCTCGTCCCTTACGCACGTACTTAACTTCAGACGAGGACGAGTGGGGTTTTCCGGAATTTATTATTTCCTATTTGTCTTAAAGAAATAATAATACCTAAGCACAAAGACTGTATTTCTGTAATTTTATAACATTATTACCTTTACAGCCTTAAATTTTTAGAAACCACCTGACGTAATTTTACGTACAAATACACTTTTGCAACCATACGATGAAGGGAATTGTTTTAGCCGGAGGTAGCGGCACACGCCTGCACCCACTTACATTGGCCATGAGCAAACAGCTTATGCCGGTATATGATAAACCTATGATTTATTATCCGCTATCAGTATTGATGATGGCCGGAATAAGAGAAATTTTAATCATCAGCACCCCACATGACTTGCCTCACTTTAAAAAACTTTTAGGCAGTGGAGAGCAGATTGGCTGCCGTTTTGAATATGCAGAACAGGCAGTTCCTAATGGACTGGCACAGGCTTTTGTGATTGGTGAAAAATTTATTGGCAGTGACAGTGCAGCGTTGGTTCTTGGCGACAATATTTTTTATGGTCAGGGCTTGGGACGTATTCTTGCCGACAATAATAAAATAAACGGAGGGTTGGTTTTTGCTTATCACGTTTCAGACCCGGAGCGATACGGTGTTGTTGAATTTGATGCCAGCTACAAAGCACTTTCCATAGAAGAGAAACCTCAAAAACCCAAATCGAACTTTGCCGTCCCCGGATTGTATTTTTATGATAATTCGGTTATTGAAGTTGCCAAAAATTTAAAGCCAAGTGCACGTGGCGAATATGAGATTACTGACGTAAACAAACACTATCTGCAACAAGGTAAATTAAAAGTGCAACTGCTGGAGCGCGGTACAGCATGGCTCGATACCGGTACATTTAATTCATTGCTGCAAGCAGGTAACTTTGTGAATGTTATTGAAGAAAGACAAGGTTTAAAGATTGGCTGCATAGAAGAAGTGGCCTACCGCATGAAATTTATAGATAAAGAACAATTACGTAAAGTAGCTGAGCCATTGACAAAAAGCGGCTACGGAAATTACCTCATAAAAATAATAGAACAAAATTTATAAGCGAAACATAATATATGAAAAGTAAAATTTTAGTAACAGGTGGAGCAGGATTTGTAGGAAGTGCATTGGCAGAAAAATTAGCAGACAATGCCGACAACTTTGTTGTTGTGGTTGACAATCTTTTAACCGGTTCAATGCGGAAAGTTCCGGCATCAAAACATAACAATGTTAAATTTATTAAAGCTGATGTGAATGATTTCAGCGATATATCATCCATATTCTATGCCTATGCATTTGATTATGTTTTTCACTATGCAGCTGTAGTGGGTGTAAAACGCACACTCGATCATCCATCATGGGTATTAAAAGACCTTACCGGATTAAAAAACATTCTTGACTTATCAAAGAATACTGGGGTAAAACGTGTTTACTTCAGCAGCAGCAGCGAGGTTTATGGCGAGCCTGTTGAGTATCCGCAAAATGAAACAACAACACCTTTAAACTCAAGACTTCCTTATGCCATTGTAAAAAATCTTGGCGAAGCCTACCTCCGTGCCTACAAACAGGAGTTTGATCTTGACTTTACCATTTTTCGATTCTTCAATACTTATGGACCTAAGCAAAGTACAGACTTCGTCATGTCGAAATTTATTGAAGCTGCATTGAGCGATAAAGATATTACTATTTATGGTGATGGCTCACAAACACGAACTTTCTGCTATGTTGATGATAATGTTGAGGCATGCTTAAATGCATTCTACACACATCGTTTTGTAAATGATGTCATCAACGTGGGCAACGATCATGAAACTTCAATTCTGGAATTGGCGCAGTTGATTAAAAAAATTCTGAATTCAAAATCAAACATTGTGCATTTACCTGCTTTAAAAGAAGGTGATATGACACGCAGATGTCCTGATATTGGCAAAATGAAAATATTACTCAATCGCGAATTAACACCTCTTGAAATTGGAATGGAAAGAGTGATTGAGGTTTTCAGAAATAAAAAGGGAAAGTAATTTATTTTAATGGAAAGTATTGACTTTCTGCAACGCGAAATTGAATACGAGATAAAGTCGTTGCACTTTGGTCATGAGCCGGCCAATCTATATCAGCCAATGGAATATATCGTTGAGCTTGGTGGCAAACGTATGCGCCCATTATTGGTTCTCATAGGTGCAGGCTTGTTTGAGGCAAATTATCAGAAAGCAATGAAAGCTGCAATAGGTATAGAATTGTTTCACAATTTTACACTGCTGCATGATGACATCATGGATAAAGCAACGTTGCGAAGAAACAAACCAACAGTACATGAAAAATGGACTGCCGATATTGCAATACTTTCCGGTGATGCACTTTTTGTAAGGGCAAGTGAATACATTATGCAGGTTGATGATGCCGTACTAAGACCGGTCATGCAATTGTTTTACAAAACAGCCATGCAGGTTTGCGAAGGGCAGCAGTACGACATGGACTTCGGACGATTGCGCGAAATTACTCCTGAAGATTATATTGGCATGATTACGTTAAAAACAGCAGTGCTTCCTGCATGTTGTCTTGCAACAGGTGCTATAATTGCCAAAGCCTCTGAAGAAGACAAACTGAGCTTGTATGAGTTTGGAAAAAATATTGGAATTGCATTTCAGATTCAGGATGATTTGTTAGATGCTTTTGGTGATGATACTAAATTTGGCAAACGACCCGGTGGCGATATTATTGAAGGTAAGAAAACATTTCTTTTTTCAGAAGCATGCAGGCTGCTTAATGGCAAAGAGCATCTTGATTTTCTGACCCTGTATAACTCGCACAATTT
>DEHS01000043.1 GCA_002352055.1 Legionellaceae bacterium UBA2794
GGGAGAAGGTGCCCGGAGGGCGGATGAGGGAAGTGTTTTATTAGGGTTTATTAATTAGATTTATCAGTTACTATGGATAAATAATATGATCCAGATTAATACAACGAAGTTCTTGATTATTTATTTCTACTCTCAAGTTCCTCATTGGCCACAATATCATGCAGTGCATCCATGTACTTGCTATCAATAGCTGTGTCGCGAAGGTCATCCATTATTTTCAGAGCCTCTTTCACGGGCATTGCACCACGGTAAGGCCTTTCGGCAGTTAAAGCATCAAAAATATCTCCGATAGTGATAAGCCGTGTTTCTGGGGTGATATCGTCTCCCTTTGTTCCTTTAAAATACCCTGTTCCGTCAAGACGCTCATGATGAGCAGCAGCAATTCGAGCTAAAGAATGGAATGGTAAAAAACGAGACAGGATTTCTTCGGTATAGGCAGGATGTTTTTGGATAACGGCCCATTCATGAGCTTCCAGACTGCCTGGTTTATCTAAAATATGATTTCCAACACCTAACTTACCAACATCATGGAGTAATGCCGCAGGATATAAAAGGCGTTTACTTTCCACGGTAAAATTCGTGTGCTCTGCCAGTTTTGAAACATAAAAGGCAACACGCTTGCTGTGGCCATTCGTGAATGGACTTTTAGCATCGATAATTTGTCCAAAAGTTTCGGCAACGTTATCAAGTAGATCAAAGGTTAATGGAAGTATCAGGGTTTTGGGTTGAAAACGTATCATCTGAGCTTCTAAATTTTCTGCATTTAAACCATCCCAAAAAGATTCATTCCTTTGTAAATCTTTAAAATATCCAATTAATACTGGGTCAAACCAGGAACCAGAGCGTTTGGTAATTTGTTCACAGCATGTTTTTATTCCCGATGACTTAAAAAAAACATCAATTACTTGAGAAAGTAATGCAATACGAGAATAAAGAGGAATTTCTTCGGCTTTAAGTCCTTGTGATAAGCCTTTCCCATTGTAATGTTCATCCAGACTATAGATTCCCAATGCGACGTCTTCGCTTAAGCCGAGTTTGCGGGCAATCGAGGCGCCTCTCTCGCAACGTGCTGATATCAATTCACTGCCTATCTTACCGCCACCGAGCACGAGCTTCATAATATGTTTCATTTTGCTCAAATAACTTCGGTCATTGCCGCAGTATTTTATAACAAATTTTGCCAACATACGTTGGTCTTGATTATCTACAGTTTTAAAGGCGTTTTTAACAACACGGTCATCACTGCCGTATAACAGACTTAAGCGCGCTGCATTGCTAGAGCAACCTGCATCTTTTAAAATTAAGGTATAGTAAAGATCGTGTTGTTGTTGCTCGGATAAATTCAGGTATTGACCAAGATGCATTCCAATCCAACAGCTTCGAAGGCTATGTCCTGCAGGTTGTCCTTCCGTGAGATCAAGAGCATAACTCATCGCGTTAATGATTTCATGAAAATAGATAGTTTTATCATTATGAGTTGCAAGCATTATAAGCTCTTTCCTTAAGGTATAATTCTAATCTTAGACTAAGTTAGTTATCAGAAGCTTAACCATCTATAAATAATTAATAGCGAATCAGATTAACTAACTTCATGAGTACTCAGTAAATATGCTTTGATTAAAATTGGCTGACTTACAGAAAAAACGACATATACTTCAACAAAATCGCACAACGAAAATTCTATTATGATAGCTTGTTACCGTAGCGGTTTGTGACTGCAGGTTATATAGTTTAATATACGTGAAATAGGTAGATTATTTTTCTTCAGTGTAAGAAATACTATCTCTTCTCTCTTTATACATACAATAACATTTTTGAAACGCCTTCAATTTAAATGGATTTATAATGAATAGATTAACTCTGGAAAAAGCAAATGCCATTATTGAGGCAGGGTTTATTGAAAGCAAGAAATTATCGCTGCAACCGATGTCCATTGTAATTCTTGACCCGGGTGGGCACCTTATAGCATTCCAACGCCAAGATAAAGCAGGTATTTTGCGCTTTGATATTGCGTTCGCAAAAGCCTATGGGGCTCTGGGTATGGGTATAAACTCACGAGATTTAGCACTTAAAGCGAATGAAATACCTGACTTAATTCAGGGAGCAATTGCGGCTTCAAAAGGGCGACTTATTCCTGCGCCTGGAGGCATGCTTATCTTGAATAATGATAATGTAATTATCGGGGCTGCGGGTGCGAGTGGTGATACATCAGATAATGATGAGCACGTTGTCATATCTGGTATTCTTTCCGTTGGTCTGATACTAAAACCAAGCTAGTTTGAATATCCTCTTTCATCTTGCAAGTGAGTGGTGGAATAGCAGCATGGGCTTTTATTGGATGTGTTGTAGTAGGATCCAACTTTCCACTTTTTCCTGCTAAAGAAGCTGCATCATAGGACCAGTCTAAATCAAGATGGCTGCGGCTGGCTTTATAAACGGGTTGGCTCCCTGATTAATTAGCCATAGGGTAAATTCAGAGTCTCCATGGAGTGCAACAATATGTAAAATATTGGTTTCAGGGCTCTCAGATAGTACGCTCGCATGTAATAAGCGTTTATCTTGCATAATCAGCTGTTTTAATCTCGTTATAATTTACTCAGGGATTGAGCTAGACTTTATCTCCCGTGCTAGTTCAAAAAAGTCCATTTGATGTTTGGAATTCTTTTGAGGGTTAACCGTAACATTCCTGGTAAAATGATGGGCTGCATAAAAATCATAACCCTGCCCCTTATTAGGTTTTTTCTGAATAAACCCTTCTCTTCCAAGTTCCTGATAAAAAGAATTAGATTCAAGGTCATCTCTATTAATTTTTAATTCAAACCCAAACTCCAGGTATTTTGCTGCTTCGTTGATGACCTTAAGAGCCCCATTTGCATGATATTCATTCTCTTTGTTTCTGTCGGGATGAAAATATAACACCAGTTGTTTATACGCTGCTTTAATATCTTTTTTAGAGCAAGATTTTTGCAAAGAAAATATGTCTAAAGGAAAGAACCTTTCTTTTTCCAATTGATAAGTAACAAACACTGTTCTTGTATGGTTTTTTTAGGGGTGACCAGGCGATTTGCTTTATCATCCAAAGGCAAAGGCAGCGAGATTTTTATCCGTAATTCGACAATATCGGCATTCTATAGAGCACCAACCTGTGTGTAAAATGGTTTAGTTGGCTTTTAAATGATTTTTAAAGCCAATGTTTATCCAATTTTTTTACATCATCTTGATTCAGAACATCTTATTGTCATTAATCAAACAGGAATGGCTTTTTAAACAGATTGTTTCTTTAGATCAAGACAATACTTTTATTTCATTTTGGAAAAACAGAAAATAAACAAGAAATTGCTAATGATGATTAATATTGACAATGATTGGCGAAGAATTTTTTGTATGCTTGATAATTTTTTATAAACTTTCTAAAAGACAGGCATTTGTATTACACTCATCCCCAACCCTTGAGGGACATCTCCTCCACAATTATGAATAGTTACTCGAATATAAAACTCATTTTTGAAAAAATAATAGAGATTAAAATATGTTAAGAAAGATTAATGAAGGGGCGGTATCAAGCGATAATGGTTTTTCCATTCAAATTACAGGTCCTGAATTACTTGAGTATAAGGATGAAAATCATTTACTTGAAATTAATTTAGCTTATGATCCACAGAAAAGAAAAATATATATTTATGCCTCTAAAATTAGTGGATTAGATGAAGATGAAAAAAAACGAATAATTGTGAATATTAAAGAAGGAGTAGGATTATTAAAGGGAGATTTTGAAGTAATTTAGTGCTCCTGTTCTATACAGGGACTTTTAATTGCAACTTTGATGTACTCACAGTCAAAATCAACGGGCGAAATATTCTTTCTAAGCGGATTTCATATCAATAGACAGTATTACACCGTACAATGGCCCTACTTGGGCTTATGTGTACATATAGTTTGGAGTCCAATTGGTTAGGTTATATTGCCTTCATCCGTTTTGTAAATCTTTCGGATAAGCTTGTTTTGTTCGCTGGTGGTGAAAGTCGAAGTCACAAAGCGCTAAAACTGTTTCAAACCGATAACGTGCTGAATTGCATCAACCAAGTGAACGTTCAAGGATAATAGTATCGCACACCTTTTCAAGATAGGAGGGCACACATGCCAAAAATAATCGAACTTAATGATATTACTGAGTATCCGCCTACACTTTTGGAAAAAGATAAAAATGGGCTGTATCCTTATCCAACTATGCGCTGTGGTGTTTTACCTTATTATCGACAAGGTAATCAAATTATTTGGGGCTGTGTTAAATCAAACCGTGTAGGACCAACAACAGTTGCACCACCTGCAGGAATCCAAGATATTCTTGTCATAAAAGAAGAACAGCGTTTTATTCTGGAAGTAGGAAAACCTTTTACTGGTTTAGAATATGATTTTCTACAAAAGTTCGTTGGAAAACTGCTTAGAGACCAAACTTATCAAGACATAATTACTTGCTTATTTGAACATAAATTTGAAATTTATGTTGAAAACCCCTTAGTAACAGCCATTCATGAAACACGTGAAGAACATGGCGTTGATTTACGAAAAAGTGAGGGGCGCGATTATTCTTTATTGAATACAGTAGTGCAATTACCTATTCAAAGCCTTTCTGGAAAAAGAGGCGCGAATACCCAAAGTTTCTGGGTTGCTTCGTTGAGTCATACTGATGGTATTGTTTTAAGCAATACAAAAAAAACTGAAAATAAAATCCGGCGTAATTTTGGTCGAGAATTTTATGAACAAGGTTGTTGGGGCACTTTGTCAGAATTTAAAGATGCATTGCTCGAGGCAAGAAAATTTTCATCACCCCCTTCGCAAACGTCCCAAAATATGGATCTAATCACAGGTGTATTAGAGGCCTATGAAGAAACGATCGAGTTGCTAGAAAGTATTGAATTATTAATTAGAGCCGATTTTAAAAAGCCAGCATTTCCATTAGGGTTTCATCCATTATTCTCCAAGCCAGACCAAAAAAACGAACAAGAAATCAAGACAGTTCAAACGATTAAACTGTTTTAAAATATTAGCTTTGATACTTGGCTTGTTTTTGATTTAGATAATAGGGTTATGGAATCAGTTATAGAAGTAGATAGTGTAAAGAGCTAACCTATACTAGAGCACTAATTAAAGCCCTCTTCGAGAGTGTTCATCTAACTGTGTCACCTCATTGATTATCTAAGTCCCAGATTTAATCTGTCTTCGAAATAAATATGTAGCTGGGAAATGATA
>DEHS01000091.1 GCA_002352055.1 Legionellaceae bacterium UBA2794
AACAGCATATTCAAAACCCAGCCGAAAGGAAGGAGCTGAATCAAGCGGAAAAAAAACAGCTTGAACATAACGAAATGTTAAATCTCGCCTTAACTGCTCTCGCATTTCTGAAATATAATACAAATGCTGGCAAAATGCCTGCGCATAGCATGCGGGTAAAAAACGCTGGATATAGCCAATGACCTCGCGCCAGAATAGTGTTCCTTCAGGAGTAAGCTTACTGTTTTCATTGAAAAATTCATTATATAATTCTAATGCTTCAATCAGCAAATGCGCATTAAAATGTTTTCCTGTTTTTATAATCCCTTTTTCTTTATATTCGTGATCTAAATAATTTCTAAATTTTTGTATTGATTTTTTGCAACCTGTGTTCTCGCCTGAGGTTTTTATAGCAATAAAAATCTGATTAAGCGCCTCCAAATCTTTTTTCACTCTTGCTTCTTCTTTTTTTTTCCAACCTTTGGGAAATTGCTGATTAATTTGTAACGTTATGTGTTCTTCACCATTTGGCAATTTCTTTAAATAACGTTGAATCATTTCAGCCATTCCTCCTGAGTAATCATGACCACTAATGGATTTAATTTGTTTGAGCTGCTTTTTAAAAAGAAATATGTCATTAAATTGTGGGGTCATCTTTCTGTCAAATTTTTTTAAAGCTTGTGGAGTAAGTGTCACATTATTAATTTCATTGTTTATTTTATCAAAATAATACAATTTATGGCCGCATCGTACATAAGAAGCAACATTTATTTCATGCAATTTGCTTATGAATTCCAGGGTGGTATTTTCTGGTTCTTCTGGCCGTTTAATGTATCTCAGATTACATTTACTTTCATAACTTACATCTTCGGCACCCAGGGCGATCTGGAGCGCAGTTCCTTGGATGATACGGTCAGAATAGTCTCTTACCGTCCCTACTTCTAACAATAATCCCGGATCTGCCTTTATCATATTCTCGGCTTGAAAAAACTCACCTCTTACCACATGATACAACAACTGTTTTGTCAGTTTATTCGTTGTGTGAAGGTGTGGTTGCTTTAAACTATTAGAAACCCTATACATCTGGCCTTGAGCATAAAAAAAACCTAATCTAAAAAACCGCCTACATGCAGTATCGAATCGACTTTTGTCTGAATTATTGAGCTCGTCTTCTATCTTTAGACATAATTCATCAGGTAATTTATCAAAAAAATTCAGGGTATCTTTCATTCTCTTACACCTTATCCATCTGGACCGTTATAATAAACTGAATTTATGGAATGTTTAAAGCATAGATAAAGGAAACAGATAATCTCCTAATCGATAAGAAATATAATTGGATTGAATTTCAATTAATCAGGTGTGTTTAAACACTTAAACATTCTACCTCACCCCTACGTGCCTCGGCTTGTCCCAGAGAGATCCCGTGGTAGAGTCAAGTTAAAAGCACGAGTGTAATAAGTTGACCAATACGGCTGGAGGTGCTTTTGATTTTCAATTGATTGGGATTGAAATACCTGATACCTCCAAAGACATGAGAAATTAAATTTATTGGAAAAATGAATCTTTTTTCTGGATGATTTATATATTAAATCTGCTCTTGACTGAGCATCTCTCTGGATGCCTCGGTCAAGCCGAGGCACGTAGGGGATTGGGAGCAATTGAACAAAACAGTCTAATGAATCCTTTTTAGAGTAATTTATACAAAAAATATGCTCTTCACTGAGCATCCTTCTGGATGCCTCGGTCATGCCGAGACACGTAGGTGATTGGGAGCAATGAGTAGAACAGCTAATATCTCATGCTAATTCATTGAATAAGATTCATCTTCAGATTCAGTAAAACAGTTTTCCAAGCATTGCTTAAATAAAATCCGATCCAAACGGCAAAGTTGCTCCGAAATTTCATTAAAATCAATGTCTTCTTCCTGAGCATACTTCAATATAAGCTCAGGTACATGTGGCGCTTCAATCAAAACGAGCTCTGCCAGATCATCGGTTGTTAAACAATGAATATGATTTTCATTTTCATTTAGTAATTGCAATAACTCTTTAAGTGAATAATCTTCACTAAGTGGTTTATCTAAATTGTCAAATTCAAGCAACCTGGCCAGATCTCTTGTATTAGAATCACGTATTTCATCAATGGTAATAAGATTAAATTCCAGAAGTTGAAGTAGATTCTCATTGGCAAGTAAATTCATTTTATAATCTGAAAAGGCACAAATTTTGTCAAAATTGTACGCATCGTCAGCAATAGTTGAAATAATTGGATTCTGACAAATTATAGCCAGACGTTTTTTATCCAAATCAATTAATTCGCCTAATGAAATTTCTTCATCCGCAATAAGATCCAGGAGCAGTACATCATTTATTAACTCCAGTTTATCCATAGGCATGGGTTTAAAATCAGATAGCGAATAACCATTGTCCAGCAAAATTTTAAAATGACGCTGTACAAAGCGAAGTTTTTCGCTCTCCTGATTAAATTGTTCGCGTTTTATGAGCTTTAATTCAGAGCCTTTACCACTAGCAATAGTTTTATATAGTGCTCGCTCTGCTTCAATAATACCCCCTAACCTTTTACTCGCTGTACTCGGCGTTTTAGGCAAATTTAAACTAAAAAAGCCGTTCTCATCTCTATAGATTAAAACCTGATTATTTGTTCTTGCCAATCGTTCCGCTTTAGCAACCAGTCGTACTTCATTATATGCACAAAGATAATCACCTAAAGATTTGATAACGTTCTTTCGCTCTATCGAATGAGGAGCATATTCTTCAAACGCTTGTTGTAATGCCTGATACATTGATTCATCGATGCCATATTTATGGTGAAAAATAGTTTTGTGCTTGTACTCTCCTTGAAACGAAGGGTACTTCGCTTTGAAATGATAAACAACGCGCTCTGCTGGCATATAACCCATAAACGATGTTTCGCGCTCGGCAACAATAAAATTAGAAAGATTAACCCGGCCTTGTTTAAAGAGAGAGGTCAAATGAGACGGTTTATGCTCTTCATAATCCGTGAGTGGATGCAGGCTCAAATAGACTTTGCCTGAGTAAGGCCGCTCGGCTTTTAAATTGCAACGCCAGCGGGGACGCAAACGCTCCTCTTTATGATTTTTATATAATTTTACCCCAAACGCATATTTTAACGCATGATTAGGAACATCACTGGTTGAGAGCAAAGGCCGTTCGCTGGTGTGCAGAAATCCCCGAAGGATACTATTTTTTTTCTTTAATTCTTTATCGAGCCAACCAGGAAAACCATCGTAATTTGCTGAATACTGTTTTTGTAAGAGCAGAAAAAGATTTTCATAAGCATATCCCTCAAAAGAGCAGGGATCACTCTGTTGCATTTTGATTAATAAGTTTTCTATGACCAACGCTGCCTGGGCTAATTTTTGATTTACCTCTGGTTGGGTCTGAGTTTTATCAAGCATATCGTGGTAATCGACAATACCTTCCGCATTAAAGACAGCACTGGTATACTGGGGCTTACCCACCTCATCAAGATTTCGATGCTGACGACGGGCTGCCGCATCCCATCGGCTGGTTACATAGTGAATGCCTCGATATTGTGCCACAACAAATTGAGTTTGAACCGTGTTTAGAAACTCCTGAGTTAATTGGCCACCCTCTTTAAGATGAACATTAATCGTTTTTAAATCACTGGTAACCTGTCGGCGATCAAATTCCCCTAATCGCTTGATGTCTGGCCTTATCAGGAGTGAATTGTCTGATACAGTATTGTGGTTTTTAAATGCATTAAAAAATTTACTAAATTGTGCGCCTTTACAATAAATTGTGGCTTCGTTTGTTTTGGTAGCCTGTTCTTTTTTAGATGTCTTGATGTACTTTTTTTCTTCTTCACTATCCGAATCGTCAGATAAATATTCGCTAAAATATGTTTTAGCAGAGGTTTCTCACTCTGCAAGAACACGCTCAAAATCAGATATTTGGTAATTTTTACTATTGGGCATTAATTTAATAATCGCCGCAAGTAAACTCTTACATGGCTCTTCATTAAACTCATGACGCATGGATTCATAAATAAGTTTATCAATTAATGCGTATACCGTGTCTTTTGCATCATCTGTTCGCGGCAAAATATAAAAAGTGCCGTTTAAAAAAGTATATTTTCTATTTTTTAGTTCTTTATCTGTGTATTGAATGTATTGAGTAGTGAAGGGCTCCACTTTTAATGCATCTTTAACAGAGCATAATTGATACAAATCCAGATCGCGATGGCTTACCAGAAACGCCTTTTCAATGAAACTTTTAATTTTTTTATGTGCTTCCTTGAGTTCGTTCTCAGGCAACTGCTTTAGATGCTGTAATAATTTTTTATAATCATCTTTATTGGAAGTATCATATTTTTTTTTGAGAAGAATCAGCACAGGATGTCGCTTTTTAATTGAATTAGATGATGGATTGTAGCTTTTTATTAAATCATAAAGCAATAAATTTAGTCTTTGGCAATGTACTTACTGCTTTTAGCTTACACATGCTTAGAGCTCAGTTGATTCCCATTTCTCTATCTAAGGTTCTTTTAAACACCGCAGCTATTTAAATCTTTCTCTTTTAACATAGATTGAAAAGAAAGAAAAACATTGATACATTCCGCTTTCTATTTTTACTTTTTGATAATAAAAATAGTTTATTCGTTTCAAATTTTGAAATCAAACTTAAGGTAAAGGCGCTAAAATGAATGATATTACAAAAACTTTAAGTACATTAATTCTTGAACCAATTCAAGATGAAGCACATAAAATTAAAAATCTAGAGCAGATCACACTTTTATTACAGCATCACAAAGATTATTTAAAATCAGGTTTAAAATCCTTAGAAATTGATTTTACTCATACTAATTTACTTAGGGTAAAAGTAGATGAAAGGAAACTTATAGATGAAAGGCAAACCTTATTAGACATGGCGATTTTAATGAACAAAACGGAAGTGGTTAAATTATTAATTCAGGAGGGAATGGATCCTAATTCGTCTTTGTCAACCACTCCCCCCTTAAGCTTAGCTGCGAAAATAAATAGCACGGAAATTATTAAAATTTTACTTGATTCTGGTGCTAATATTGATAATTTTGATCAAAATCTATTTAATAAAAATGCTTTATTTGTAGCTTGTAGCAATAATTCTTACGAGGCAATTAAAGTGCTATTATTGAACAATTGTGATTGTAATAAAAACTATGAGGGAAATAAAACAGCCATTGACTACATCCCCAAAGACAAGGAAGAATCTCTAAAATTAATGAAGGCTGCTCTTTATTTACAACAGGCTATTAATAAATTAGATATCGAGGGTGATATCTTCTCAGCAAGCAGTTATCTAAATGCAGCGTTTAATAGTGATCCAAATTTTGTATTGTCTTATATGGTTGAAATGATTAAGGTAACTAATTTAAGGGTGCAAGGTATTAAGCATAATGAAAAATACTATCACCCACAGATATTAAGATTAGCCATTAAAAACCTTAAAACCAACGCCAATACATTCCCTGATTTTATTGCTAATCATTTTTCTGAAGGAATTGTAGAGTTTTTAAAGGAACTCAATGGATATGATGTGGAGCAAGCTGTTAATAACGAATTTCATTCAAGTGAATTATTGTTCAAGACAACTGAAGAAAAAGCTAAAACGCTTCGGTGGTTTGAAAAAGGAACTACATTCGAAGCAGTAAAATCTGGAATGCAAGATAAAAAGTATTCACTCACCCAAGCGGTAGTAAATTCCAATTCTCCAATCCACACCCCACCGAAAGTAGTGAGCGAACCTGGGGTAGAACTAGAGTCAGAAAGCACAGTCGTCAATACATTTGAATAATCTCTTAATTTTGGCTAGCGCTATTGCAAGTTAATCTGCTGGAATAGTGAATTTAATGCATAGCGAAAGCCATTATTTTAGACCATCTCACTTATATTTCTTGTGTACAAGTGCATCCTTGGCTAAATTTCCTGCTTCAGACTATGATGCACTTACTGTGGGAAACCAATTGATTTTGTAGCAGTTCGATTTAAACGAATCCCACGTCAAAATTATTTATAAGAATCTATAATTTGGGAAGAACTTTATCCATCCACCTGGGAAGATACCAGTTCCAACTTTTAAAAAGTGCCATAGTAGCCGGCACCAGTAGTGTCCTGATCAAGAAAGCATCCACAAAAATCGCGACCGCAATACCCAGCCCGAACGCTTTTACCATTAACACGTGAGCTACCAGAAAAGAAATACAGATAAAAATTACTATAATCGCGGCACTGGTGATAATACGACTGCTTTTCTCAATCCCAAAAATAATGCTTTTTTCATTATCCCCGCACTCTTCATAAGCTTCTTTTATACGGGTTAATAAAAAAACTTCATAATCAATGGAAAATCCGAACAAAGCACAAAAAATAATCACCAATAAACTAATATCCAGCATTCCCTGGGGTTGAAAATCTAATAATTCATGGAGGTACCCAAACTGAAAGACTAGCACCAGCGCCCCATAACAAGCACTCAAACTTAAAATATTCATAATAATTGCCTTTAAAGGCAAAAATAAAGAGCGAAGAAGAATGAGCAAAATAAGGTACGTAAGCACCAAGATCCATAAAATGGCATAGGGCAGGATCTTGGAAATAGTCGCCAAAACATCTTTGTTAATTATTGGAGTTCCGGTTAATTGCATGGAAATGCCATACCCACCTGAAGTAGCGCGTAATTCTTTGGTTAATTGGTTCATTTGTGGGGTATTTACTGGATATTTACTGATAACGGTCATCACGGTTAGAAATTTGCCCGTCGTAGTATCTAACAATGCTTTTATATCACTATCCATTTTGCTCTTCGGGAGGTGGTATAACTGATAATATTGTTTTGGGGTAAGCTTGGGGTTAGTAGTAACGATGCTTTCCACGTTTTTGATTAAGGGATTATCTTTCAATCGATGTGCCAAATCATATAAACGGGCAATATTTTTCGGGGAAATGATGGTGCTAGGCTTGGATTGAATAGAAATAAGGACTGGACTTAATTCGTTTTCGTTAAATTTCTGAGCATAAATATTATAAAACGCTAGATATTCTGAATGTACTGGGAGTATGCGGTAATCAGATACTCCAAATTTTGCTGATAAAAAGGGATACCCCAGTAGTAATAAAAAGATAAGAGTAAAAATAAAGGTAATTCGCGGGGCATGGACAATTTTTTCAGCTAGCCAATGCCAGAAATTATGACGTTTTTCTTTATTTTTTCTGGGTAACGTTACAGGCAGCAAATTGATTTTCTTTCCCAATATGCTAAGCAGTGCAGGTAAAACCAAGATGGCGGTTAATGCCGCAATAAAAACCGCAGTCAGGCCACCGACCGCTACGGAAAATAAAATATTTATGGGAAATAATAACAACGCGCTGAGGCTGGCAAACACGGCCAGCCCACTAAAAAAAATTGCTTTGCCTGCGGTGGCCTCGGTGACTGCAATGGCTTCAACTATATCCTGGTTTTTTTCAAGCTCATCTCGAAAACGATATATTATAAATAGCGAATAATCCAGACTCAGACACAATCCTAACAGTAACGCTATATTTAAAGTAAAAATGGATAAGGTAAATAAATGCCCCAAAAAATAAAGGATAGTGAGAATTATTAACGCACATCCACCTCCAAGAATGATGGGGATAAATGCAGCGAGCACTGTTCTGAATACTAAAATCAATACAATAATCGCCAAAGGCGCTGCAATAAAATCGGCTCGATATAAATCGGTCTGCGTCTGTTTATTCACATTTTCAATAAAAATTGGCGCACCACCTATATGAAGAGACATTCCAGGAGGTGTGCTTACTGATGCTATAAATTGTTTCAATAAGGCATCATTGATGGGTTCATCATCTTTAATTATGACCACTACATAGCTGGTGTGCTTGTCTTTTGATATTTGATTTTTGTTACTTTCAGGATAGATAACTTCATGAGCTAGAGGAAATTCTTTTAATTTTGCCAAAGATTTTTTTAATTTATTTTTATATTCCTTGCTAGTCGCAAGAAGCGTATCACTGTGATATATGATTAGAAATTTATTATCGTTATCGTAGCCTAGTCTTTGATTAATTAATTCTTCTGTTTGGGCGCTTTGTGAGCCCTCATCAACAAAGCCAGTTGTTTTAAACGGGCTTACAATGTTAGGCAGAAAAGGAAGACAACCGAATACAATGAGTACCCAAAGTATTAGAGCAACCCAGCGGTAGTAGTAGATAAATTTCCCTAATCGATAGAACCATGTTTGGTGCATGTTCTAGAGTCCGTTCCCTATAGACGCGTCTATTTATAATACATTTTAGTATTAAATTAGGCAAAGTGCTTGATTAGTTTTAATTTTTATCAAACATTTAGAAAATATATGCCAGACGGATAGAAGCAGAATAAAGAAACGGAATATATGATGAGGTGGGTTCGAGCTGCGAGTCACCAAATCCAGCGGTATAGTTTCCGCCTATCTCAGACATGAGATGATCAGACAGACGAAAATTGAAGCCTACACCAAATGTTGGGCTGAGGAGCCATTGATCAATTAAAAAGTCTTTTCTATGTACCTCTGCAATACCAGCACTGGAAAACACTCTTATCTTGGAATTGGGGATAACAAGCATTATTTTGCCCATCAGATTGACTGTTTCGGTCTGGGTGTTTAATACATGTAGTCCATTATTATTGAAACTGAATAAACTCATTGTGTCAAAATAGACCTTAGCCTCTGGATACTTCGTATAGCCGGCTTCAACAGCAAAATAAGGACTAAATTCAAAACCAGTAAAAAGTCCCCAGACAAGCCCCCCTTCTCTAACCTGTAAGGGAGTGGACAGTACCAGGGCCATATTTTGATTTTCTTTAGCAGGAACTAAACCATTCCACGTGGTTGACCCAAAACCACCCAAGCCTCCAGCGTATAGAGAATGTTGAGGCGCTGCTGCTCCCGTTGTTCCAGCACAACAATTAAACCCTACAAAAAATAAATATGCTGGGAAGAACAACGGTAACAGTTTTTTAAACACAATAGGATACTCTTAGATGATTATTGGCATGCTTTTCGAGTTGAACTGCATAATCTTCCTCGTGAATCTGCCCCTCCGAAAAGGTAACAATTCCAATTGTCCATGCAATCTTGAGTTGAGGTATAGTGTTGAAACTCGCAAGCTTTTTGTAGCGATCCAAAAGTGCTCAACATACGATTATATAAAGCTTTCATATCTTGACACATGCCAGACGGTAAGCCTGAAGAGGTGCAATAACAGGTTGCTGCTGTTTTAAATGTAGGACAAAAGCCTGGATTATCAGTTGGTAAAGCATTAGTACAGGCAGCAAATCCAGAAATACTAAAAATGCAAGTAATTAATATTAATATCTTTTTCATCATTCCATGACCTTAAATTTGTAAACTCCTTAGGACTTTATCAGAAAAAAAAAGCATTTCAAAATAAAAAATTAGTAATTTTGTAATTTTATTTTTCTAGAAAAATGGATAATGGCGTTTGCAAGAGAGTTTCTGGCAAGTTTTCTCTGAAATCATTATATCAAATAATTATATTCATTACCTATTGAGTGGTACGTGTAAGTGCTTTGGTATCAATGTGATCTTTCAAGATTCAGGAAAATTCTTCTTGGGGTATTCGCAATATCCTTTTTCAAAAAAATGCATTCGTAATACCCCTTATGATTTTACCTCTAAAGCCTCAATTATTGAGGAGAAATCTTATATCAGATTTACTGCCTTTATCCTCTTCTTGAGATTGATTCTTTCGTGCTGGGGCTAAATTAAAAAGGCTAATTCCTGGTGCTTGTAATTTTCCTGTATTTTGAGTCTTTTTATCGGTAGCCTGCTTTAAATTCTCGGGCACCGGTTGTTGCTTTGCAATGCTTGTCGTCAGATTATTTCGGGAATAATCCAGACTTGACGCTATGGATTGAGGGGGAGAATTTTGTATGTTATTAAATGTAACATTTCCAACAAAACCGTAAAAGTTAAACAAAGCAGGCGGATTACCGTTGTGGGAAAAACCATCATTAAAATTTGTTGGTAACGACTTTTCCTCATGTCCAGATTCGACCATAATGGAAACTGATTGTGAATTCTTCAACCCATCGTTTGAGTTCGGCTTAGAAGTCATTTTATCCTTTTCTTCATTACTCTTCTTTTCCAAAGCTTTAATTTCATCAAGAATTATTCTTTCGAGGAATTGAAATACGGCTTTCTTAAGATTTTTGGGCTCAAAAGTTGTTTTTTGAATTTCCTGCTTGATAGTATTCAGGATTTTTTCGTCACTCGCTATCATAATGATGTATTTACTTTCGAGTTTATTAATTATTCTAAAAAATCCATTATTTTTCTTGACTTGTGATCCAATATTATTTTTTAAGTCAGGCCCAATCGCATCATAAATCTTTTTCAAAGCCATAAATGCCTGATACGAATATTTTGAGAAAAGATCTTTTATTTGTGGGGGTGATAAATAGTTACTTAAACAGTTTAGCGTAATAAGAAATGGATACATTTGCGGTTTTTCAACTAAATAGCATATATCGATATCTGCCAGCTTATTTGATTTATCTAAGAATTTACCACAAAAATTAGACTTAACCTCCTCACTATCCGATAAATCTGAAAGAATGTTATGAATTTCTTTAGCGGTAGATTCAACATCCTCGATTTTTTCCAAGTGTAGAAAGCTAATTTTATTTACAGTTTTATTTTTTTCCACGATTTTTTTTAGTGTATTAACAAAATAGTCCTGATTCGTTATTGATTCACTGATTGAATCCACGGGAGTATTAGTTGCTGGTACTCGAGTAATTTTTTCCGGAGTGTTCCGTTGTACATTCGAACTATTCCCGTGTGGATTTTTCCAGGAATAAAAACCTTTTAACGCATTCTTTTCATTAATTTTTATCTCAGGAACGGGTTTTTCAAAAGTTTTTGATTCTTTATTTTCAAAAGTCTTGAGTTTTTTAGGTCTGATGTCCATAAATACTTCAACATCATCATTAACACTGCGCTTGCGTTTTTTATCACAAGGTGTATTAATGTTATTCCCAATCGCTTCCAAATCAGCAGTAATCACTTTTTGTTGTTCTGCTATGAGCGCGGATTGCTTTAAACAAGTGAGGATATTAGCCAATTTCTTTTGAAATTTATTTAACACCTTTGGATTTTGCTCATTTTTTAATAAAGCAATAGCTTCCAGAACCTCATTGAAGTCATTATTATTAATAGCTGTGCAAATTTGTTCGTATATTTTACTCATAATGCATAATTTTTGATTTGGTTTGCACATAATATAAACCAATTTTGATTTCATTTAAACACCTTGAAGAAAAAAAAATCAAACAATCTTGGAAAAATCCATAAAAACTTAAAAATACAATTGCTCTAATCATTTAAATTATTTAATAAAATCGACGTTAGAGCTAAATGAATAGAGCTATTACGATTTGTCTACAGGAATTGATTATTACATTTTTATAAACAATAAAACTTAATGCCAATTTTTTGACTATACTAAAAATATATTTATCAACCTTTGAGAAATAATCATGAAAAAGTCTAAACGAAAAATTGCTAAATCAGATAAAATGTCGCCTGAAAAATTAAAAAATATTTCCGGGGGAAATCAAGTAACTAGAGGATTTGAAAGAATGCCTACTTTAGATCCACAGCAGGTTTTGGATGCATTAAAAAATAGACGAAATAATCGTAATTCTTAGTACAGCTGCCTGGCAGGGTATATCGCCGCTCATGTATTATTTCCCAGGTTATCCTACTAATCATTTTTTGTGTTCAATCCTGGCTTTTTGTAAAGCATTCCTGCCCTATAAATCGATACACATTTTATACCATGGTATTGAAACATAATACCTTAAACTTAACGAGAATATGTTTGATTTTGTAAAAAGATTGCTTTTTAACCTATAAAGCGCTTTAAAAAGCACAATGCCAAAAATTGAATCACAATTAAGGTTCTCTTAATACTACGTATGTATAATTAAGTTGTATATGATTTGTATCGAGAACTTTAATGAATATAGCTTTACTTGTAAACGAAATCAATGAAGTACTTAGCACACAAGAAGTTAAAATTTCTCCTCAAATCCTTGCAAATATTCGTAAAATTCAAACTATATGCAATCAAAAATATTTTAACAGAACTTATTATGGGGCAGCATCACTCAACAGAATGATATTGCTTGACGCTGAAATTGCAGAACTACTTACCCCTGATACTATTTTAGCCATATTCTCAATACATAACAAAACTAAAAAACTCGACAAGAAGAGCAATATTGCGGTCTGGCGTAACAGCAAGGGATATATTTCGCTAGCAGCCATTCTATACTATGGCTTTTCTGAAGGATTGGAGCGAATTAAACTCTTACCGAATAATGAACCAGATTATAATGAACAAAAATATAATATCCAAAAGCAGAATTATGAAAACAATACGTTAAAAGTAGTAAAAAATATACAGCAATTAGCTCAAAAACTTCACATCAATGTGTCTGAGTATGATTTTGAAGAAAGGCAAGTTCATTCCCTAGACTTGGTAACTAATGACTTAAACATTATTCTTGCCACACTTAATCATGTAAAAAATAATAATAAACGAGACAAGTTACTGGAGGTGGCCACATATACCACTGCCAATATCAATTCGCAGGCCAACTCAGCTTTTATAAATCTCTTTTCTGCTCTCATGCGTAGCACTCCACCCGTTGAAAACTTTGGGGACGCGGCAAAAAAGATGATCTCAAGTGCCAATTTATTTTCTGGGAAGAATATCCATTTTATTTTTGACAGGGTTCATCTGGAATCATTGTTAGCTAGTGATGACGAATTTGGGTTTGGATTTAATCCCAAGTTTAAATTTCAATCATTATTTCGCCAGATGATTACAGAAAGCTTTAATGACCAAACCCCTGCTGGTGAATTAGCCAGAGAACAGCTTTTGCTCCGTATATCGTTACTTAAAGATGATCTATCCTCACGATTTCCTTTAGAATATAAGGCTGCGCNNGATTTATCGATTGATTCAATGCCAGCTGGATTCAGGGAATTACAAGCAATGCACTCTGAGCTTGAAAATGAGCTTATGGAATACAAATGGGCTTGTAAAGATATCAGTCAACTGACCACTCTAAAAGATTTTTTGAAACGAATTATAGAAGAATACGAGACACAACCTCGTATCCTGTTAAAGGAATACCCAATTGAAGGATACCAAATACCACCTCGAAAACTATTAACAGAATGCCTGGACATTGCTAGAAAAGATATTCCTGAGGGAGAGAAATTAGCAAAATCCAAATATGGTGAGCGCTTTATAAAAAGTATTCTGGCAGATTTTGCAGAAGAGGAGCAGAACATAGAGGCAGGTCCGCGATTAAAAAATAAAGCCACTCAGGAATTAGAGAATTTAGTGCATTTGTTATTAACAAAGCCACTAAATAGCTGGGCTCGTTATAATGCTCTAGATGAAATGGAGCTATTTGTTAATGGTATCTGCTACAATCTTACACAACTTCTAAAAAATCAACCGGATTTTGAACAAATTATTTTAACTGATGAGCAACTGGATGGCTATCTTAAAAGTAAAAACAAGTCTGAGGGAGAACTACATGAGGCAGAGCAAACGGCGATAAAAATATATGCTAGAGACAGCAATGAAATCCAGGATTTTTTAAGAAATTTTGCAGTCAATTCTGAGCATAAAAATTTAAAGAACAATTCCCGCTATCTTGGTAGCACTGTTATCAAAACGTTACTGACAATATGTATCGCTTCCCATGGATTATCCCAACATCAATCTTACAAAATAACTCCTAACGTATCCGCAGCAGATTATCGAATAACTCATCGAAAGGAAAAAAGCAATTCGCAAGCGGCATTTTTTAAAGATCGGTTAAATAATGCGAAGGCTAAGGTAATTCAGCGGGAAACTGGTTTTGTCAGTACAAGTCAAACGGATTATTTCGCTCCTGGTTTCAAACTCAATATGTTTACAATATTTCCCGAGAATGCCCCTATGTTGGGTAGCTCCCTAGGTAAAGATATTGAACAATACGCAGTATATAAAATGGAAAAGGAAGTTTTATTTGCACCTGGAACTCAATTTCAATATACAGGGTACGTTCAAGAGGGATCTAATCACTATTTTGCAGCGAAACCGGTTCGGTCATTAAATGGAATCATCCCCGATGAGTATACTTTGAAAAATAAAGCATTTCACGAACTTAAAATTATAGAAGCAGAGTTAGACATACACCTGAAAAAAAACAAACATCATTTTGTTAGAAGATTATTCGATACAGTAGATAATAATAAAAAAATTAATTGTATTGTTGAGGTCAAAAAGGTTTTAGCGAATGTATTGGAGGTTATAGAAAATACTCAGGATGTTAACCGTTTTGAATTATTTATTTTAAAAGAAAAAATACTAAATGAAATGGAAAAAAATGCAGAATTAGTTAAAAATTGCTCCAGCATATTCGGTGCTTCTTTAGGAAAAACAGAGGCTACTTTAAAAAACATATACCACCGCACAATGAGAGCGCTCAGTTATGTAGAGGATGCGAATGCTCAGCCTAGCCCAAAAAATAGCATGTGATAAACAAAGCGTTTATCACATTTGTATCAATTAACCTGCAACTGTATCCCCTCCTAATACTGGAAGTACTAATCCACTTATATATCCAGAATCCGCGTTGGAGGCCAGGAACACATAAGCAGGAGCTAATTCTTCAGGTTGGGCAGGTCTACCCATGGCAGTATCTGAACCAAAGTCCTTGATGGCTTCACCTTTCCTTTCTGCGGGATTTAAAGGCGTCCAAACAGGTCCCGGGGCTACGCAATTCACGCGAATACCTTTATCGACCAAATTTTTAGCCAGGGATTTGGTAAAGGCATGAATGGCACCTTTTGTTGAGGAATAGTCCAATAATTCTTTACTTCCCTCCAACCCTGTAATTGAGCCGGTATTAATAATAACACTTCCGGGTTTCATATGCGGAACTGCAAATTTACATAAATAATAATAGCTGTATATATTACTGGTAAAAGTGTGATCCCATTGTTCAATACTTACTGCATCCAAATCCGGTCGATGTTTTTGAAAAGCAGCGTTATTAACAAGGATATCTATTTTTTTAAAATGTTTCAGGGTATTTTGTATTAATTCTTCGCAAAATTCGACTTGGGTCAAATCCCCTGGAATAAGCAAAACGTGTCTCCCAAAGGCCTCAATGTCCTGTTTGATTTGCTCTGCATCTTTTTGTTCTTCAGGTAAATAAACCAAAGCCACATCCGCACCTTCACGAGCAAACAATAAAGCGACAGAGCGACCGATTCCAGAGTCACCTCCAGTTATTAATGCTACTTTATTGGTTAATTTTCCAGCCGCTTTATAAGACTCTGCTTTATATTGAGGTTTAGGATCCATTTTGGCTTCAATTCCAGGAGGATTTATAGGTTGTTGGGGAAATGGAGGGGTTGGTTTTTTAGTCATCATGGTATCCTTACTTTTAATACTTATGTTCCAATCTAAATTCTAGTACAAATCAAAAATCCCTCTACACTAAATTGATCTGACAATTTTCTTACTAATAAAGTTTGCTCTAGAAAGAGCAAACTTTATTCAAAATGCATTAGACAGTAAATCGAATACCGCCGGATCCCATATTGTAGCGTTGAGGACCAAAATTAACATTCCAACCGCTTGTGGGAGCATGCTCAGGAGAAACAGTCGAACCAAAAGTAAAATTGGTACTGGCAATATATAACCAACGGTATTCAGCAAAAAGGCTCACGTGTTCACTGAGGGCAAAGTTTAGGCCAACCTTGGTTTGAGCGGCAAAAGCAGAGCCCTTAACATTAGGATTGCCATTATAATGATTAATATTTGGTTCAACCGGGGATAATTGTAATGAATCGGCATTGGATATGGATAAAACTGCTGCACCAATACCCGCCCCAACATAAGGACGCCATCTTGCGTAAGAAGCGGAATTAAAATTCAAAACAGTATTGGCTAAAAATACACCGGTACTCATAGGATAACTGACGAAAAAATCCTGCTCAATAATTCTGGTGGTGTCGCTATTTACAGAATAGCTGTTAAATGAGCTTTTACCCACATAGTATCCCTCTAGTTCAACTGCGGGAGTAAGATTAATTTGATGATTCAATGAATTTAGTGAGATATCCAGCCACTGATAACCAAGCTGTCCGCCGACCAATCCTACATCTCGACTATTAGTGTGGCCAAAAGTATTAACGGCCAAAGGACCACCAGTTGCTTCAACAAAAAAGATACTTCCAGACTGGTTTATGCGCACCTGTTCAGAAGAGCCCCCTCCGCCAAAAATACCAAAGTATACTTTTTCTGTGCCAGTAACTTGAGCCGGGCCCATTGTACCTGCCTGTGTTTCTCCTCCACTAAGAGCAAGAAGACATAAAGCAGAAGTTATGTAATTTGTACCTTTTAATTTCATAAGACGTCCATGTAATAAATTTGATTCCGAAAAACAGTACAGAATAAATCTATGAATTTCAATAGTTTATTATGCATTAAAAATTATGAGGNNATGGAGCACTATTTGCGAACTTCCTAAAACTAACTGGATTCCAGAGCAAGTCACAGGACGTGGGACACTAAATAGTCGACAAACTCTATTGACTCATTTTGACCCTGTATTAGAGATTGAGATGATGCTGGTAAAAAATTAAACACTAAGCCTCTATGAATAAAATGAATACTATGGGATAATTATTAACCAATTTTAATGCACTCAGTTTTAATTATGAAAATGAAAGCCCTTTCTTTAATGATATTCCTTTTGTTTCCTGTAACCTTAATCGCGAATACTACTTCTTGCCCGTTATCCAACGGAATTAATGTGCATTCAGCAAAACAAATTTTAAATATTTGCAAAAATGGCATCATTATAAAGTCTTTTAAAGTTGCATTGGGAAACAATGGTGTCGGTAAAAAACACGCTGGGGATAATAAAACACCTGTGGGAATTTATAATCTGGCTCACCCCAGAAAATCAAATCAATTTAAAGTCTTTATTCCCATTGGTTATCCGACAAAACAACAATTAAATGCAGGATATACCGGAAGAGATGTAGGTATTCATGGACCAACTCAAATATTCAGTGGGTTTAATTGGTTAAACAACTTACCTTACGCAACCCGTGGATGCATTGCTGTGGGCAAAAATAATTACATCGAATATGTCGCAAATTGGGTTAAGCAAAATCCAGGGGCTAAAATTTTTATTAGTTAAATATGTATAGATAAACCATTCATTAAAAGCTTTTTTAACATCGATGTTTAAACGGTCACAATATTATGCCAACTATATCTAAAAATCAGGAATATTTCATAACCATCGCTCAGCAGGAATTACATACCTTTATCATGCTTGGCTATATACAAGATGGAAATCCTAAACTTTTTGCAAGAGTTGGCAAGATCTATGATGTTGATGCTGCTGCAGAAGGATGCAGTCTTATAATGGGAGTAAAATTTTTTAAGGGCGGTCTTTTTTCAAGGATTGCCGATGAAGGAATTACTCGAGATGCAACATCCACACCCATTACATATCAGGCCTATTCTATTAATTTTGAGCAAGTCAAAGAATTTATTGGTCTAATATCTGCTCTGGAAAGAGAGCAAATGAAAAACCCCTCTTTTAATCTGAGCATCCGAAATATACATAAAAATGACGGTATGACTGAAAAAGAGATATTGGATGAGGAGGCAATATACAGTTACGTGCCCATAAAGGAAAAAGGAGAACGCGTTACATTTGAAAGAAAAAAATTGCAAGACTATAGATTCACCTCTTCCTTAACCAATGTTAAAATTAAAGAATTTGCCCAAAACTCACAGTTGATCCGTTCGGATATCACATGTCGAACCACATCCTTAAATATTATTGAAACTATATTAAAATTTAAGACAGACATTTCTTCTCACTATTTTATAACACCAAAGTATAAAACAACTTTGGTTAATGGAGTGCCTCATGCAAACACTTTTTATATTCTCCCCCCTCCTCCAAACGTGAATCAAGATTTACCCACGCAACAAATTGCTCTTTTGCAAAAACTTTATAAAAGATTGGAACTAATTCCTAAACTTAACTCAAGCTCGCAACAAACACGAAATAAATTTGAGGCATTAAAGGCAATTTATAAGGATATTCTGGGAGAAAATACATTAAGCGCAACATCGTTACTCAATAAAATCATAGAACAAGAACAAACTCGCAATCAGGATTTATTTATCCATAGACATACTCATTTTTTTAGAAGGTTATTGCCAACATCAACTGCTACAGAAAAATTGTTTCATGGCATTAAGGAACAATTAAATAAAGAGATCAATATCGAAAAAAACATAGCTGCAACTCAATAATTCAAATTTGATTACACTGAAAAACAAAGTGACTATCGAAACATTTCCAAAAGCTGAGCTTTTGAAGTCGCTCCTGTTTTATTGCGGATATTGACTATATATTCTTCTACTGTACGATGTGAAATACCTAATTCTTTGGCAATCTTTTTGGCAGTCCAACCCTTGATTGCAAATCGAAAGCAATCCAATTCGCGACTAGTTAATTTAACATCCAATTGTTCAAGCTTTGTAGCATGAAGTGACTTGTCTGATTCAAAAAGACCCAAAGCAATGACTCTGGATAAAGAAGACGCGAGGTTATGCTGACCTAAAACTATAGAACATCCAAAGATACCGATTATGGTGTTGTCCAAAGAATACCAGGGACATTTAATTGACAGAAAATGCAAACTGGTGCCGTCCTTTTTTTGATGTTCCTCTTCAAAAATATTTACTACTTGAGCCTGCATGACATAAGTGCAATTCTCAATAAGGCGATTGGCACTATCTGGCAAGGAAACATCAAACAATGATTTACCAATTGAGTCCTCTGCGGATTGAAACCCACAAATTAAAGCACTTTCCTCATTCATTAGCTGAGTATTGCCCTTTTGGTCTAGAAAATAAAAATTAAAGGGTAATGCTAATACAGAAGCGACCGTGTAGCCGGTATTTTGACCATAAAAGGCATGGGATTGTCTGTCGTCCGGAGAAACGAGTTTTATGCCGTTCTCCCAACGATAAAGCTGGTGACGATCTAAGATTGTGTCTTTCATCTTTCAATTATACCCGTAATCGTTACGGGAGCACAAATGATTCTGGACTTAGTACAATAAACACACAATTACTTAAAAGGAACCAACATGAAAATCGTATTCCTTACAGGAGCACCAGGTAGCGGAAAAAGTACTCAAGGCCATGCCTTAATGAGTCGGCACTCCCACATCAAGCATATCTCATTAGGAGAGGTAGTGCGTCAATTAATTCAAGACCCAATGCACCCTGTCACGCAAAAATATTACTCACTCATTCAAAGCGGTGATCTACTCCCTGACGCCGTCATTGCAGAAATATTGGATCATGAGTTAAATCAATTTAAAGATACAGATACTGTCATTCTTCTTGACGGCTACCCTCGCACCAATGCTCAGTATGAGTCTTTTAAACAACACTGGGGCATGCCGAATGCACTCATCCATTTAGATTTAGAAACAACTCGTTTGGAAGAACGATTAAACATTAGAAATAATAACCGTCTTGATGATAATCAAGCAGCCATAAAAAAACGTTTAAACTTTTACCTTCAAACCACCCTCCCCATGATACAGAACATTAAAAACGATTTGGGGAAAAGTGTCATCACAAGTAACACTAATACCTCGGTGAATGCCACCAGTCTTTATTTATATAGCCGTTTGCAAAGTATTGCCTCTCTTCATGCAGTGTTACCTTTTGAAGACAAAGCAGAAAAAACACTAAATCCACACAGCGAAATCAAAGCTATTTGGGCAACTTCTGTATTCTCTTCCTTATGGAAAAATCCTACGGAATATGCAGCTATTACCAAATTACAAAACGAATATCAAACCAGAAACTTCACCTGTTCCATTTTAGGAAAACGAATCGCTTATCTGGAAACGCCCAAAGAAGTTACTCAAATCTTAAATGCCAAAACCAGTTTAGGCTGGGCTTATAAGCATTTTTCTTCTGCTGCGGGTTTACACAAAGAATTCGTTGCCCAAAATCAAAGCCATGACAATGCCCACTGGAAGCTTATCCATAATGCAATGGGTGACTTGTTAAAAAAAGATGCGACTCGAATCAAATCATTAATTGATAAACACGTAATTAATTGCTTTCTTAAAGAAAAAATCTTCGAGTTAGATCGCACATTTGATCATTTTTTTACGGGTTTCTGGGCTGAATATTTGCTGGGAAGCACTATGGCTCTGGCTTCTTATCAAGAAACAAGACAGCAGGTACTGAAGGCAATGAATTATTGTTTTTATAATAATTCTTACAAAACATTTGATCCAACAGGTCTCACGAGTTACCTCAGTAGCTTTAGCGTTCGGGGGTCCCTAAATAAGGCACGGGAACAGATGAAACAATTTATTCAACAGGCAAGCAGCGATTCATTGATCAAACGTTTTGAGTCATCTATCAGACAACAAAATGAAAAGGATCATACCGGACTAAGTATAAAAGAAATTGATGAGATGCTACTGGATATCCTATTTGACTTCTTCCTGATTCCTGATTTTCTGGAGAATGTTTTATATGAAACATTAGTCAATGTTATTACCGAGCACGCAGATCTGCATGTAGATAAAATTAGGAAGCAAATGTATGAACGAGGTAGAGATAAAGGATATTTATTTCCAATTCGTGCAAGAATTCTTGAAGAAACAGTGGTACTGGAAGATAAAACGGAACTTCCCCTAGGAAGTCTTGTTTATCTAAATTTAAAGCAGGCCGGAGTCTACCATTCGGCTGGACCAAGACGTTGTATTGGCCAAACTTTTGCTCACGCTTTTGAAACCCATTTTTTTGATTGCCTGCAATCTTTGGAATTCAAAGTAAAGTCTGTTAGTGAGCCATTTGTACGAGTAACCGCATCACACAATCCGAATACCCCCACTTCTCCTGAGCGGCTGCAGGTAAGCTGGAAACTGCGCAGAGAGGAAAGCATGCATTATATGCCCAGTCATACCTATAATGGAAAAATTTTTTTTGATGTGTTAGGGCTTCACGAACGTCCGATGATCAACGCCCAAATGTTGCAACAAATGCAGCTAAAAATTACTCGCTTCCTGGAAAAAAATAATATAGATCCTAAACACGTTGTCCTGGCAACCCCTGAAGTACGAGGTATTCCAATAGCCTCACAAATTGCATCCCGCTTGAACCTTCCTCTCTGTATTATTCGCAAGAAAGGAGGCTATAAAATGGCTGCGGAAGATTTATGTTTCGAATCATACAGCAAAGGATACGGTGATAATGATACTTTAGAATTGCCTAAAGAAAAAATTAGAGGATTATCCGGAAAAACGGTGATTCTTCTTGATGATGGGCTGGCAAGCGGGCAAAGCGCTATGGCATGCATTAATCTTCTCGAAAAGTCATTAACTACAAACCCTGCCAAAGTCGGTATGGTATATACTTTACTCAAACACGACTATACCCAGATTAGCCCTAAACTATCCCAGAATCGATTGGTTAAAACTTTATTTGATTGTCGCGCAAAACCCTTAGAAAGAGGAAATTTAATAATTCATAAAGTAAATGAACCAGAAATATCAGTTCCACTTTAGAGCATTGTAATTAATGCCTTAATTTTTTGATTAATACCACTATGATATTGAATCCTGTATTTGACTTCGTCTGATACAGAATAGGCTTGCCAAAGTGCCTATGAATTAATATCTTTAAGAGTTGCCTGTCTGCATTGACATTTTTTTCTTATCATCAGTGTAATCTGCCTGCTTTATTAAATAGATAAGGTATAAACAGGACAGTGCAGCAAAAAAACACCAGACAGATGCCCAGGCATAGGCAGCAAAAATCCTAGTTAAAATTGCTGCTAACATAACAACTATCCAAAATTTTCTAAAGATTTTATCGTTGCAGCTCAAATATAAAAAACCTAAACTCACATAAAGTAAATCCCTCATGTATGATTTAAGATATATATCTGGCATGGATTTGTAACACATTTGTAAGTGACATATATAAGGGCTGATTAAATGCCTGGGACCGCTATTCAATAGTGTGGGCAACCAAAGATAAAGCCCGAAAACAAAACCGATAACGCTTAATACTAGAAAAAAACGTTTAAAAAGCGTTCTGGTTTCTACGGTATAAGCAACGATTGGAATCCAAGTAATCCAAAAAAATAATGCAAAAAACAAAAAAATCACCGAAAAAGTTCTTGCAGTTGAGAAATCTTGTTGATTAACGTAAAACCAAACAAAACCCCCTGCAAGTTGTTGTATGGAAAATAAAAATGGAGTAATTGCTAGAAAAAGATAATGCTTTTGTCTTGTTGCTGAATGTATAGTTAATCCGCCTAAAAGAGCAAGTACACCAGAAGCAGTAAAAGATGCTGTTGCTGAAAAGCACATTTTTCCTTTCCTCTATTAACTATATTTTTATTTTAGACCACTTTTGGGAGTAATGAATAATCCCAATTTTAAAAATATGAGCGACATATATGGAGCTGTGGTCATTAAAAATAAATAAAGTCAATGTTATTTATAATATGTTTAAAAGATTTTTAAAGACACTCTGTTACCTAACTGCATATCAAAAGAGTGCAAACAACTATCATTTTAAAATCTACAAATTCTTTGATGGAGTTTAGCCTGCAGTTAACCGATATGCTTCCCATTCGCTGCTCTCATCAATGATGTTGAGTCAAAATGACCCAACATACATCTCATCTAAAATTTAAGGGTAAATAATAATTTTGGATGGTAGATTGCCTTGGGTTTTATTATCATAGCCCAGTTTGTTACCAATGAGATTTATCTTTTATCAGGTGTTTTAATAATGTTTCATCTATTATTACGAAATTACCAAATGATTTCTAATACAATGATCATTCTCGGCTAATTTATCAACTAATATCCGCGTAACTGATGCCACTACATCTTCTCTTTTCACCGCTTTTTTATCATTGCTCGTGTAATAGACTGCCACTACAATTGGAGCGCATTTGGGAGGCCAAATAATTCCAATATCATTCGTTGTTCCATAAGCGGAGCCAGTTCCAGTTTTATCTGCAACAATCCATCCCTTGGGAACTCCCGCTCTGATACGAAAGTCGCCTGTCTTAGTATCCTTTAACCACGATATTAATAGTTTTCTTTGTGGCTTGGCTAAAGCGTCAGTAAATACTAATTTTTGTAAACTTTCGGCCATTGCCTTAGGAGTAGAACTATCATTTAAATTATCTTGTCCACCGGAGAGAGCCTCCTTTGGCCAGCCATTATCCTGCCGAAATGAATCATTATGAATAGAACGTGCAAAAACATTCATTTGTTCCAGTCCTCCCATTTTCTTAACCAGGAGGTTCATCGCGGCATTATCACTATAGATAATCGAAGCAGCACACAATTCAGAAACGGTCATACCAGTCGCAAGATGCTTTTCAGTAATCGGGTTCCAATTGGTTAAATCCTTTTTTGCGTAACTTACTTTTTGCGACAACAGAGAACTATCACTAACGCTCTTATTAAGAATCGTTGCCACGCCTATGACTTTAGAGGTGCAACCCATAGGAAAGCGTTCATTCGCATGAAATTGCAGATGCGTGCCATTTGCCGTGTTAATAGCATAAATACCTATACGCCCGCCTGAAGAGTTTTCAAGCTCTTCCAACTTTTTCTGAATTGATGTTGTTGATTGGTGGGAATTCTTTTGCGCCAAAACAATCGAAGGTGTGCACGCTATGAAAAAGGAAATTATAATTACCCATGATGAGAGCCATTTGAACGGTGAAAGGTTCATGCTGATTATCGTATCCTCTTACTGCTATCTGTTAATGTCAAGTGCCCCACGAACACCGCTTCATTTTCGTAAAACTCAGTATACTTGTCAAATTAAGGCGCGCTGCGCGAAATCTAATTTAGGACCTTCTGATTACGAATAACGAAATTGGCCTTTTTATGCACTTCGACATAATTTTAATTTCTTTTAATATCCCTTTATTTCATAGTATTTATACCTATAATAAGTTATAAGTTCTTTGAGTGGTTTTGAAGCAATTCTTCGACACATATTCGACACATGTTCGACACAATTGATAAAAAAGTGGATTAATTATGAGAATAAATAAGTCTTCCGTTGAGAGTTTACCTATCCAAGAAAAACAACAGGTAGGCAAAACTGCACAAAAAAAGTATTACGATGATAACCTCAAGGGATTTGGTGTTCGTGTAACATCAGGTGGTACAAAAGCATTTTTTGTCGAAAAACTAATTAACAGAAAACTAAGCCGAATCACCCTAGGCCATTACCCAGAATTATCCCCTGAAATGGCAAGAAACAAAGCCCTTCAACTCCTTGGCCAAATCGCCATGGGCATAGACCCTGTTGCAGAAAAGAAAGCAACCATCATGAGAGAAATTTCCTTAAACGATGTCTTTGCCGATTATCTTCAAGCAAGAAAAACACTCAAGCCCCAAACCATCGCTAACTACAAACAAGTATTAAGCAAAGCATTTCCGGGCTGGGGTAGTAAACCCATACTATCCATTACTAAAGGTCGCATTGCCAAACATCATACAAAGCTAGGACAAGAACATGGTGAAGCTTATGCAAATCTTTCCATGCGAATACTACGTGCATTATTTAATTTTGCTGCTGGCCAATATGAAGATGCCAATGGAAGATCGCTCATACTAGAAAATCCAGTAAGAAGACTTTCCCAAACACGAGCCTGGTATCGCATTGAACGCCGTCAGACCTACATTAAGCCCAATGAATTAGTAGCTTGGTACAATGGACTTCAATCATCACAAAATCCAATCCTACGAGACTATTTATTACTCATTATATTAACTGGATTACGCAGACGAGAGGCAGCCACCCTAAAATGGACAGACATAGATTTAAATTCCAAAACATTAACAATTAATAAAACCAAAAATAACGAAACTCACACCCTCCCCCTTTCTGATTATCTATATGATCTCCTAGCATCTCGCAAACAAAGATGTACAACCAACTTTGTTTTTCCAGGCCCCGGAGCAGCAGGTCACATCATCGAACCACGCAAACAAATGGCTCATGTCACTAAAATATCAGGTGTGCACTTCACTGTTCATGATTTAAGACGCACATTTATTACCATTGCTGAAAGTCTTGATATTCCAGCTTATGCACTAAAACGACTAATGAATCATAAAATGAGTAATGATGTAACTGCAGGATATATTATTGTTGATGTTGAACGTCTGAGAAAGCCTATGCAACTGATTACAGATTATATTTTAAAGTGCATGGGAGTGATTGAATCTGCTGAAGTAATTAGTATACAAGCTATAAATAATGAACAGATATAAATTTGGATCGCAGTTAGATCCAAATGTAAGTAACTTATAACAAAACTTCAAGATTCGGAACGCACTACGTTCCATATTTAAGAAAATAATATCATAGCCAATATGGCACACACTGTGTGCCATATTAAAGGAACAATAGTATTTGATTTTTTATTTTTTTCTTCTAGTCTTACCTGTAAAGATCCTTTTTTAAATCAACCAATTATTTCTAAAAAAGAAAAATTTAATTTTAGAAACATTAACAATAGATTGATCCATAAAAGGGATCAAATAATTCTAAGCTTTATTTAAACAGGGGTTGATTTTATGTTATTAAAAAGAGTAGTTATTGATGGTTTTCGCAATTTCAAAAAAACCACCGTAAACCTCAATAAAAAATCGCTTATAATTGGTCCTAATGATATTGGAAAATCCAACTTCCTAAGAGCAGTTCGATTACTCTTAGATCGAAATTTATCTGATGCTGAAATCGAACCAAATGACACAGACTTTTATGCCTTTGAAGAAACTCATAAAATCGAAATCACCCTCTATTTTCAAGACGCTACAGGGGCTTCTGATATTAGACAATATATTGATAACCTCTCGCTTTCGTCTTCACAGGAAGGTAAAACTGTGGCTCTAGGGGGCGATGGCAAAAATAACCAAATCTATCTAGCTATTTGGTCAGCTCAAAGAAAAGTATTACATAATGATCCAACAGAGGTTTCTATTAACTGTATTGAGGAGCCAGAAGCACATCTGCATCCTCATCAACAAAGAAAACTCTCGCATTATTTATCGTCACACCTTCAAGGTCAAATTCTGCTGACCTCACATTCGCCATATATTGCTTGCGAATTTGAACACAATTCGATTGTAAATTTGTCAAAGACATGAAAATAGCTCTTATGCAGCAAATGATGGTTGTAGCCCCATTATTGAGAGTAGTTTACTTAATTTTGGTCATCGTTTAAACGCAATTCCTGCAGAAGGTTTTTTTAGTACAGTCGTATTTCTGGTTGAAGGTGTTTCTGAGACTTTATTTTATACAGCACTAGCTAAAAAGCTGGATATTGATCTTGATAAATATAATATAAGTATCATTCCTGTTGAAGGAGTTGGATTTGAGACATTTATAGACGTTTATACCAGTCTGGGAGTTCGGTATATTGTAAAAACTGACTTTGATATTTTTAAAGTACCAAAGAAACCATACTTTCGTGCTGCTGGCTTACAACGAGGATTGGCAATTTAAAAAAGTATAATCAGCCCCTTAGTCTTGGTATACAAACATTGATTAATGAACTAGGCGACTCTCATCATAAACTTCAACAAAAGGAAATTTCAGAGTTATTAAAAGAAACAGTGACTACACTAAGAAAAGATTTAGAACATTACGATATATTTTTTTCTGATATTGACTTAGAAACTGCCTCGCCAAATCTGTTTTAGGGGATAGCTTAATGCAATGGTATGAGGCCACTGACGAGGGAAACTTAATTGATTTGATGAAAGAATCTAAAGGTGCACACATGTTTGAGTACTTGCAAAAAAACTATGACACTCTTTCTGCCCTAAAAGATTCAATAATTGCAAAGCCACTACATAAGTGTGTTGAACGTGCGTTGATGAAATGAAAACTCCAACACAGGCGAGTATAGTTATCTGGTTCACCCCAAACAGAAGCTGCTACTTTTAACGCGGTAGTCTTACCTGATGAGGATGCGCCTCGTATATGAAAACCACCTGAATCTTCACCTGCCATGCTCGCTAACACTGGTGCAAATGCAGTAGAAATTGCAAAAACCAACCGTGAATTGCCACTGGCTAAACGACTAATGTTATCTCGCCATTGCGCTACGGTTCCTGATACAGTCAAAGCAGGTTCAATGCTGTTGGTATTTTGAAACACAACTTTTTCCGTACTTTGGCCAATAGACATTGAGGTGGTAACATAAACATCTTGATGCCAGCCTAATTTATCTACACATCTCGCTCTATCTTCCACTGCTACAACTTGTAAATAAGATGAAAGTAAATCACGGGCTGACTTGCTTGGTGAAATACTTAAACCCAAACGGGCTAATTCACGTCTGACATCGATACTATCACCTTGCAATAATGCCAACGGCATTGCCCATTGATGGGTTACTTTATCATCATCCTGCCATTCCAATAAGCGACCCCATTCACCACTTTTGCCATCACGTGTTTTAGCGACTACATGTAATGGAGAACTGATCCAACGTGGTGGTAATGGATTGCCTTCTTTATCATTACCAATAAAGAAAATACCTTTAGTGGTTAATTTGAAGTGACCACCCGCCTATTCATGAGTGAAAGGACGAGTTTCTTGAGAATTGTTTATAGTTAATTGTTGATTTTGATGCATGACTATCTCCACGATAGTTCATGAAAGGTCAATAATCGTTGATAGAAAAATAACCTTCCTTGAACTGTTATATTTCTATCAGTTGTTGACTAAAGCCAGTGATTGCTCTTGGTCACAAGTTGCCCGATAGGTTATTTGTCTTTGAAGAAAATCTAATACTTCGCTTTTACGATATAAAACCTTTCTGCCCATTTTAATATAGGGAACACCAGTGCCTGCTCAACGGTTTCGTTCAAGTAATTGGGCTGAACAGTTTAGAACAGCAGCAATAGTATTTTGATTAAAAAGAGTTGAATTTGGAGCAGATTCAAATTCGTTTAAAAGGTGTAACCGAGATGGTGTGTTGATGGACATAGAAATACCTCTTCAATTGATGTTTCAATCGGCTCAAGTGCCGGCCAGCAGCCTCCTTGCTGTTTTGAAAACCAGTCGATTCCATATCTATAGTTCATCTATTTTAAGATAGACAACTACTCAGAACTTAAAGTTGTTATTCTTACAACAAGCCCTGAATACTGGGGACTTTAAATTCTCCTGAAAGCATTATCAGTGTAACTAAAGCTTTCTCAAAGTCTGTGGAGATTATTAACTTGATTTAAAATGGGTGTCAATGGGTATGATTTAGGATTTTTTGATTGATATTGAATGATACTATTTGTGATCACCAACTTCATTGTTCTATAACACTTAATATTCCATTTCTTATCAAACCTAAAAGAGTAAAATGCGCACTTTCATTATAATATCAATATAATCTCTTGCCAAATTTTCAAGGAATAACTAATGTTTAGATTAAATTTAAAACAAATCAAAGAAGCATTTATAGTTGGTTTTTATTTTTCAATGCTATGTGGTTTCCTCATTTTTAGCGCCTATTTCATTAAAATAGGCTACTTTCCTACCAGTGATTTGCAATCAATACTTTATCTGCCAGTAATCATGACACTAACAGGAATTCTTTATTTTGGATGTTTCATAGGCCTTTTTGGATTTGCACCATTCATGTGGGTTGAATTACTTAAAAATAAGCACACTTGTGTGATTATAGCTGGAAAAGACAATGTCTCTAAAGTTATTGCTGCATATGAAGAGGGAATTATTGATTTGGAAGATAAGAATAGAAAAAGAATTTTCTTTGCTTATTGTATAACAATGTCAGTAAGTGTTGGATCGTGGTTATTGATTACTGCATTAAACCAGCCTTACTGCCATTATTTGCTTTCCACTTTTTTCCTATTAGGAATAATCGGAAAAAATTGGGTATTTTGGAACAAGAAAGATAATAACGAAAATAACGATTATCCATCACCAAATAAAAGAGCGCTTTTTCTTTCCTTAATTAAAATCTATAGCTTCTCTATTTTGCCAGGCTTTGCTCTTTTTATTTCAGCCCTTTTTCTAGGTGAGATTCTTTCAATTAATAATTATTTCCTTGCATTTTCATTTTTTGTTTTCATTATCGTTTATTCTTCATTTTGCTTGATACCAATTTCAAAAGAGTGGAAATTATCTAAATGGATGTTACTTATCGCTAGTGTATCTATAATTACTTTTTTTTTTTGTTAGGAGGAGTGGGTGACTTTAGTACACGAATAGTCCATCTCTTTAAATTTGGTGATATTAAAAATACCTCTATAAATGTTAATCAAGTTGGCTGTGAAATTCTCCGCTCGGATGAATTTAATGTCCTTTGTGATGAAAATAAAAAAATATACCGCGTCAATAATATTGATATACTTTGGCGATTAGGAGAGTATTTCATTCAGGACTCTCAAAACCCAACAAGACAAGTAATACTTCCATTAAAATACGTTTATCCTTCAATTGTCTTGGCGGATGGAAAGAAATGATTTCGTGCTCTCTCATTTCAAATTATTAATTATAGCTTTTATCATAGGTTTTTTCTGAGAATCAAGAGCATCTTGTTCATTTTTTCTTGTTGTTCATTTTTAATGAACATACTATAATTATGAACAAGAGGACATGAGTGAACACAATGAATACTGATCAATTGATACTAACTATCAAAAATAAGTTGGGTCTTCAATGCAGCTATAATAAAAAGACAAATCAGCTTGGTATTTCTATTAAAGAGAATAATGAACTTATTTTTAAACCTGAACTAATTGCAAATATTGATAAATCTAATATAGCTGCTGTAATTAATCATATGAAGCATTTGGATAAGAATAGTCTGCTAATCACTCATCATGCTAACAAATTACTTGCAGAACAATTACAACAAGCAAATATTCAGTTTATTGATTATTCAGGAAATGCCTATATTAATNNAAAGGTGAATCCCCGCAAAAAATATCTTCCTCTGAACTTGCTTTTGATCTTAATAGCACCAATATAAAAATTATTTTTGTACTATTAGCGGTTAAGGATGCCATCAATCTCACCTATCGAGAGATTTCTAAAATGGGCGATGTCGCCCTTGGCAGTATTAATAAAACTTTTCTTATGCTCCAAAAATATAATTACCTTATCATAAAGCAAAATGGTGACCGCATTTTGGCAAATAAAGAAGAGCTCTTGAATAAATGGTGTATCGCATATGCTGAAAAATTACGTCCTAAATTAATTTTAGCGATATTTTCTACTGATTTAGTTGATGAATTAAAAGATGTGAAACCCTCCGAATTTAATTTTCTTTGGGGTAATGAAATTGCAGCTAGCCAATTAACTCATTATCTAAAACCCGAAATCATCACTTTGTATGCCGAGAATGATTTACCTAAGTTACAGTTAAAATTTCGGCTTAAGAACAATATTCATGGCAATATCGAGCTATTAAAAAAATTTTGGGATTTTAACAATGAAGACGCTACTGTTGTGCCTCATATTCTGGTATATGCAGATTTATTAAATTCTCTTGATGAAAGAAATCAAGAAACAGCGAGCCTTATCTATGAACAATACATTAAAAAAGAAATGGAATAATTTCTCCCCCTCAGATATTGAGTTATTTAAGCTCATTAATAAGGTGACTACCGCGAACCATTGCTCTTATTTTCTAATCGGAGCTAAAGCACGAGACATACTTCTTGAATGTTTTGGTAAAAATGAAGCACAACGCGCTACCTTAGATACTGATATCGCCATTTGCAGCAAAAACTGGGATGAATTCTATAAAATTAAAAATGCGTTTATTCATACCAATGATTTCATTGCTGACAGTAAAAATGAACATCGACTGGTATCCAAAAAATTTGGTTATTTAGATATTCTCCCCTTTGGAGATATAAAAGAAGAAAATCCAAACTTAAAATGGCCACCTGAATATGATATTGAATTCAGCTTGGTTGGATTTGATGATGCTTATAATAGTGCAATAGAAATTGCTATTGATGAGGTAACTCTTAAAGTGGCCTCCCCTCTGGGCTTGGTGCTTCTCAAATTGTTTGCCTGGATCTCCAGACAAGCAAAGAAAGATGCCAGTGATTTTATTAATATTGTTTCCAACTACTTGGATTTTGATAATCAGGATAGGCTTGATACAGAACATGCAGATCTACTGTTAGAAGAGCATTTCGATTATGTATTAAGTGGTTGCCGTCTTTTAGGACGCGATCTTAAAGGTTTGTCTCTAGAAACTCAAAGTCGTCTTAAGGAGTTTTTTGATAATAAAGTATTAATGGATAAGCTGGCAATTTCTATCCTCCAGCCTCCAATTGATTATGAGTTGGCTGTATCAATGCTTGAAATGATCAAGCAAGGATTTAATGACTGAAGTTAAATCCCATTTGCAAGCAAACGGGCTTGGCTAATTTGTTATCTCCGAGTGCCCCAAATGTGCCATGGAGCAGTCAAATTATTTAATTGATTTTCATTTTCAGAAAAAAACTCGGAAAGTCTATAACATCTACGTCTAACAAATGTAGCTATCAGAATTGAAAAGACATGTGTCTAATAGTACTACCATCCTGGTCATATTTAACAGCAACTACATAACCTGTTTTTTTACCTTTAACAGCCTCAATTGGCGTACCTGCAACTTCCCAAAGACCTAATGTACCTACATCAAGAAGACCATGCATTGCAGCACGAGCGGCCGATCCAGTGGGCATAGTTGCACGAAAATTCTCAGAGGAAAGTTTACCCTGCTTACCATTGGTATGATCAATCGGTATGGCTCCACCAGCAATCAAACATGAACGAGTTTTGCAACTCCCCAAATCTTTCGGATTAACACCATTTCCTTTTGCTGCCATAACAACAGAACATGCAGTTAGCGACACACTAATAAGGATGATCAATAATTTTCGAATCATTATAAACATATTATATCTACTCAAGGTTAAAAAGTGAGCAGATGATAGCACTGGTCAAAATATTTTCATAGCTAGACAAAGAGGTTTAAGTATTCTCAATCATTTGTTCAGTTGAGGTTACCTCCCGTTTGCAAGCAAACGGGCTTGCTAAGCAAGTAGGTTGGTTCAAAATAACCGACCTACAGCCCCTTGATCTTTACATGATAGAAATTCCAGATCTGCATCTTCTTTTTCAAAATATGATTGTAATTTATTATGAACAAATAGCCCGTTCTCAAATCTAATTTCAGCAATGAACCATGGTTGAAAGCCTTCTCGCTCAGACATAAGCCCTTCTCTCTCGCACATTATCCAAATTGAAGAGCTATTCTTACTTATTACAAATTCAAGTACAATTAATTTAGGTGAGTCATCATTATATGCAAACACAGCACCGATTTTAAAATTATGGAAGTAAGCTTCAAGAGGATGTATTCCAATTTTTTCGGGACAACAAGGAAAATAATAGTGAGCTCCCCACCCATATTGTGCGCACCCTTTTGTTAAAGCCATCTCTAACCTATTAAAATCATTTAAATCAATAACTGCCATGATGTTTTCCTTTAGTTCATACATATGGCAATTTTGCAAAAAAATAATAGATTATTCTCGGAATCAAAACTGAAAGATTTTATTCCGAAAAATTAATAACCAATTAGGTAACCGTTTCTCTTTTAAACTTTTTAGCTTCACACATAATTAAAAGTGTACTTATTGAGCTTCTATCAATTACTTTATTCGCCAAATCTATACTGTGATCAATATCGTCATATGGATTTACTTCATGGCCAGTAGAACTAGAAACACGACCTTTAGGCCATATAAGCTTATGAATGCCTATGTTCGTAAATCCAATTCCTTGTATTTTAAACCAAAGCCTTAAATCAAATACGGCTAATATTTTACTTTCTTGCCAGCGATCGAATTGAACCTGAATGTCTTGAAGCTTTCCAACCGATGCATTGAGTTTCGTTTTCAAAACAGTAAGGGTGTCTTTCTTTGAATATGCAGGATCAAGAGAGAAAAGCAGACCGCTCAAATACTCCATTTCTTTTTTGGGACACCAACTATCTTGCTGGTAATTTTCATAGAATACGCACCAGGGTGTTTCGTGCATTTCATGAAAAGTGATCTTTTGCTCCATTGATAAGGCATCTTCATTAGTGATTGCAGATATAGCACTTTCAAACGCATCACGATGTGGATTGTTTTTATACCAGTCGGTATTTGTGACCTGATGATACATTATGAATACATCACTGATTGATACATCTCTAATTGGTCGAGGGGGAGTAGGCTTCAATAAACGTAAGATTTTTTCAATTTTTTGTTCGAATATAACTTTAATGAAATATTGTTCTTGCTCCTCTATTGGAAGGATTCGAATTGGATATGGAAGGCCAGTTTTATCTCGATTAAATGCATCTCTCTTCCAAAGTTCATATAGCCATTCTTCTGGTGTTCTGGATTTATTGTAAAATTCATCGTTATACCAGCTTGGTCTTGCTAATTCTTTTGTCATATTTCTTCTCTTTGCTTTGAAGTAGGTTCCAAAATGGAACCTACTTCGTTTTGATTGCCATCAATATACAACTTAATTATTGGAATAATTCTGAATGTGGTCTGCGCGAATTAATCTTGCGATTGATTATTGATACCTCAATATTCTGGCATATGAAAACCTTGATTACGCCTGTCGGCTTCATCAAGGCTACATTTTTTTATTTATTTAATTCAGATTAACAACTGATTTCAAACTTCGACACATATTCGACACAACAAATTAAAATTTTATTTGTTTCACGTAACCCATTGATTCTACAATGCCGCTGCGCGGAATCGAACCGCAGACCTTTTGATTACGAAACTTTATCATACCAATATCAAATAATATCATTTGATTTCAAAAACCACTCAAAGTCCTTTATTTAAAAGAATTTATTGAGTTTTTCAAATTCAATCAGTATCATTTAATAATATACCTATACATAAATATTGGTACCAAAAATGGTACCAAAATAAAGGAGTTGTGTATATGAAGTTTATTGACAGCTATATAAAAAATCTCACACCAGATACCACCTGGTTTGAAAAAATAGAATCTTCAGGGCTAGGAATTAGAGTAATGCCCAGTGGTAATAAGTCTTGGTTTTATCGATTTAGTATCGACGGTAAACGCCAAAAGATGACTCTAGGGAAATATCCTGCTATTAGTTTAAAGCAGGCTCGTGAATACCTTATCAAGGCTCAAAGTTTGAAAGAGCAAGGTATCAATCCTGTAGAAAATGCAAAATTGGAGAAACTAAAAGAAGACAATACATTTTCTAAGTTAATACTAGCCTGGTATGAAAATTATGCTGTGAAAAATAGAAAACAACCCCGCCCTATCAAATATCAGATCGATTCGGAGATCATCCCCCTTCTCGGCCATATGGTGCTTGATGATCTCCAAACTAAAGACATTACAATCGCCCTTGATAAAATAGTACAGAGAGGTGCGCCTATTCATGCCAACCGTATTTTGAGCACAATAAAGCAAGTACTTAACTACGCAGTCAGTCGCGGTTACATTCAATACAATCCAGCAATCAATATTCGAACAAGAGACATCGGCGGTGTAGAAAAACCAAGAGAGCGTGTTTTAAATCCTGATGAAATAAAAACGATCTGGAAATTCCTCGAAAGCGAACAATGTCAAATGTCTGAATCATCTCGATTAGCAATAAAAATTATTATATTGACGGGGGTTCGAACGGGTGAAATAAGGCTTGCGCAGTGGCATCAATTCAATTTTGAACAAGCGCTTTGGACTATCCCAGCAGAACATTCTAAAGGTGCAATTACAGTAAAAATACATCTCAGTGATCTTACCAAAAAGCTATTACTCCAAGCTAAATCGAACTCTAATTCCCCTTTCGTAATCCCCGGCATAACAAATGATGCACCGATGTCTAAAGACGCGCTACCCCGCGCAATTAAAAGAATACAAAATCGTGTCGGTCTTTCTGAATGGACAGCCCATGATCTAAGAAGAACCTTTGCCACTCAACTAGGTGAATCTTTAAACATAGATCCTGTCGTCATTGAAAAATGCTTAGGGCATAAAATGCCACGTATCATGGCTACTTACAATAAAAATGAGATGCTTCCACAGCGTCAAGAAGCCTTGGATGCTTGGGCTGAACAAATAAAAAAGATAGTATCTCAACAAGGAAACTTGTAAACTCTGTTTACAAATACTAAACTTAGGTTTAAGGATTGTATGAAATGCGAGCAAAGCCCGTAAAAAGACCCGACAAAGAGCTTTTTGCTTTAATAGAACAAAAGATTAGAGAAAAGTCTTATGCTTTTGTTCCCCATGCTCAACAAAGAATGTTAGAAAGATGCATTTTAGAAATTGATGTAATTAATATTTTGAAAGGCATTAGCGGCTACGAAAGAAGTCGCAATAAACTCAAAGATATATATGAAGCTCAATACATTCACGAAGACGCAGAAGATTGGAAATATTGTATAGAAGGAAAAACTATAGACGGTAAAAAGGTCAGAATCATTATTACTTTTGCGGAAGATCTCATGCCAATTATTACTGTAATTAATATTCGATAAGAGGATATGCTATGGAAACCAGAATTGAACCCCTCTTCCTATATGAAGGACTTGGATTTCCTATAGAGTTGGAAAATGTAAAGATGATCAGTTACAACAATGAATGGCTTCCTAAAATTGACGTGGAGCAAGTTGCAGATGAGGTCATCAAAAAATTGGCCACACAAGAATGTAGGCTCACAGGAAACCAGGTTAGATTTATTCGCTCCTATTTTTCTATGCCCCTTAGAGAGTTTGGCGAAAAAGTTGTCCATGAATCTCATACAGCTGTTAATAAATGGGAAAAAAGGGGTAATGAAGCAACTTGTATGAACGCAAATACCGAAATGGTATTACGTCTATTTATTATCGAAAAAACACAGGCTCAAACTAAAAACCAACAGGCTGATTTTTTTAAAGTGTTCCAAAAAAGTAAAATATTTTTCCAAGCACGAGACAGTAGTATGAAACCTATTCATATCAAGATGTGTGCTTAATTTTAAAGAATAAAAGATAAGCCCATATAAACTATGGGCTTTTTGCTAGGCTATCTTCATATTATGCTGAATCCACTGATTAATTGTTTCCTTATGCCAAGCTAAAGTGGTTCCATTTAATTTAACAGGTTTTGGAAATTTACCATCAGACCACCAACGCCTCAATGTAAGTCTATTGCGCCCAATAAGCTCTTCTAAATCAGTAATAAATAGAATTTGTTTTGGTAATTCAATCTCAGTTCTTTGCATGAATAATCCCCTAAATAACTTCAGCTGAATAAAAAGCTTTACCCTTCCATTCGCCTTTAATTTCCATATCAATAAATAAAATAAATAACTTCAACAAATTTAATTCGACATCTTTCATTTGAGGTAATTTATTGTGATGATAAATCAGTTGCAAATGAGCAACTGGAGAATTAGATAAATTCGCAATTCTGTGTAATGAGTAATTTGTTGAATCCAACAAATACTGAATAATCCCCTTGTAAATACAAATTTTTTGTTCATAAAACATGCAACATACTCCTGTAAAACATGTGTCTAAAAGTCCAATTTCGTCAAATTAACATTTAGCATCAATTGACGAAACTTATATTAAAACGATATTAATAATTTTATCAATACATTATTTAAGGAAATTTATATTAATATACGATATGATATTGAATGATATCGTTTTATATGATAATTTTTTTACGATGTTCGATTACAAGGATAATTTTATGAGTAAGGGAATCTATCAATCGTTCGCTAACCGCTTGATTAGTGTGCTCAAAGATAAAGGGTATACTGCCTCACGCTCTCCCAATGGAATCTGTATTAAAACCCTGGCTGAGTTTACTGATGCTTCCGAACAAATTTGCCGTCGTTATATCCGAGGAGATGCATTACCTGACTATGAGAAAGTCAAAAAACTGGCTTTACATCTTAATATAAATCCCGGCTGGCTGCTTTTTGGAGAGGATGATCATACGGTATCTAGAGAAAATGAAATCGATGAAAAATTGCTTCATTACATCTTGAAACACAGCCATCACTTATATCCGGTATCTCATGGGAGTAATGACGATTACGCCGACTTTGTGTTAGGATTGATCAAAGAAGTCAAAGCTATTGACACTTCGGAGAATAATTTACTAAAAATCATTGATTTGGCTCTTGGTTCAATTTCCTCTTACGAAGAAAATAGAAAAAAGCATAGTCATGCAGTTTAAAAAGATTGTAGATAAGGATGTAACAGCTGTGGAAGTAACGCTTCACCCCAAAGCCAAGGAATTTCTCTTTGAACACTTTGTTACAATGCGCAAAGTGTTTTCTGATGTACTAGGACAAGTAGAAACAGATTACATTTCTATTGCTCTTATTAACCCAACAGACCAAATCTTTTTCCTATCCTCAAAACCATCTATAGAACAAAATTTAATTGAGCGAAACCTCTGGCAATTCGACGGTTGCTATCAGTCAATCTTTTTTAGCCAAGATCAGCCAAAACTATGGAGCGAGCTTCCTCATACGGGATGTACAGAGATAATCAAACAATATAAACAGATAGACCCAGGACTCATTGCAGGCATTTCTATCCCAACTGAATATGATTCTTATAAAGCTATTGTTTCGTATGGAATAAAAAGATCGAATCCGTACATTCAAAATAAAATGCAAATTCATTGTGAAAAATTACTGGCTATGGGGAAATATGCATTAAGACAAATTCAAGATTATTTAACCTTTCCTGACAAACAGACATACACGATAGCAAAACCAAAACTTAAATTAATCATTAACAATCAGGTGACTTATGAACACACTCCTGGATAAGGACGATCCCATTTTAAAACAAACCGCTGAGCCAATTGCTAAATCAGAATTTGGAAGTAGTTGGTTAAAAGAGTTGATTAAAACCATGTTCAGCATTATGGCAGAGAAAGGTGCTGTAGGTGTAGCAGCCCCCCAAATTGGCATCAGCAAACGAGTTATTGTTTTTAGTACTGAATATACCAAACGAAGGAAACCAGAATACCCTATTCCTGATACAACTTTAATTAACCCTTCCTTAAAGATCCTATCCAAGGAAATTCAAACTGGTCATGAGGGCTGCCTTAATTGTGGTGAAATAATGGGCGAGGTTCCGAGAGCTATGGAAATTGAATATTCCGGCTTTGATATAAATGGAAATAAAATTACCAAAAAAGCTTCCGGTTTAGAGGCGCGTATTCTTCAACATGAAATTGATCACCTAGATGGATTTTTATTTTTAGACCGAGTGGAAGATCAAGATTCACTAACCACCTTATCGGCAATGCAAAGTAAAGGATAATCGCATGAAGCATCAAACCCGAATCATACTGGCAGGCACATTAGGTAATTTAATTGAGTCGTTTGACATGGCCATTTGCGGCTTACTCTCAGTCTATATTGCAAAATACTTAATTGGTGATGCTTCGAAGGGTTTATTTTTAGTCTTTTTGACTTTCTTTGCTGGATACTTAGCTAGGCCTATCGGGGCTATGATAATGGGCTTACTTTCTGATATTTATGGTAGAAAAATTATCTTGGCAGGTTCGATACTGTCAATGGGTGTATCTACGATGTTTATCGGGTTCATCCCCTCTCACAATACTATTGGTATTTTTTCAGTGATTACTTTATTAGTATTGAGAATTATCCAAAGCTTTTCTTGCGGTGCAGAATATTTAAACTCCTCTGCATATCTAGTTGAAAATGCGGAAGCATCAAAAAAAGGCTACTCTGGTAGCTGGGCTTCCTTTGGTGCTATGTCAGGTATGTTAATGGCATCGCTGATTGCATTGGTAGTTACTTACTTTACCAATCATTATCCTGAGCACGATTGGTTAATCTGGCGTGTTCCATTTGTACTTGCATTACTAGGTTCTTCTATTGGATTATATATCCGCCTGTGCATACCAGAAAGTATGGAATATATTATGTATTACGCTGAAAGGCCAAAGCCCAAATTTAAAAGTTTGCTTTCAGAATCATTCGACTATATCAAGACTAATAAAATCCAATCCCTTTATGTATTTGTTTTAAGTTGTCTGGGAGTAACAACAACATTTCAGATTTATATTTATGGTCCCATGCAAGCTCATTTATATGGTCATTTTCAAGATTATGAAATTATCTTGTCAAATATCTTATCATTGATAGTTTTATTAGCTGTGTTTCCTTTAATTGGAAAACTATCGGATAGAATTAATAGAGAAAAAATTGTTATCTTATCTAGTATAGGTTTTCTAATCCTTTCTCAGCCCTTCTTCTATGCTTTATCTAACCATGATATTTATAGTCTTTTGTTAGGCCAAGCAATTATTGCCATTCCCGCGGGTGCTTATTACGCAACAGTACCTGTAATGCTATCTGAAATGTTCCCAATTAAACTTCGTTGTACTGTGTTATCGGTCTTATACTCTACGGCAGCGAGTTTATCTGCTGGTCTTGCACCTTTAATGTCATTGATTTTAGTTAAAAGAACTGGCTTAGCTTCTTCGCCATCATTTATAGTCTTTGCAGAAATAGCAATATTAATTGCTGTGCTCAGCTATAGACATTTAAATACTAAAAGCACCAATATCTATTCATCATTTGAGCCATACTGATGTTTTCGAAGGGCAATATTTTCTTCTATACGAAGTTTTTCTGCTTCAATTTGCTGCTCCAAACTTTGTTTAAAATTTGTGGCAAAGAGAACAACATCAGGATTGGAATCATTTAACCAAGACTCAATATCCTTTAATCTTTCCTGATAGGCTATTAAAAAACCATCCTCACCAAATGTAGCACCAGAAGGCCACAGAGCAGAGAATACAGAATTCAACAAGGTCTCATTATTACCAGCTGTTTTAATAATAGCCTTACAAAGTGGGTGGATAGATATATTGCCATAATAGCCGCGCAAAATAGCGATTATAAAGAAAAGCGTCCTTTCATCATTGGCTTGTACTAACTCCATAAGTACCTTTTCAAACCCAGGGTGCTCCTCTAATTTATTGAAAATTAGTTGTAATAATCGTGCTGCATTGTAAGTAAATAACTCATCATTTAATTGGTTATACGATAAAACTAACTGGATAGTTGACTCCGGTATTTTAGAAAGTGCTTCAGATAATGAACTGAATTGATGTGGAAGAGGTTCAAAGTCATCGCCATTCTGTTCAAAGCGTTGGTTTATTCGATTACAAAAGAAGCGGATCACCATAAGTGGAGCTTTCTCAGCGATAGGTAAAAGCACTTCTTCTGCTTTATAATCAATCCTATTAAGCCAAATTAAATTATTGAAGACCACCTCATAATCACTATCTTCCATTGCATTAAAAACACTTACATACTCTTTACTAAACCATATGTAAAAAATCCAATTTGCATATTTTTGGTCTGTACATAATTTAATTGCAGGAAGCAAAATATCCTTAATCAACCTCTTATCGCCAGCCTGATATTTCGCCACTGATGTAGTGATGATTTGGCTCAAAAGAGAAGTAGATTTGGACAATCTGGCTTTGTTGAGCAATCGAATTAATATTGACGGATTAAAATCTGCACTGAACTCTAAAAATCGTGCAATACCGATTAAAAAAAGATCGGCATCAATCCAGAAGTCGATAAGGCTAAAAAGCTGGTCTTTTTTTTCAGTTTGCTCAACTCCACGAAGTATAGGAAGGGTGAACGGTTCAAATTCACTGGAAGATTCTGAGAGCAGTTTTAAAGCTAATTCTGGCGATTTTTGACCAAAATTTTCCAAAAATTTTCCGAAGAAAGGGAATGTTGCCATATCATTTGATTTAATAGAGGCATAATCAAAGATTCGCTTTTTCCATTGAGCATAATTCCTCTTATTAATTTTTTGAGCTAGCTCAATAATTTTTCCTTCTCTGATTTTTTGTTCTTCCTTGTAAAGATCTTTATCTTTTTCTGCCTCCCAGTCATGAAAAATACTTTCATAACCAATTAAAAAACGAAAGATTTGAAACTCTTGATTCATTTTTAATTTCTTATTCACTTCAAAAGCACTTTTTCTAATATCATCACTCAATCCACTCAAGTGGTAATAAATCCAATAAGCATCATTTTCTATAGTCTGCAGCATCTGCAGTTCTTCGTACTCAACAAGTTCTCTCATAAATTGAAGTATAAAAAGAGTGCTATTAATAATCATATTATTTATGTCGCTGGTACGATCTCCAGAACGAGAGAATTGTGTAGCAGTTTGCATAACACTAAGTAATTGCTTTTTTTCTTCAAGGGTTTTAAGTTCAATATATTGCAGTTTTAATATATATAAAGCTTCGCTCCGCAATTTAATTAAATCTTTTTTCGCTGGAACAGGTGCCGTTTTGAATGTTACTGTATCGTATGTGGATGACATCCCCTCAATTGAGGGTGATAATATTTGCTTGGTAGCAGCCAAAATACTTTTAATATATTTTTTTCGATCATTAAAGGGAATGCTTTTAATTTTTATGAGCGTTTTCTCCTGAGGAAGCCAACCTAATCCTCCCCACTCCTTTCCATCACCATAAAAAATATCTAAATTATATTGAGCAAAAGCCTCAATACACCTAATCGCTTTTTGCTCAATTTCTTCATTTCCATGAATGGAATACTCAAAAATGATATCCAAAATTTTTTCGGGTTCATAATAGCGTATTTTATTAATTGCATCTAATACCTTAATTATCAACTTATTATCTGTATAAATTTTTTCCAACTTGTCAAGAGGGTAGTTCTTAATTTGCTGATATGATAGCTGTACATCAGCTAATCTTTTTAGCAAAGCTAAAAATACACCAATAGCTTTACCGTGATTACGAAAAGCAACTATATCAAGCAATTCTATATAATCACTGAGAGTGTTATAGTCTGTCTCAGATAAAAGTTTATGTTCTATGTTTAATACTTCCTTCTCAATAGCAAAATTGGCCAGCTGTCCCGCGGTACTCGCTAATTGCTCTAGAGCTCTTTTTCTTAACTTAATATCAATCATGATAGCCCCATAATATCTAAAATTTCATTCATAACAGCAGCCATTGCTTGATTGAGTATTTCAACTGAACCATGCTCGTCAGAAGGAAGCCAATAATTTTCGGTTTCGATAAGTAATTTATTTTGCTTCAATATTTGAGCTTGACAAATAATTACAGTTTTTTCATGCCCCTTTTGCTCCAACAACTCCTCTAAACTCTCTTTAGAAATAAATTTAAACCATTTGACATAACCTAAAATTCGTTTTCTAAGCTGATCATCAAGTGAATGCATATCACATAAAAACGCGTCTAGCTCAACTTTTCTTGTGGGGAGCGTTTTCACGTGCTGATTATAGCTATGATCAGCTGAGGGAATAAATTCTGAGAATGGCTCNNTACTTTACTAATTTGATGCTCTCCAATCTCCCCTATATCAAGCCTCTCAATTGTTATGTCAGGTGAAATTTTATTACGAAGCTCCTGCACTAGGGGAATTGCATCTTCTCTAACATCTAGAAAACCAGCCTTTAAAAATTCACGATGTAGCTTTTTATCGCCGGTTATAATTACGGTACTTTTCTCTAAATAGGCTAAACCAACAATAAATAGCAAAGCATCACGTTTATCCTCTTCACCAAAATAATACTCTGGATTACCTAAAATAGGGGAAATTTCACCAAGATGCTCCCTCTTGGTTTCAAGTACAATCACATTATATTTTTTAAATAACTCCTTGAACCAAGCATGATATTTCCAAAACACATCATTANNTAAGGGATTAATCGATCTTTGCGCTCATCAGAAGCATGTTGATGCTTTGCTCGTTCCCATAATAGTACTTCACTCGCATATAATTGTATTAAACCGTCTCTACAAGCAATTAACAATGTTGCAATATCAGTAAAAAAACTCAATTTTTGAAAAGAGCATGTATCTATATAGACATCTAACGGTTTAAATTCACTCATGAATTTTTATCCATAGCTTTTTACCGATGAGCAAACTTAATAGTTGTATTATAAACATTCACATTTAATCCATATTTACATAAAGATCTGTTTTTCGATCCATTCACCTCTAGGATCTTCAGTTAGGCAAAGTAACCAAGAGGCTGCAACTTGAAGATTCTTTGACAGTGTCTTAGCTTCCTCAGGCCCAGGACTTCTAGTACCCTGCTCCCAATTACCAATCCTTGTAGCACCTAATCCAGTCTTATCAGCCAGCCCCTTAATCGTCAACCCATTCGCCTTTCTAGCTTGAGTAATCCTACTGCCAATAATTTTTTTCATATTCATTTAGGTTCATTTGATATCAAACGGAAATGCCCCATTGACTCTAAAAAGTGCCTATTTACAATGGGTTATCAACAACACGTTTCGTGTTATTGATTGATACTAATTGAAATCATTTGATAGCACAAGTGCTGTTTTTAGCGGTGTTAATTAAGGATGAAATACGAAATGGGATTTTTGTTTGTTAATACTGATGAATTATCCGCACTGATGGGATTGCCTTATATTCAGCAGTCAGCTTACTTGCTGGGAATTCGTCCATATATGGATCGTAAAACCTTTTTAGTTGGTATTAAACGCAAAATCAGCTATCAGCAACTTGCTGAAGCTCTCTACGTTGAACCACATCAAGGTTTTGAACATTCTGGTAGTCCAAGTCGTCAACAATTACGACGCATTATCTGCGCCCTTGAGAGAGCGGGTTTAGTTGAGATTCAATCTGTTGGTAAACAGCTGATTTTAAAATGTTTGTTAGCTGATGGGGATTTTCCTGTCCTAAATAAACCCGACACAAACCCAGCACAGCAACCCAACATAAACCAGAATTATAAAAATAATAATAAATCAATAAGTTACGATAAAAGTCATCTAAGACCCAACACGATACAAAACACTAAACCCGACACACCTCATAACTCCCAAGATATGTATGTGTGTGTGCGACAACAATTTCAAAAATTTTGGTTTCTTTATCCACAAAAGCAAGATGAAACCAGAGCGTTTCAGGAGTTTTTTAAATTACGCCCGGATGATCAGTTGTTTGCCCAGATCATTGATACCCTTCAAGCGCAAATCCAAAACCGCAAAGAAATGGAACTCGCGGGCGAATGGGTACCTAAATGGAAATTCCCAGCTAACTGGTTAACTCAACAATCTTGGAACGACGAACTCTTACCCCTAAGAACCCAGGAGCAAATTAATGCAAGCAATCAAACAAGTACTCGTAAAAAATCAGCAGCAGATATCCTCGCTGAATCCTGCAAAGACGCAAGCTTCAGCTTCGACTTTGAAGACAACCCCACACCAGAACCAGAAAGTAATGTCATCCAACTCAACGCAACCACCAGTAAGCGATAAACGAATTGACACACTCTTTGCTCGTTTTAATGCAATCTATGGTTATTTATGGCTATCCGCTTACAACAACGCAAAAGTACTTGATATAGCAAGACTTGAATGGTCTGAAAGTTTACGAGAATTTGATAATCAAGTTCTGAAACTCGCCTTAGAAAAAACCAAGAAAACTGAACATTTTCCGCCCTCTTTACCCCTCTTTTATGAAACTTGTCTGACAATCAAAAAGGGTATCCAAGCACGTCAAGAAGCATTAACGAAAAAAACTGAAACACATACACCTACAGATCCCAAAATTGTCCAATTTCATATCTCAGAAATGAAGAAATACCTGTTTGAAGACCAAATGGAGAAAACATCATGCTGACCTTAATCCGTCGTATCGGTGAAGCAATATACATTGATAAAGGCCGAATCAAAGTACATCTGATTTCTGAAAGCGAAGGGCTAATCAGGCTTGGTATAGAAGCGCCCAAGCATGTTGATATTGAACGTAAAGAAGTCTTTGTCCGCAAAGCAGTAGCACAACATAAAAAAGCGCAGGCACTTAGAAATCAATCAGGAGGCGATGATGCTTAAAAATACTATGCTATTCATCCTGGTATTATCTGGTCTGCAAACTCATGCAGCCAATATCACCCAAGTAAGCCGTTATACCACGGTTAACAATCAACCATTAGCAGCTCAAATTAACCCCATGAAAACCATACAACAGATTCATTTTCCTGCCTCCATTCAAACCATAGGGGAAGCAGTGAATTACTGGTTACGTTATTCCGGTTATCACCTTGCTCCTAAAGAAAAGCAAAGCGAAAGCCTGCAACAAGTCTTTCAACAACCATTACCACAAGTTAGTAGAAATCTTGGTCCACTAACCATTGAGCGAGGCCTGACGGTATTAGTGGGACAACAACTTTTTACTCTCAAACAAGACGATTTGTTAAGGGAAATCAATTTTAGCCTGATTGCAAGGAGCGCAAGATGAAAAAGTATCTGGATGTTAAATGGCTTAGCCTGCTTGTTTTAAATGTTTTATTAATTGCTTTTGTATGCGTAAAAAATCAATCGCCTGCAAATCATAATGAGCTAAATATCCTTGGCGAACAACTCGCATCTATTCAAACACAATTAAAACAACCTGTAGAACAACCTGATTTATCGCCAATTACTCAAAACCTCAACCAGTTAAATAATTTCGTTCAGCAACTGAAAAATAAAGACGATCATCAATTAGGTGAAATATTCACTACAGAACAAGGGGCAATTAAAAAACAACTCGAATGTATTACGGATTTATTACGCCACTTAGATGAGAAAAAGCAACCTGTGAAAATGCTCTCTGCAAGTCAACTGCCCTTTAAGGTATTAAGCATAGACAGCATTCAAGAAATCCCCGTTGCATCCATTGCTTACCACTACAAAACCCAAGCATTGGAAAAAAGCGATACGCTAGCTGGTTGGGCAGTTTTTGAAATCGACTTTGCCAAACAAATCATAGAATTTGAAAACGCTGATAAAACACATGTACTAGTTCACTTAAATCAACATGAGGTGAACCATGCTTAAGCTATCTACCCTAGCCATAGGATTAGTTCTTGGGCAACAGGCCATCGCTGGCTTGTATATCCCTGGCATTGCCATCTCATCCATACAACAAGCCGATAATGCCTTGGCAAAAGCAGGCCTCACTGAGTTTCATGATGAAGTCATCGAAGAAAAAGATTTCCAACTAAATGGCGCTCAAAAGCAAGAAGCGAAAGCCTGGGGATTAAATGAAAAGGAAGAAAAACGCTATCTGCAATTAATGCAAAGCAGAAGCGGTGTGTATTATAAAGACTTGCGCATGACACCAATTGATATTCTTGGACTTAACGCCAGAGATGATGTCGAGCGTGAACATTTTGCAAGCCTTGCTGCTCGCCAGGAAGCGCAAAAAGTGGCGCAAAATATCGCTTGGAACAATGCTTTTTACAAAGCCTATAACGAACTGTTTAAAGATGTACCTGTAGTTGGCGATTTTGATCCCTCACCTTACTCACCCTATGCGCATCAACCTATTCAATTAAAAACAGGTGAAACACTCTACTTATTTGTAAGACCTGACGATGCAGTTACTACCATCGTACTGCAACTGATTGACGCAATTAACCGTATTCCCAATACCAAACTTAACCTGTTGCTTCTGGATATGGACAATAACGCCATACAGCTTTGGGCAAACCGACATCAAATCCCCATTCAATTAGTGACCAGTCAACAAATCACGCTAACCCCTGGTAACCAACAATTTGAAGGCTTAACGCTTGCCAAGAAACAAACCCCACTACTGTTAATAGCCAACGGTAAAAACTCGCAAGTCGTCGATTTGGGGAGATTTTAATGATTAGGATTCTGCTCTTACTGTTGGTCGCGTTGAATGTTCATAGCATGAATGTCATCCCTTTAACCCTGTCACAAAGTGATACGTCATTAAAATTAAATCTGTCCAGCCCCATAGGCGTACCAGCCAAAAGCAAAGCCACCGCAGGCAAAGTCAGTCGCAAAACATTAGATACCATTTTATTAAACATGCCTTTGTTTGTCATAGGTGGTGATAAAGCATCGATTCAATGGTTAGAACAGCATCAAGAAGAATTAAAATCCATGCAAGCCACAGGATTCATTACCAACGTCAATGACTTTGAAATCATTGTCGCTTTGCAAGAAAAATTCAAACTACCGTTACTACCCGTCAATGTTGACCCATTGCTTGCATACCTTCACGAACAACATTACCCCTTAATCATTGCTGAGGGGGCTGTATGGCAGTAAAGCAATATTCAAGGCAACTGACCATGCAATTAACCATAGTGCTATTCTTAGGTTGGTTAGCAATTATTATCTGGGCTTTGAGCCAGTGGATGCTGCATGGCTATCCTCTCGCTTTTGAAAAAGTAAATATCCTTGTTGACACTCAAAGAGAAGCCATTACCCCTGTTTATCAAGGCTCACTCCTGGCAGTTCTTCCTTTGAATTCTAAACCAGATTGGGCATTCGCTATCCCCTACTTAAACAAATTGGCCATCAACGATCTTGCCAAGGACTTAATCGAAAAATCACAACAATTTATACAGATCCTTTTATTAAGCAGCCAATGCCTTTTAATCAAACTCATTATTCTATTCGCCGCCCTGCCCTTATTTGCTTTAACCATGATTGCAGGTCTGGTTGACGGCCTAAATCAAAGAGCAATACGCACTGCTTGTTTAGGTCGTGAATCCTCTTATGTGTTCCACAGGCTTAATCACTATTTGAAAAAAGGACTAGTGATTTTACTCATGCTGTGGCTTGCCCTACCCGTTAGCATCACCCCAGCTTATGTCTTTGTACCTGTCAGTTTATTGATGGGATTAATGGTAGCTATGACGGCCAGCCGCTTTAAGAAATACTTATAGGGAGAAACCATGAAACGAATATTATGCCTGACCTTAATGATAATAAGCTTGCAATGTTCAGCGAATAACCCTGACTTGAATGAAACACTGGTGCGCATCATTAATCAGATTAACGCCATCATGCCTTTGCTTGATGAAGCGCAAACACAGATAACACCTAACGCTCGTAGCCAATTGCAAATCGAAGGATTTGAAGATCTTCAAGGACAACATCACGCCGGATTGAGAGAAGACTTGCTAAACATCCGCAACGGTCTGATTGACTATATCAACCAGCCCATCATTGCCCCTCGAAAAATTAAACCATTAGAAATGGATTTTGTGAGGAAACCCTAATGAGTAAAGACGAAATAGCGAGAATGTTTGCTTCAACATTCAAACAAGCCAGCAACAACATCTCAGCCCAAGTCTTTTCCAGCAGTATCCGTTTTATTGCCATAAGCCTGGTGATTTTAGCGGTGATGTGGTGCGTCAACCACATGATGGGAACCGAGGAAAAGCAGCAACAAGGATACTTGCTGAACTTCGGCTCTCGAATGGTCAGGCTTGTCATTGGCCTGATGATTTTCATTTTAGTGTTATTCGTTAAGGAGACAACATGAAAACAACGCTTCGCACGCTCTACATAGGCGCTGTCAATCTTTTTTATGCGCCTGTGTTATTGGCAGATAACTGGTTCCCTAAAATTTCTGATGCGGACAACATCGGTGACGGTTCAAAAAGCATGATGTCGGTAACAGGCAATTATGTCAAACAGGGTCTTGGCTTATTACTGTTCATCACCGCAGTCGTGACCTTTATCAAGTTCATTACCACTGTGCAACACGGTATTGAAGAATCCAAAAAGAACGAAGGTTCCATGGTGGCCTTCGGTACTTTTGCTGTAATGGGAATCACCTATTTAGCCATTAGCATCGCTTCTGGTTACGTGGGTTACACAATGATTACCAAGTTCAAAATATAGGAGGTGAAATTATGAGTCAGCCTTCTTCGCGCCATCTATCACATGACTTCCCAGCCTGGAAAGGCTTAAGTCTGCGTGAGTTGTTTTGGATTGTCATCACTACAACACCAGTAACCACCCTGCTTTTTATCCTTTTAGGAACAATGGCAGAGTATCCACTGGCCGCTGGCTGCATCGGTTTTGTGATTGGATTCATCCTCTCCATTACCGTATGGCCAAAAGGAGTCGCCCGTATCAAAGCAGGCAAACCTTATGGTTATGTGATGAAGAAAACCATTCAAGGGATGGTGCGATTAAGGCTCAAACACTCGCCCTGGATTCATTATCAGGGACAGTGGCAAAAGAATAAATCTGTTGGAGAGCCTCATGTTTGAATATTGGAAAAAAATCGACAGCCTACAGCATCATAACCGTTTATTACTGGCTTTTATCGGCCTGTTATCAGCCATCGTTTTAGCCTTAATCATTAACCTTATGACCATGCCCAAACGCTATGAGTTTTGGCTAAGCCCTAATATGGCGGCCAATGGCGGTTTAATGAAAGCAAGCGATATCCCTAATGAATATGTGCAAGGATTTGTGTCCTCATTAATACCAACGCTATACACCTGGTCGAATAAAGGCAAAGAAGAATTTAGCCAAAATATCAAAGCATTTCATTATTATTTTACCCCTCGTCATGAACAATTACTCAGAGAAACGCTGGGAGCTTATAAAAACGCGCAGCTCTTTGATCGCAGTCAAGTAGCCAGTCTCTATCGTTTCATGGAGCCTCAAGATATTAGAAAAATTGGTCCTGATACCTGGGAGGTGAAATTAATCCTGCGCATTACTCAAAGACTGAAAGACAACAGCGGTATGGTGATTGCCGACAAGGTAGTGGCCTATCACCTACGTGTGGTCAAACTCAATTTGTCTCGTTTACACAACCCTTTCCAACTCGCTCTCGATAGCTACACCCGTCCTGAAGAACGTTTACAAGATTTATTGGTCGACACGGAGGAATCCCATGAAACTCATTAAACACATATTATTAATAATTGGCTTTATGCTCACGCAAGTAAGCTCCGCTCTGCAAAGTGAACATCTGGTTTGGGAAAAAGTCCCTTTAACGATCGAATTACCTATCGATAAAGAAAGGCTCGTTCAATTTCCCCTGGCCATTAAAATCATTGATCAACAGCTCAGTACCAACTTAGATATTCTGAAAGTAAAAGGCAGTCTGTATTTAAAGGCTAAAGATACCTTCAACGATGCACGTTTGATTGTGCAGCTCCTACCCGAAGGTGAAGTCATCATACTGAACCTTAAAGCCAATGAGAAAGCCGTTAATACCACTCCTATTGAAATCCTCATTGATGATCCCAAAGTCACCCATCAATCAAGTGCAAGCCAATACGAATACAATGCCATACAACTCACTCGTTTTGCCATTCAAGCCTTGTACTCACCAGAGCGTGTCAGAGATATTCCAGAAGGCATTTATCGCTCGCCCATGCAAACTAATAAAACCATCCCCTTATTTTATGGCGCAAGCATTGAAGCTCACCCTCTGGCTTCATGGCGTGGCGGTAGCCTCTATGTAACCGCGGTCGATTTAAAAAACCTGCTGAATCAACCTGTGAAACTGCAATTTTCAAAACTCATGGGGCATTGGCAAACCGCAAGTTTCTATCCCAAAAATGAATTGCCTCCGCGAAATCAACATGAAAGCACAACTGTCTTTGTGGTTTCTGACCAACCCTTTGCAACAGCACTTACTCAACATGCGAGGTACAGACGATGAACAAAAACAAAGGCATTAAAATCTTAGCTGGATCGGTGGTGTTCGCAGTCGTCATGATTCTTATTAATAGCCGTCATAGTACACCTATCCATGATGACACACCCAATCCAAACAATTTTCATGAAGCCATTACCAGCCAATTCAACGACAACATCCGTGATGTGTCTGCAAGACTCCTTGAAACAGAAAAGAAGCTGGAACAAATGCACAAGGAGAATAAATCGCTGCAAAAACAATTAAAGCAACCCATACAAGAAGCAAGTCATACGCTACAGGATGAACTGCAAACACTGAAAGAAAAGCTCTCAGCACTTACCGATCATCAAACTCAATCTTATCCCATGGAAGGCGCTCAAGCTCCTGTATCTGGCCAAATCAAAGATCTGGATGGATTGCTGGATAAAGCCCCTATTTAAGGAAAAATCTTTGCAGACCAAGACTCATCTACCAAAGAAGAGGCGCCAACCAAAACACCCTTTTATACCATTCCGGCAGGTAGTGATTTTAGCAAGGTTACGCTTTTGTCTGCCCTAATGGGTGAAGTACCTGTTGAGGGCAAATTAATGCAGCCCTTATTTCCTTTTACCGCAATGGTCAGCCGTGGTGATTTAATGACAGCCAATGGGATGCAATTGCCGGAAGAAATCATTGGTATGAAAATCAGCGGTTATTCCATTGGCGTAGGCTCCTTCCTCGATAACATCAGCTGCGTCCGTGCTTATGTCACCTCTGCTTTATTTGTCTTTGAAGATGGACATTTCGTCAGTGCTGGTCAGGAACAAATGAAAAGCTCAGCGGAGCTGGTGAACAATGACAGCATTGGTTATCTAACTACTCAATTCGGCAATCCTTGCATTAAAGGACAGTACATCACTAATGCTCCCAGAGTTTTAGCTGCTTTCATGGCTGCTGGCAGTATTCAAGGAGCCGGCAACGCTTTATCCAAATGGCAAATGAGTTATCAAGCCGAAGGCGGTTCGGCCATTGCCACGCCTACTGGTGATTTAGCGCATTTTGCAGCTGGTGGAGCTATCAACGAGGGCAGCCAAAAAATTACTGATTGGCTTGAGAAAAGAATACAAGGCAGCTTCGATATGGTTTTTGTTCCTGCCAGCATCCGCAGTCACTCAGGCTTTGTACCAAATCAATTCAGTCTTCATTTTAGTCAAACCATAGCCATTGATAAAGAACACCAAGGGAGGGTATTAGATTATGGTTACCATCAACAAAAGAACTTTGACAATGCTTTGCGCTAGTCTGGCTTTGAGCGCATGTTCAACCGCCAATATATCGCAAAGCGCCATTCCTGAGCAGGGTTTAACCGTCAGTCAGCTCTATCAGCAAAGCATGCAGCAGCCTGTACAAAAGGCTGTTGTACAACAGGTGCGGTTTGAGGATTCAGGCGAAGAATTTAAACAGCTGCCGAATCCCGAAGTGCCTATCCATATTTTTGCTCATGTGGCTCAGCTTGGCGATGAACAAATCATCAAACCAGCCTATACCACACGCTTTTTTCTTTACAAGCAAAATCAATATGCCCTGGCATCAGAACTGTATTAAGGAGNNTTATCTAACTGGTTGCTTGGGGACATGAATCCCCAGGCTATAAAGGAACAAACCATTAAAAAGCAATACGCCAATATTTTGCCCTCGTTTGCTGACAGGCTGGCCATTGTTGATTTCAACGAACAGGAACAAGTGTTTTTATTTGCTGATGGAAAAAGTTTAGGTTCAGGGTTTGAGCTAGGTGATATTCAAGCCGAAGCAGCTTCTCCTGAATACTTGCAAGCTGTCTTTAATAAAATCCGTGATACCTTTGCAACGGTAGTTCCCCTTCATGCGATAGATCCTTGGGTCATGCAAATGTTTGTTCAAGATGAATATTGCCTTGATCCCGTTATCGATCATATTAAATCCAAAATCCCACAACAACTCGTTGAAAATCCACTAACGCAAGATTACTTACAACGCTTACAAGATCTCTACAACAAAATGACCAGGCCAGAAGGTTTATTTCTCGATCCGAAAACAGGCGCGCCTTATCGTGGCCGCAGGAGAAGAATCCGAGTATTATTTTATAGACAATTACATCAAACCACTCTACCCCGCCAGCAAACTCTTCTCGAACATCAGGAAGTAGTCAGTCAGATTGAAACCAAACTACGTTCACCAGGTCTCGAAATCAAACGTCTCACGGGCCAGGATTATTATCAGTGGTGGATACGCTGGTTTAATCCTAAATCAGCCGATGAAATCTTGGATCAATATCCCTACCCTAATCCCATACCCGCAGGTTTTAATCTGGCACAAAATATATTCTTTTCACCACCTGAGAGTGACGAACAAGGATTTATTTTTGAAGGCCGAAAACAAAGAATCCTGTATGTTGATGGCTTAAAAGAAGCGCCCATTATTGGTTTAGTATCCCGAGAAAGACAACAAGCTAATCCTAAGCACCGCTATGCGCTTTTGGATACCTTGCCAGAAGGAAGTATCTACACCATTCAAGTCGTCTTTAGTCATGATGAAAATCTTGATTTCCATTTAACACGATTAGAAAAAGGAATTGTGGGAACCAGCCTAAAACCCCAAGAGGTCAGAGATGATATAAAAACAGCCCGGAATGAATTAAGTACTGGCAATCGTCTGTTTTGGGTTAATCAGGCCGTTTTTTATCAGGCAGAGGATGAACAACAAGCACAAGCCATAGAAAAAAACCTGCATACCATTTTCAACGATGCAAAGATGCCCTTAATTCATTCTAGCTATGATATCCACCCTTTAAATTCCTGGCTCAATGCCCTACCGTTTAATTTCGATCCCCACTATGCCCGTAAGTACTTATGCTTTGACCGCCTGATGTATGCCACGGAGCTTGCAGCTCTGCTTCCAGTCTATGGCCGAAACCAAGGCGCAAGGCATCTACCATGCTTTCCTTTTTTCAACCGCTTAGGTGAACCAGTTTTCTTTGACTTGCTTCACCATGATTTTATTAGCCAAAATTCGCATTGCGCTATTTTCGCCAACTCAGGCGGTGGTAAGTCAGTTTTAACAGGTTGGATGATTCAATCACTACTCGCCATGAAAAACGCCCGTGTAGTGCTTTTTGAAATGGGAAACTCATTTGACCGGATGCTCATTCATGCCAAAGCTCATGGCAAAAAAACCAAGC
>DEHS01000003.1 GCA_002352055.1 Legionellaceae bacterium UBA2794
ACCTGCGTGGGGATGACAAAAAAGACTTGTGTATGATAAACGTGCATGAAATTTAGAGGGGATACCCAAGTTAGCCGACTTTAAATAAGTCAGTCATGTGAAGAATACCAGTGACTTTCTGATGCATCAGGATCTGGGCTCCAATTCAATGGTTTTAATCGCATCAACAGCAGCTGCAGATGAAGTATCGTTAATAACTGGAGCAGTGTTCCCCTTGAGTGCCTCATTTAAAGTAATAAATTTATAACCATTACTGCGATACAATTCAATAATATCCCCAAGACATAAACTATTCAGTAAATTAGCGTGGATTAATAAAATGTGTTTCACCGGTTTGCCATCAACTTTTTTCGCTTTTTGATCGGCCCTTAATGTTTGCTTCCAAATAAAATCCAGATATCGTTTTTTAAACTGCTCAAGACGTTGTGCTCTTTGTCGATAGGGGATGCGATAAAATTGAGCATTAAACTCATAATCCTTGGTATCAATGGTTACAGGAGCCACAATGTATTGGTGAGCTGTAAGATAATCTAATACTTTTTGTTTTTTCTCACCCTTGCCTTCGGCAAGATAAGGATAACGGAAAAATTTAGGTTCGGTCATGACCGAAGCCAAAGTGTTATCTGCCCGGTCGATATCCGCAATATACTTTTCTGCGGTCAAAGCATTAAGACTTTGATGCGTATAGGTATGGTTGCCTAAAGTTAATCCTTGAGTGCGGAATAACTGTAATAAATCCCATTCATTTTTGGCTATAGCCCCACCTATGGCAAATCCGGTCGCTGGCACCTGATTTTCAACGAGGGTATTAACAATCGCCATGAATCTATCCTGAGTTCTTTTTAAATTGGCAGGAGTGCTAGTACCAGAACCAACAAAGGGTAAATCGTCAATAGTTATTGCTATTTCATGATCTTCGGCAAAGCCAGGATTACTCATAAAACAAACCAGTGTTAGTACAGCAAGCCATGTGCTCCGCATAGTGTTCCCCTCAGCCGGACTTTTATCCGTGTTGTTATAATCTATTGACTCATTTAGAGTTTACCTTGAAATTTTAAACTTCTAAATGTCAATAGATTTTGATTGTTTTATTTAACTATAGTAGAGAATTTTAAAAAAGAAAGAATGAGCTTAACAGATTGAAATAAAACAAAATAATGACGATTTTTTAAGCTTTTTTAAACTGTATATTTAATAAAACTTTTTTTTTACTTTGCCTCCAATTAAAGCTATGCTGGCTTTTACTTTTCGGATCGTCAGGGAGAAATTATGAGAAATGAAAAGCACGATAAAACCAGATTAGCTGCAGATGTTTTTAAGAATGCGGTAAAATTTAATACTCAGCTTGCTACTCGCGGGTTGGCGCTTTTGTATGCTTTGGAAAAGGCAGCAAGTCAAATAACCTCACCGATTGTGCCAGGCGCTGTTGGAGGCATGGTATTAGGTGCAATGGGATTTTTTACCAATCGGCATTTTAGACAACAAGGCGATGTTTCCACAGTATCGTTGATCGGAGAGCTTCTGGGAAAAGTACAATTTACAGCGGATATGGGGAAAGTCCGAAATCCAGCTCGGATATACCTGAGAATATTCTAGCATTTGAGCAGAATACAATATCATAAATAATGCTTGTATATTTTCTGCTGGTTTTTAGCAGAAGTCCTTCAATGAATCATTTAAAAAATTTCTTCATTAAAATTGACTATATTTAAATATTATAAAAACAAGGAAAGTTATGAACCTTACTCTGCCAAAACCTGTTCTATATGGATTCATATTCACCGCTGTGGTTTACCTTATCAGTCTGTCTTTTATTGATTATCCTTTGAACACAAGTTTGAAGCCCATACCTATACTAATCCTAATTATCGGAGTGATCAGGTCTGATTTAGTAACGTGGGCCAAAATGTCTTTGGTGGGTGCGCTAGGGTTTTCCATGTTGGGCGACATGATATTAACTATGCCATTTATCACGTTTTTTTTGCAGGCAGGTATAGGCTGTTTCTTCGTGACCCATATTTTCTATTCGTTTCTTATGTTGCGTCAATTTCAGTTTTCAAAAACATTTTTAATTTATTATTTCCTGGTTTTATTCCTGGCGATAATAATGACGGTTTATTTAGTACCCTATCTTGGACATTTTTTAATTCCTGTTTTGGCTTATCTTGGTATTTTATTATTAATGGTTTTTAGCGCTTTTCAGGTTAAAGATTATCGTCTGATGATGAGTTTTGGTGCTTTAAATTTTATAGTTTCGGATTTTATTTTGGCTTTTAATCTATTTGCAGATCAACAAAGCGATATGCGAATTATTATCATGCTCACTTATTATTTGGCACAATTTTTGTTAATAAATGGACTATGTGGTTTGTATAAAAGACATCATAGTAATGAATAGTTAAATAAACCTGAATTTTAAAGGCACCCTAATTAAAGGTGCCTTTTTAGCAGTGCGGTATCACTGAATCCATTTGTTCTTCCCTTGCACTATCTTGAATTTCACTTCTGTAGTGATTGATAGCCTCAATCGCATCGGTACATGGTTTAAGTAACTTTGAATTACTGCCATAGTTTTCTGGTAGGATACGTAGTTCAATTTCCAGAGGCGGTTTACTAAGCTCTCTCCATATTTTTTGGATAATTTGATGTTGATTTAGTAAGCCTGATTTTATTTGGGAGGCGTTTCTGGATATTATATTATCGCTTTGTAGCACAATATGAATACTTGTTTTAGATAGAAAGGGGATGGTATCTGCGTTTATTTTAATGATAATAGGTTTATCGGGATTGCACCTGGCTGCAAATAATAATTCCAGACATGGCTTTCCACGGTGCGGAAACAGAGTATCTACGGTCATAGAGCCAAACAGCTCATGAAGCGGTGTTGGTTTATCGGGTGATGGTTGATCATTAGGATCAAGACCTAACTTAAGAAAATAGTTCAAGCCAATAGCATCACCATTATGAGCACAGGCATGAAGTAACGATTGTTCATGTTCATCACGTTGCTTGGGGTTTGCACCAAATCTAATCAGAGTTTCAGCGATTTCTTTAATAAGTCTTTGTGATGATTCATCATCCATTATCTCTTTCGCTTGATAAAGAGCAATAAGAGGAGTGGCCCCACTTGTAGGATGGGAGATTAAGGTTGAGATTTTTTTTTCATTTGAAGAGTGCGGATGAGTTTTGCAATTTACATTCGCACCTTTTTGACAAAGAAATAGCACTTTATCTTTCATATGTTTCAGATCAGGATTTTGAACACAACCTTCACCCATAATATTAAATCGGGTATTTATTGCCATGTGTAATGAGCCATAATTAAGGTCGTTCACGGCATTTATGTCAGCCTCTTTAGATGTAATCAGTGCAAGTATTGCCATATTCGCGTGTCGCGCACTATCTTTGGCTAAAGTATTAAAGAAAATATCTGTTAATGTTGTGTTTGCTTTAACAACAGCGACACCCTTATGTGCTGCATAATGTAACGGAGTATTCCCATTATTGTCTCTGCTATTGACATCAATTTTATTTTCTTCGAGTAAACGGGTGACTACTGAAGTATTATTACGACTAGCCGCTTTATGTAGCGGGGTTTGGCCTTTATTATTACTCGCATTTACATCCGCGCCAAATTTTAAGAGCAAATCAATCATTTCAGGAGAGCTAAATTCTACGGCATAATGCAACGGGGTATTTCCATGCTTGTCTTTACATTCAATTTCTGTTTTATTTAATAATAAGGTGTTTACCACATCAAAAGCATTACGGGAAATCGCTTGATGCAGAGGGCTTTTGCCATCACAATCCTGAGCATTTATATTGGCTTTATTTTTTAATAACAAATCAACTACATCACCATTCCTGGCCGCATGAAGTGGCGTTTGTTCTCTTTTGTTGCTGGCATTCACTGAGGCATTTGATGAAATCAGCAGGTTCATTTTTTCAATGTCACCTCGTGCCGCAGCTATATGCAGCGGTGTTACCTGTTCACCAGATATTGGGACATTATTTTTAAAATGAATACATCCTGATGAATTAGAGTTTGCCCCTAAAGTTAACAATTGGGCTACAATTTTATCGGATCCAAATTCTACAGCATGATGTAAAGGACTTCTTTTAAATTGAGTTAAATTATTTTCTTTAGGGTTATCATTATCAATTTCAATATTAATTGTCTTATTAGGTTCGCCAATAAAGCGAAAGGGCTTTATTGTTGCCACTTTATTTATTAAATCAAACTTAACTTCTTCATCTAATTCAGAGTGAATTATAGAAACCAAAGGAGCAGGGTGAGAGTTATATCGATGTAATTCTTCTGCTCTGCGGGTTACATTCACTCCGTTGACTATATTATCTACATTTTGTGCTAAATCTTTTGAACTTTTACCTAACCACTTCATGATTGTTTGATATATGACATTAAAAAATTGTTTGATAACCTGGTAGAAATCAGTGGTTTTAATCAAATGATGCGACACTTCAACCAGATTTATCTCGATGAAACTTATATTATTCGCGAGATTAGTTACATCCTCTAATGTAACAAAATATTTGCATTGTTTAGAAATAGGAAATTCAAGTTCTGCTTCGATATGTGGAGAAATGGGAGTAGTTAAATTTTCAATTGTTTGAGTAGCTGATTTTTTATGGTCAAGGTGATCTAAGTAGGCTTCTTTCGCTTGGAAAAATGTTTCAGGATGGTTTATTTCAAGATAACTTGAGGATATTGACATTACCAATGCTTGGATCGCGACATTATTGTAGTGGGTGCATTGATTATAAGCTTTTTGATTAATGGAAATAAAAAGCTCGTTATTATACTCAATAATTTTATTTATCTTAGCAATAACTTCTGCGCAGCTTTTTTCATCACTATATTCGTAAACTGATAATTTAATATTAAATTGATGCGCCAAAGAATTTAATTTGTTTTGTACGTCTTTCAAATACTTATATTCTTCCTGTAGCACTTTTAAAAATTGACATTCAATGTCGAGAGGAACAGTTTTTTTAATGCCATTAAAGATGTTACTGATTTTTTCTAAGGCGGAGTAATATTCCTTACGATTAATAAATGGATAGTGCTTTAAAGAAATAACTCCTGCTTTCAGCACATCCAGTTCATCATCAAGGAAAATCTTTAAAGTATTATTACTTAAGTCTTCAACAAAGGACGTTTTAATGCCACTTTTTGCAAACTGTTGAGATAAACTTTCTAACTGCTCCGTAGTTGATTTAATGACCATTTCAAAAGTTACAGGATCAAGCGTTACAACAAACATTGAGGTACATCACAAGATTAAATTCTGGTTCTATTGTATAATTTGTAGGCTTTTAAATCAACTGAAAGAAATTAATAATCATCTTAATACTTACATTAGTCGGTATTTATCTTGAGAGGGGTAGGTTGCTTCGTAATTTGCGTAATTAAGAGGTATTTATTAGCTATAAATCACTACTTGATTGCGGCCCAGCTGTTTGGCTTTATATAATGCTTGATCCGCTTGCTCCACAATTAAATTTGGGGAATCGTTAGTTCCATCATAACAAGAAATTCCTGCACTAAACGTGACGCAAAATTCTTTGTTATCTACGTTAAAGTAATATTTAGAAAAATTGGTTCTTAAGTTATTAACTATGTTAGCTGAGTCTTTTAAGGTTGAACCAAGCATAATTAACACAAATTCTTCTCCCCCATACCGTCCTACAATGTCGAGACCACGTAGACTCGTTAAAAGAGTAGTCGCAAGTTTTTTTATAACCAGGTCACCGACAGGATGGCCATACTGGTCATTTACTTTTTTGAAGTTATCTATATCCAGCATTATAAAGGATAATGGTACTTTTGCTTGCTTTGCTCTCGCAAGCTCAATGGTTAATTGTTTTAAAATACTTGAATGATTAAGTAATCCAGTAAGGCTATCAGTGGTCATATAATAATTTAAAATATTTGCTCGCTTTGAACGCGATCTGACTGCGGAAATTAAATGTTGAGGTGAGATAGGCTTAGTCAGAAAGTCGTCCACGCCTAAACTAATTGCAAATAACTTTTTATCGTTGTCTTCTTCGGTAGATAAAAAGATTATCGGGATTTTAGTGTAGCTCGTCTCTTGACGTAGAACAGCTGCCAATTCCAACCCAGTGCACTCTGGCATATAAATATCCATTAATAATAAGTCCGGTTGGAACGCTTCCAATTCTTTGAATAAGTCCAGGGGATTGTTAATGGCGTGAACGATCATCCCCACTTGTCTCAAAATAAGCGAATAATAGTCTGTAAGTGATTTTGAATCGTCAACAATCAAAATACGATAAGCTTCGCTAGAGGTCATGTTGCATTTCTGATTAAATACCTGGATTAAGAAAGGTAAGTCAATTGGTTTTTGAAAAAAGGCTTGAGAACCAGCGCGAATAGCATCCAGACGAGGAAGAATCTCTGCATTGGGAAGGATACAAAATAATATTATAGGGTTTGGTGATTCTTTTTGAATATTCAGAATCACTTCTGTACTTTTACTATCCAAATAACAGGTATCAATGAACATCGCAATTGGTGGTTTTTCTTTGGTTGCTATCCTAAGCATATCTATATTAGAAATAGGATATGAATTAAATCCTAATTGCTTTAATCCATCAATAAGTTGTTGCACTAAAGCTTCATCTTGCTCCATTATGTAAATACATTTGTTTTCAATTAATGGATCTGACTCTGTTTCCAGAAGGGGCATCTTAAGTGAAAGCTCAAGAGTTGCTTTTGATTTTAATTGTTTTAAAAATGCGCTAATAGTTTTTTTATTTGCTTCATTTAAGGCAGTAACATTTAAAATGGTTTTTAAAAAAAGTTCCATTTCTCGTGCCATTTTACTTAATTCAATATATCCATAGGTTCCAGCAGATCCACACAGACTATGCACTTCGCGATGAAAATCATGAAGCTTTGCCACATCCCAATCTTTTTGCAATTGACCCCAAAGATTTTCTATTCCTTGAATTTTATCAGGAAGATTATCGCTATAATTTTTGATTAGCTGATCCAGTTTTTGTTGAATGTTATCCATAATGTCGGTCCCAAGCTTTCCTTATTGATTCAGCAAGAGTTAATGGATCAAATGGTTTTGCGATGATATCAATGGCTCCTAAAGCTTTATATTCTAAAATTTCTTCGTTTTGAATTTTAGCTGTCATAAATATGGCAGGTATTTTGGAGCATTGGTCTATTTTTCGTAGTTCGCGCAGTGTTGTTGGGCCATCCATCTCAGGCATCATTACATCAAGTAATATTAAGTCAGGTGTATAGTTCATTAAAGCTTCCATAACTTTGTGCCCATCATAACAATATCGAACTGAAAACCCTCCGATATCCTCTAAAGCAATCTGTGCAATTGACCGAATATCGGATTCATCTTCAGCATATAAAATATTTTTTAGTTCTTTGTGAATCATCATTCTATCCTTATGACACTAATCCATTACAAAAGATGCACTATTGTATTAACCAAGGTTTCATTTGATGAATTAGATTTAATTAGTGATTGACTTACAAATTTTTTATAATCATTGCTAAGTTGAATATTTGAAAAAACCAAAACAGGGACTTTATGTAGCGCTAACAAAGGCAAAATGTCTATTCCATTGCCATCAGGTAGTAGTAAATCCAAAATAATTAAATCATATTGGTATTTTTCAAGCATTTCTTTTGCTTCATACAACGTATTTGCTATGGATACTTTTGCATATTGCTCAAGTAAAACCTTTACGACATGCTGCGTGTCAACATTATCCTCGATGTGTAATATTTTAGGAATCTCAGATTTACCTCTTTTTTTAACTTTATTAATAGCCTTCAAAAGCTTATTAAAGTTAATTGGTTTATCAAGCCAATCAATTACTGAAAAAGCATCTCCGTTAAGCAATGCCTGTCCAGTATCCCCAATTACAGATATGACAATAATATGCAATTCCTTTGTTTTATCATCCGCACGCAATTCCCGGATAAACGTAATTCCGTCCTGATCAGGCAATATCAAATCCAGCAGCAGCGCATTATAATTATGTTCATCTAATAAAATTTTAGCTTTTGCTACAGTCTCTGCGACATCCACGGTAAAGCCTGCCGCCTCTAAAAGTGTTTTAAGATATATGGACTGGTCTGCATCATCTTCACAAATAAGCAATCTTTTTTTAAAATCAGGAATTTTAGTTGTGTCTTTTTCTGCTTTGGCTGACTTCGAATTTTCCTGTGTAATGGGGAGGTCAAAGTAAAATGTGGTGCTTTTATTGGGTTCACTAAAAAAGTCCAATGTACCACCGAGTTTTTCAATAATAGTTTTGCTAATATTAAGACCCAATCCTGTTCCCCCTTTACCACGGGTGTCGGACGAATCAGCTTGAGAAAACTTTTTAAAGATGCGCGATTTAAATTCTTTAGAAATTCCGGGCCCATGATCAATAACTTCGACCCTTACATAGGTTTTTTGCAGGGTTGTAACTACCGAAATAGTCTCTCCTTTTGGAGAAAATTTACATGCATTTGAAATCAAATTTGCCAGAACTTGTAATAAACGCCCTAAGTCCGTATAAACAAAAATTGGGGTTTCGGGTTGAATAAGTTCAATGGAAACATCATATTTATCGGCATACATTTTATTTGAAACAACTGATTCAGCAACTATCTGATTTAGATTATGAATTTTTAATTCAAAATCCATTTTACCTGCTTCAATTTTCTCTATATCCAGAATGTCATTAATCAATAACAACAAACGTTCACAATTATTGTTCGCTATATTTAAGAGTTTATTTGCTTTTTCAGGAAACTCCCCCATAATTCCGCTGACGAGTAATCCTAGAGACCCTCGAATTGAAGTGAGGGGGGTTCTCAATTCATGACTCACCACGGATACAAATTCATTTTTTAATTTTTCCGTTCTTTTAAGTTCAGTTATATCATGAATAATAGCTACTGCTCCCAGGTTTTGTCCTGCCGAATTAATAATTTTTTGAGCATCAATGACCACATTCCGAACCATGTTATTTTTAAATTTCATCGTAAGCTCCACTCCATGCACTGGCTCACCCTTTAAAGCGAGATGAAGTGGGAATTGTTCTTTATCAAGACGCTTATCATTTTTTGTATAAAGACTAAAATAATTTTGTAAATCATCCAGACTTAATTTATCTTTGGTTGAATTAATATTTTTTTGTAAAGTACAATTTAAAACAGTTATTCGTCCCTGAGCATCGCATGCGATTATTCCATCCTCCAGGTTATCCAGCATTGCATTTAAAAAATCTTTTTCATTTCCCACCGCTGTTATCATTTTTTTATAATTATTTGAAACAATTAAGGCTAGCCCAATAATCATCGCAGTAATTCCTGCAATAAAGAAGGCCAGATAGTTTGGAGGAATAGCCTGGTTGCTTGTGAGCATGATATGAGCTGCTTTTGGGGTAAATACAGCTGCTGCCATGCCGGTGTAATGCATGCCACAAATGGCAAGTCCCATGATTAATGAACTGATTATTTTTAAGTTAAATTGTCTGCCAGGGGTACCGATATTACTTTGTAAAGCCAAATAAATGGCAGCTTCTGAAGCAGCGATGCCTATGATAATAGAGAGAAAAAATAGACCTGGTAAATAATGAATGTTGGTATGAAGTCGCATGCCTTCCATTCCCATATAATGCATGGTGGATATAGCGAGACCAATTATTAATCCTCCCAGAGCAAACTGAGTAATGGTATAATTTTCTTTTTGAATGATAAATAAAGCGATGGCTGAAGCAAAAATTGCCATAAGTAAAGAGCTTAGAGTCCATCCTAGTTCATATTCCATTGGCATTGGCATGATAAAGGCTAGCATCCCGATAAAATGCATAGACCAAATTCCTGCCCCCATGGCGAATGCACCCCCTATTAACCAATAAGTTTTCGCGTGTATGTCTTGCTCAGCACGTAATCGACCTACGAGATTTAGTGCCACATATGAAGCGAGAACTGCAATTACATAAGACAGGATTACTAAAACATAGTCATATTGGCCGCTTATTGCATCTCTGGGAATTGCAGCAATTTGAAACCAATTGGAAAATATATCCATAAACGTCCTTGTGAAAACTACTGTTACAATCCATCATTTTAATTATAACATAGATAATTGACCTCTCCCCTGGGAATTAATGACTTTGAAAATTTATAAGAAATTTTCCTGTGAGTATATACTCATCACAAGGTTTTCTTCGTCGGTCCAGATTTAGAGTTCTCTGCCGGTTTTTTAGATTTTCCCATGCTGTTTTTTAACAAGGTAATAAAATCGACTACCGATTCATTGCCTTTAACTACAGGTCGTGCTTTTTTCCCGGATTTCGTTTGTTTTTTGATTTGTTGTTCAAGCCATTGTTCTAATGTTTCCTTGTATTCATTGTGGTATTTTTCCGGTTTCCATTTGGTGGCCATTTCTTTAATGAGGGACTCCGCCATTTTTAATTCTTTACTGGTGATATGATAGGTTTTGATATCTTCTTTGGGAACATTAATGGCTTCTTCTTCCCGAATTTCATCAGCAAAATGAATGAGATACAGTAAGAGGGCATGATCGTGGGGAATAATTAAACTCAAAGACTCTTTCGTACGTATAATGACTTTGGCTACACCCACTTTACCGGTATTTTTTAAAGCTTCCCTTAATAAAACATAGGCTTTTTTATTTTTACTTTCGGGTTGCAAATAGTAAGGTTTTGAATAATATAAATTATCGATATCTTTGAGATCGACAAACTCGTCTATATCGATGGTTTTAAATATATCGGGACTCGCTTTTTCAAATTCTTTTTCATCGACGATGATGTAACTGTCTTTGGCGTATTCAAACCCTTTCACAATATTATTCCATTCAACCTCTTTCCCCGTTTCCTCGCTGACTCGTTGGTACCGAACGCGTGATTTGGTTTTTACATCGAGCAAATGAAAATGAAGTTCATTTTTTTCCTCAACCGAGACCAATGAAACCGGTATAGATACCAAACCAAATGACAATTCGCCTTTCCAAATTGATCGAGCCATGTTTCATACTTAATTTAAGAGGGGTGATCTAATTTTAGACTATTGTAAGGAATGATGAATATTAATCTCTTAAAAAGACAAAGGCCACTCGAAAGTGGCCTTGCAGTGAACTGTTTTGCCCGAGGGCAAATCATATTCACTCTTAAACTATAGCTTATAGCAGATAATTGTCAATAATTTGTCCAGTTAGTGTCTTTATAGCTGCGCTAAATTCTCTTCATCTCTCAATGTTAGAATCTCAAATCCTTGTTTGGTCACCAAAATTGTATGCTCCCATTGCGCCGAAAGCTTATGATCTCTAGTGACTACCGTCCACCCATCGCCAAGGGTTTTAATTTCACGACCTCCCAGATTAAGCATGGGCTCAATGGTAAAAGTCATTCCCTCTTGCAGTTCAAAACCAGTATCCGGTTCGCCGTAATGCAAGACCTCTGGTTTTTCCCACATGCTTGTTCCAATCCCATGACCTCCAAATTCACGGACAACTGAGTATCGGTTTTTTTCAGCATGTTGCTGAATTATATGACCGATATCTCCTAGTCGAATGCCCGGACGGACTAAAGATATGGCTTTATAAAGACATTCTTGAGTTACTTGAACTAATTTTTGTGCAAAAGGTTTAACCTCCCCAATCAAATACATTTTACTGGTATCACCAATGTATCCTTCTTTTTTTACTGTCACATCAATATTTAAAATATCACCATTTTTTAATTTTTTATCAGAGGGGATTCCATGACAGACCACATGGTTTAATGAAGTGCAAATTGATGCAGGGAAACCATAATGATTAAGGGTGGAGGGGATGGCTTCCAAATCTTCTATAATGAATTTTCGACAGATTTTCTCAAGCTCAATCGTTGTGATACCGGCTACCACATAAGGGTCGATTTTTTGTAAAACCAATGCAGCGAGTTTGCCAGCAACTCGCATTTTATTAATTGCCTCAGGACTCTTCACTAACATAGGGGATCTCATCTAAAGTTGCTTGTTGTACTAAAATTTTTATTATTTCCGGATAAGTAATTGAGGGGTTTTCTTCCGTTAATTTTCCTATCCTTATCCAGTATTCCGCTTGAGAATTGATTGAGCGACTCATTGCTTTAGCCATTAATTTGGTTGCGTTATGTAGCTCTTCTGAAATTTTGACTATACCCATAGTAATCTCTCTAAAAAATTACATAATATAGCAATATGCTACATAGTGCTATGATTATTTTTATTAGAAGGATGTCTCCTACATAAATGGGTCAAAAAAAATTACAGGAGCTGGCGTAGGAATATTAAAAAGGGATTAAAAAAATTAGCAATCAGGATTAAAAAGAGAGGGCTTTAATTCAAATTATGTTCCCTGGTTGGTCTACCTTTGTCAGACCAACCAGGGAACATAATATTTAAAGGTTATAACGCTTCAATCCGTGCTTTATGTTGTAAAAGCTTGGCCTTGGCTTGTTGCGCCTGTTCGAGTTTTTCATGTTCTTTAGCTATGATTTCGGCAGGTGCCTTATCAGTGAATTTTGTATTACCCAATTTTCCTTCAGCAAGGCTGATATCTTTATCCAATTTCGCTACTTCTTTTGATAACCGCGAAAGCTCAGCATCTTTGTCAATTAAATCAGCCATTGGAATTAAGAGTTCAATATCACCGACAACGGCAGTTGCTGAAACGGGAACAGTGTCGCCTGGGTTTAAGAAATGAATCTGACTTATCCTGCTTAATGCTTTTAAAGTCTGCTCGTATTTAGCAATACGCTCTTGTAACTCCGGGGTGCTATTACGAATAGATAAAGGAATTTGTTTCCCAGGAGAGATGGACATCTCACTTCGAATTGTCCGTATCGCCTGTATCACTGTTTTAAGCCAATCCAGCTCTTGTTCTATTGAATCATTAATAAATTGCTCATCAACTTGCGGGTACTCGCTTAACATAATACTCACTTCATTTTCACTGGTGAATTTGTTAGTACGCTGCCATATTTCTTCAGTTATAAAGGGCATAAGTGGATGTAACAGTTTTAAAATCTGATCCAGAACATGTAGGAGAGTTCTTCTGGTTCCTCGCTTAAGTGGCGCTAAAATATCTTCATCTTGAAGAATGGGTTTTGATAATTCAAGATACCAATCACAATACTCATGCCACACAAATTCATAAATAGTATTAGCTAACAAATCAAATCGATAGGTTTCAAAATAATGATGAACTTTTTCTACGGTGCGTTGCAAACGAGATAATATCCATTGATCCGCAGGACTATATTGGAATGCACCATCTTCAAAATCAACTTGTTCCTCGTCAGTATTGAGTAATACATAACGCGCTGCGTTCCAGAGTTTGTTGCAGAAATTTCGATATCCTTCAACTCGTCCCATATCAAATCGAACGTTTCTACCTGTTGACGCGAGTGAGCAATAGGTAAAGCGCAGGGCATCGGTTCCGTAGGCATTGATGCCTTCAGGGAATTCTTTTCGAGTTGCTTTTGCAATTTTATCCCGGACGGAACCCAACATTAGGTTCGAGGTTCGCTTTTCTACCAGAGATTCAATATCAATGCCATTAATGATATCCAGAGGATCAAGAACATTTCCTTTAGATTTGGACATTTTATGACCTTCACTATCGCGGATTAATCCGGTAATAAGAATGTCTTTAAAAGGAATTTTACCAGTAAATTTTAAACCCATCATAATCATGCGAGCCACCCAGAAGAAAATGATGTCAAATCCAGTGACTAAAACTGAGGTGGGATAAAATTGTTCAAACTCAGGAGTTCGTTCAGGCCAGCCCAGGGTTGAGAAGGGCCATAAAGCGGATGAGAACCAGGTGTCCAAAACGTCTTCATCCTGTTTCAAGGGTATGGAGTCATCTATGGTATATTTAAAACGAACATCATTTTCGCTATAGCCAACATAAATATTCCCGTGATTATCATACCATGCGGGTATGCGATGCCCCCACCATAATTGGCGGCTGATACACCAGTCCTCGATATTTTCCATCCATTGGAAATAGGTTTTGTTCCAGGTATCGGGGAAAAAACGAATTTCTCCTTTTTGTACTGCTGCAATAGCAGGCTCAGCCAAGGGTTTTGTTTTAACATACCATTGATCGGTTAGTAATGGCTCAATGACCACATTAGACTTCTCACCGCGTGGTACTTTTAATTTATGAGGTTCCGTCTTAACGAGGAAATTTTGTTTTTCCAAGTCGGCAATGATTTGCTCACGAGCGACAAACCGGTCCATTCCTTGATAATTTATAGGCGCATTTTTATTAATAGTCGCTTTCTTGGTTAATATATTTATTACAGGCAAATTATGGCGCTTACCCATCTCATGATCATTAAAATCATGGGCCGGAGTTATTTTAACGCAACCGCTTCCAAATTCCTTGTCCACGTATTCATCCGCAATAATGGGGATTGTTCGATCACAAAGAGGAAGGACTACCTCCTTCCCAATCAAATGTTTGAATCGAACATCGTCCGGATGCACCGCCACTGCGGTATCACCTAATAATGTTTCCGGGCGGGTGGTGGCTACAATTACTGATTCAGAAGAATCGACTACCGGATATCGAATATGCCAGAGAAATCCGTCTTCTTCTTCTGAAAGCACTTCCAGATCAGAAACCGCGGTCCCTAATTTAGGATCCCAATTTACTAAACGTGTTCCTCGATAGATTAGACCCTCATCATGCAATTGTACGAACACTTTTTGAACAGCAGCCGACAGGCCTTCGTCCATTGTAAAGCGCTCGCGTGACCAATCCACCGAATCACCAATGCGGCGCATTTGTTGGGTAATGGTATTGCCCGATTCATTTTTCCACTGCCAGACTCGCTCTAAAAATTCTTCTCGGGACAGATCTTTTCTGGAAATACCTTGAGCCTCCAATTGGCGCTCTACAACCAGTTGGGTTGATATGCCGGCATGATCCGTTCCTGGTTGCCATAATGTTTTATCACCAGACATACGATGATAACGGGTTAAAGCGTCCATAATGGTATGTTGAAACCCGTGCCCCATATGAAGGCTGCCTGTTACATTTGGAGGGGGTAACATGATGCAAAACCGCTTTCCTTCACCACGGGGTTGAAAGTAATGCTGGTTCTCCCATTTCGTATAAGTAGTTTCTTCTATGGCTTCGGGGGAATAGGTTTTATCCATGTTCTGGCCTGTACTCGTAAAACATCGAATATTATCACAGACCAAGGTAGTTTAGCCATTTAATGCGGAGACTTAAATCATAGGTCATTGGAAGGGTGGCATAATTTGTAATTGTGAATAGCAGTCCCGTAAAAGGCCATTCAATAAATCGGCTTTTACAGGACTGAAAATCAAAAACAATTAGAACTTAAACCAAACCTGGCTGATTTTCTTCAAGTTGCTGTGGTTCATCAGATTTTCTGCGGTGGTCTTCTGCAATGTAGGTATACATTGTTGGAACTACAAACAAGGTGAATCCGGTACCGATTAACAGTCCCGTTGCAATAACCAAACCAATATCAAATCGACTGATTGCACCGGCGCCACTCGCAATAAGCAGTGGGAGAACGCCAAAAACCATTGCGGCGGTGGTCATCAAAATAGGTCGTAACCGAATTGCTGCAGCTTCTTCAACCGCTGCCCGTTTATCCAGATTTTTCTCACGCTGGAGGTGATTCGCAAAATCCACGATCAGAATTCCATGCTTACTAATGAGTCCGATCAATGTAATTAATCCGACTTGAGTATAAATATTGATACTCGCAAGACCAAGGTTTAACGGGATTAATGCTCCGCATAGTGACATGGGCACGCTGATCAATACGATTAAGGGATCTCGGAAACTTTCATATTGCGCCGCAAGAACCAGATAGATGATAATTATTGCAAATATAAAGGCAAAGATCAGCGCACTTCCTTCTTGCATGAATTGTCTTGATACCCCACCAAAATCATAGGTGAAGCCTTTAGGTAAGGTTTCGTTAGCCGCTTCCTGGAGAAACTCTAAACCTTGCCCCAGCGTTTTACCGGGCATCATCACTGCCTGTATGGTTGCAGAGTTTAATTGCTGAAAATGAGTGGCTGAATTAGGCTGTGTTTTACTCACCGGCGTAACTACCGTTGAGAGAGGGACCATAATTCCGTTAACTGTTTTAACATAAATTTGTCCTAATTGTTCTGGAGTTAATCGGTATTTTCGATCAAGTTGAGGGATTACCTGATAACTACGACCTTGCAAATTAAAATAATTGACATAATTTCCTGAAAGGGCGCTGGTTAAACTACTCCCTATAGCCTTCATATCCAGCCCCATTTCAGCAGCTTTGGAACGATTAATAGTAAACTCAATTTGAGGTTGATTAAACTTTAACGCGTTATCAATATAGATAAATAAGCCGCTTTTTTTGGCTTTTTCTGTTAATTGATTAGCAACATCAAATAAGCTGCGAAAATCACTTGTAGTTTTAATCACAAATTGAACCGGAGGGCCGCTTCCCCCACCAGGAAGAGGAGGTGGAACAATAGCAAATGCATTAAGTCCGGCAATACTTGATAATTGGTTTTGTAGCGGTTTTTTAAGGTCGAACTGACTTTTGGTTCGTTGATCCCAGGGTTTTAAGACCATCCCTGATATGGGCTGGCTTGAGTTTACCGAAAAGTAATTTTCAGTCTCTGGAAAGCTTTGGTATATCTTATCAAAGGGTTTGGTAAAGGCTTCTATATAATTTAGTGTGGCTGATTGTGGTGCTGTTGCCATCACGAAAAAGAAACCCTGATCTTCATCTGGAGCAGTTTCTGCGGCAGTATTGGTATATAAATAAGGTAACATCAGGATAACGACGGCTGAGAAAAGCAACATAATACTTCGGGTATCCAACAAGCTATGCAGAATTCTTTGATACCGTCCTTTAAGGCGATTAAACAGATTATCCAGGAAGTGCACAAATTTACCACTGCTTATTTCTTTGGATAAAACTTTAGAGCACATCATTGGGGATAGAGTAAGCGCTATCACGCCCGAAATGATCACCGCACTCGCTAATGTAAACGCGAACTCTTTAAATAATGCACCGGTTAATCCACCCATAAATCCAATGGGAGCATATACTGCTGCCAAGGTTATAGTCATGGCGATTACAGGTGTCGCAATTTCTCTCGCTCCTATGATTGCGGCATTAAAAGGACTGTGACCTTCTTCGATATGACGATGTACGTTTTCTACTACTACAATTGCATCGTCGACAACCAAACCAATACCCAATACGAACGCCAGCAGGGTTAACAAATTAATACTATAGCCAAGCATGAGCATTAAGGTGCACACCCCAACCAGTGATAGAGGTATGGTCACTATAGGAATTAAAACGGAACGAAGGGAGCCGAGAAACAGATAAATGACCAAAATTACGATCACACCAGCTTCTACCATGGTGTGCATTACTTCATTAATGGACGCTCTGATGAAGGCAGTCGCATCATATACTATGGTCCCTGTTAACGATGGGGGAAACTCTTTAATGATAGCGGGCATTAGCTTTCGAACATCACTTATTACCGTGAGTGGATTAGCAGTGGGCGTGGGTGTAATAGAGATGAAGACCGCTTTTTTACCGTTAAAGGTAACCGAGGTGTCGTAATTTTGCGAACCAAGTTTTATGGTGCCTATATCCCGTAAACGTACAATGGATCCATTATTATTCCTGACAATAAGTTTACTGAATTCTTCAGCATCATTTAAATCCGTTTTTGCAGTCATGCTGATAGCAACATATTCGCTTTTAGTGCTGCCTGCAGCAGTGAGAAAATTATTACTAGCAAGTACCGTCGATACATCTGAAGGAGATACATTGAGGGCAGCCATTTTAATGGGATTCAGAAAAATACGCATGGAATAGGTGGCGCCACCCAGAATTTCAGCTTTTGCAACACCATCAACAGTTTGCAATTGAGGTTGCACCACCCTCGTTGCATAATCGGTTATTTGTTGCGGGGTCATTTCAGTACTATCCAGACTGATATACATCAAGGCAGTACTGGTGTCCGATGATTTTAAAATGACCGGCTGTTGTGATTCTTTGGGTAGTTGATTGATAGTTTGCTGCACTTTACTCATTACATCGGTAAATGCCACTTGGGGATCAAAATTTAATTTAATAGTAAGGGTAATGGTACTTAATCCTTGAACACTGGATGACGTCATGTAATCTATACCTTCGGCACTCGCGACAGAGCTTTCGAGAGGGGAGGTTATAAATCCTGCAATCAAGTCTGCATCGGCACCTGGATAACTGGTTGTAATAGTGATGACCGTATTATCCATTCTCGGATATTGCCGAATTTGCATTTTCATAATGGAGTTAATTCCAAATAAAAAAATGAGCAAACTTACCACTATAGAGAGGACGGGGCGTTTTATAAATATGTCAGTAAAATTCATAAGTTATCCTGCTAAAACTATATTGAAATAAGAAACACCGTTAAAAAATGCCTTGGTAACATAAGTTTTCCAAGGCATTTGGTAATAAAAGTGCAGTCTGTAACCCTACAGCATAAATCTGAACTTTTATTTATTGACCTAAAGTGTCAGGATCGGCAATATCTTTAAGTTCAACGCTGTTATTAATTACTACTGATGTTCCATTTTGTAATTTCAAATCGCCAGTACTCACTACAACTTGTCCCGGCTTAATTCCTTTTTTAATTACAGTGTAATTACCACGTTGCTCTCCAGTAGTGACGAATACGCGATTTACAACCAGGACATCTTCTCCTTCTTTGTTTTTCTTGCCTTCCTTATTTTTTTCAATAACATATATGGAATTGCCATATAGACTATAAGATATGGCAGTTGAAGGAACGATAACCGTGTTCGGTTCAGCTGGCTGGCCGATATTTATTGACGCAAACATACCGGGAAGAAATACAAAACTTCTCACTTTGTTTTTGGTATTTAAATCGCTATTACAAATAACAATTATATTACTTCCCTGAGGCTCTTTGCGCGTTTTGATTAAAGTTGATTTTTCAGGGTTTTTAATTCCGTCAGCTGGGCAGTTAGGTAAAATGGCCTGGAGTAGTACGTTATGGGTGTTCAGATCAACTTTGGAGTTAACTGCAGAGATGGTCCCTTCAAATAACATGTCGGGAAATTCTTCAACAGAAAAAGTTATCTTCTGGTTGATATGTACTCGTTTGTATAATTGTTCAGGTACGTAAAATTCTAAATATAATGGATCCATTGATTGCAAGGAAACGATTGATGTCTGACCTGGGTTTATATATTGCCCCAGATTCACTTGCCGAATTCCCAAGCGACCAGCGAAGGGTGCTCCAATGTGTTTTTGATTAATTTGCGCCTGAATTTCTTCAACTTTTGCCTGAGCCTGTTGGAGTTTTGCTTTGGCTTCGTCCACATTGGAGCTTGGTGTGGCGCCTCGCTTAAACAAATCAGTCTGTCTTTTATAGTCTAGTTCTTTGAGGGTTAATTCTGCCTGATTAAACTTTAACATGGCCTGATTTACGCTGTCATCAATGGTAATTAGCGGTTCGTCCTTAAGAACAAATTGTCCCGAATCAAAATCGATTTTAACTACATTTCCCGCAATTTCACTATTAACCTCTACCCCATTAATTGCTACGAAATTCCCAATTGCACTGATGGTGGGCTCCCAATCTACTGATTTGGCAACAGCGGAAGATACGGTAACAGCTGGGGGTTCATATGTTGCAAAAAATCGCTTGATCATGATTACTTTAAAGACATTGAAGGCGATGATGCCACCGAAAACAACCAACAGGGCTATTCCCATGATCTTCATCCGCTTTGACATTTGTTTTCCTCAGCTTAAGTCTGTTCATTTGATAATTTTGTAAATATATCATAAAGAGATATTTTATCCTCATAAATGTTTGATGCTGATTCGAGATATATTTCTTTCCATGATCAGAAAAAAAACCTATTGACTAAATACAACACTTTGTTACTATGCTTTTGCATCTTAACTAAGGGGAAAACCATGAAGTTTAAGTCTTTGTTACTCGTACTATGTTTCAGTGTATTTGGTTCAGCTTTTGCTGCTAACATTCATTTACATCCCAAAGCTGCAGTTACAGATAATAAATCTGCGCAAAAAAGCATGAATTATCCTGGATATTGTGAAATTGAAATTATCAATAACAGTTTCACTGATGTAAGAGTTTTTGGTACATATGATGACCTTACACCTCTGGAAGAATTTGTAGTATATCGTTACGAAGCCCCACATTACATAAGCTTGTTTTATTATAATGCCTGTCATCCTGAAATGTATTTGACAATTGTTCCGACATATTCTTCGCTGCCTATATATTCAGGTTGGGCAAGAGCTAACTCTACAATTCGCATTCAACCTTATTTGAATAAGCAAGTTAAAGCGGAAATTTCTACTCGATAAGTAGTAGTTAAAAAACGTTTAATGAATGATTCTAAAGATGGCTGTCAGTCATGAAGCTTCTCAAATGTCCCGCGACTGGTTCGCGGGATTCCAGATGGACCTAAAATATAAGTGGTGACGTGTTGCATCATTTGCTAATGCAACTTAAAAGTAGCGTTGTTTATGTGTTTAACGGCTTATATAAGCAAATTTAATAACCTAAAAGAAACCGATTATGCCAACGTTATACGTTGACGATTGAGTTAATATTATTTTTTATTTGTTGTGAGGAGTTATTATGAAATACCTCGTTACCTGTCTCATGGTGTTACCCGTTATGACAGCATGCACCGTAATTCAGGAAGATTATTACCAACCTGATTATTACCGACCCGCGCCACAGGTCGAAGTTCGACGTTACCATCCTCCGGTCCACTATCATAATGAAAATAGACGTTATCATGGACATAATGAATACCGGCCAGCCCCACAAGGAGGCTCTTATCATGGGCATAGTAGTGTAGGATCTGCTCCGCAGGTTCAGGGCAATGTGCATGGTCATGATGAGAGCAATCAGCAAATCAAACCGATAGCTCGCATTCAGTCATCATCTACAGAGAGCGCTGTAAAAATAGAAAATCATACACAAGTTAATACTCAAACGAATACTCATGGCCATAGTTGATCAATAGCGTCAATTCGCTTTAATTGAATAGACATTAATAAGTGAATAGATAGTATCTTCCTCGCGCACGGAGGTATCTCCTCATAATTTTTAATGCATAATAATGTTGTGAATTAATGAGTTGTATTCCCCACGCAGGTGGGGATCTATCCAATAAAGTGGTATTTTGCTAAATATTTGGATTGTTCCCCACCTGTGTTGGGATGACAAAATAAACATTAAGTACGATTAAAGAA